>CP133959.1:1022733-1363644 GCA_036251705.1 Orbaceae bacterium lpD01 | reverse complement strand
GTGCTGAGATAAGTTGATCGACCGCTCGATCTCGACGACCAATAATATAACTATCGGTTTCTGCTGAGTATAACACTTCATCTTTTAAAACAAGCATATTCCCTGCACTAAATGCCTCAACAATCGCTTGCTCACTATTCTCTTTCTCACGAGCAACGCCATAATACTCATGATTGCCTAACACAATAATCGTACCATAAGTGGACTTAAGCTTGGCAAACAAACTGGCCATATTTTTATCAATAAACGGTTTGAGTCTTATATCTAACGTATCACCCGTAATAAAAATATAATCAGGATCGCGTTGATTGATTCGCTTCACCATACCTTCAACAAAAGCCGTTGAAGTTAACTCACTAATATGAACGTCGCTGACCTGAACAATGCGTAAATCTCTGACATACGAAGGCTTGGCGATAGTCACTTTATAATAAACAACATTGGGCATGTTAGCCATGTACAAACCGTGACCGAATATCGCAAAAACCAGTAACAGAAAACAGAGCTGACTTTTTCGACCAAAACTCATCAGTTTGCCAGTCAGGCACTTTACCATCAGGATAATGACATCAAAAATCAAACAGCTCAAAAACAGACAAAGGAAAAAAGCAAATAGATAGCTCAAACAAAGTGGTATCACATATCCACTTGCCGCTATCATTCTACCAATCACTAAAGCAAAACCGGATACGATTATCCCCAGCCAAAAGAAGATTTTGAAGAAGCGGCTTTTTTGGCGCCACTGAAATAAAAATAACAGATGAGAACCGACATAAACCACAAGTAACAGACTAATGCAGATTGAAACAACCAAAAACCATCCCATATATGTTACCTAATCTTTATTGTGCTATTTTTAGTTTATGAATGTATGTCAAAAATCATGTTTACTCATTTCCAGAAAAGGAACTTCGATATTATGTTCTACATAGTAAGATATTATAATATAATAGTTTTATCATGAGGACTAAAAAACATACTAATTAATTTAAATAAGTGTGTTTTTTGAGTAATTTATCTGCTAATAGAGATTAAAATCACAACGTATTGCTGATAAATAATGTCACTTAAAAATTCTGCCTGTTGACGATAAAATTTGAGGTTCGATTTACATAGCATGAGTAATCATAAAGATAGACTTTTTTCCGTACCAATAGAAAAATTAGGTGACTGGACATTTGATGAAAAAGTCGCTGAAGTGTTTCCTGACATGATACAGCGCTCCGTACCTGGCTATTCAAATATCATCTCGATGATAGGTATGCTGGCGCAGCGATTTGCCGGCCCTAATACGCTGCTGTATGATTTGGGATGTTCACTTGGCGCCGCGACTTTATCAATGCGTCGACATATTCATCAACCCGGTTGTCAAATTATTGCCATTGATAATTCACCGGCAATGGTTGAGCGGTGTCAGCGCCATATTAGTGCTTTTAAAGCGCAAACCCCCGTTGACGTTGTGTGCGCCGATATTATGGATATTGAGATAAGTAATGCCTCGATGATTGTGCTGAATTTTACTTTACAATTTTTGACACCAACTAATCGTCAAACCCTACTGAATAAGATTTATACAGGTTTAAATCCCGGCGGCATTCTGGTTTTATCCGAGAAATTCACCTTTCCTGATAGCAAAATCGATACCCTGCTCTTCGATATGCACCATGATTTTAAACGTGCCAATGGATATAGTGAACTGGAGATCAGTCAAAAGCGTAGCATGCTCGAAAACGTGATGATTACCGATACAATTCAAACTCACCATCAACGTTTACAGACAGCAGGCTTCAAACATATCGACAACTGGTTCCAATGCTTTAACTTTGGTTCAATTATCGCCATAAAATAACTTTAGAGATGACAATACATAATATGATCGATTTCGGTAATTTTTATCAAATTATTGCAAAAAGCAATTTAGCAAGCTGGCTAGAAGTACTACCGGCACAATTAGCCGCCTTTCAGAAACACAATACCGATAGTCGTTTTAATCAATGGCTCAATAGTCTTAAACATTTACCTGATCTCACGGCAACACACATCGATCTAAAAAATAGTGTCAGCGTGTCAGGTGATAGTTTGAGTGAAGGCCAACAAAAACAGTTAACCTATTTGCTACAAACCTTGAGCCCCTGGCGAAAAGGCCCCTATCATTTATACGATATTCATATCGATACCGAGTGGCGTTCAGACTGGAAATGGGATCGACTGATTAACCATATTAAACCGCTAGCCGGTAAAACGGTCCTAGATGTTGGCTGTAATAGTGGTTATCACTTATGGCGTATGGTGGGTGAAGGGGCTAAACTGGCCGTTGGCATTGATCCAATGCCACTTTACTTATGTCAATTTGAAGTGATTCGTCGGTTACTGGGTGGTGATCAACGTGCGCATTTTTTACCATTAGGTATTGAAGACCTACCTGAACTGGCTGCTTTTGATACGGTATTTTCAATGGGCGTACTCTACCATCGCCGCTCACCGCTCGATCATTTACTCCAGCTCAAAGCCCAACTGGTCGCCGGTGGTGAGTTGATTCTGGAAACCTTGGTGATTGAAGGCGATGAACAACAAGTCCTCATGCCCGGCGAACGTTACGCGCAAATGCGCAATGTCTATTTTATTCCCTCCATCAAAGCCATGGAAAACTGGTTATATAAATGTGGTTTTACTGAGGTAAGAATGATGGATGTATCCATCACCACAACCGCTGAACAGCGTAAAACAGATTGGATGACATCAGACTCTTTAGCCGATTTTCTCGATCCTAACGATAGCAGTAAAACCATAGAGGGTTATCCGGCGCCGATGAGAGCGGTGTTTACTGCCCTAAAACCCTAATTGGATTGAGTTGAGTTGAGTTGAGTTGAGTTGAGTTGAGTTGATTACGATTATAATGGTGATCCCCCACTTAACTCAATCACAAATAAATATAAAAAAAGCTGAAAGTTCAGCTTTTTTCAATGGTAAACACGCTGACAAAATTAGAATACCTGAGCAAGGATATGCGCCTGTCGGCTACTGAGTTTATTCTCAATAAAGGCTTTAAAATGTTTAAAATGCGGCGTTGCATTATGTTCGTCTATCGCTTGCTGTGACGCCCAAATTTCAGTAAAGACATAAATATCACGATGGTTGATATCCTGATTTAAATGATAAGCAATGCACCCGGCTTCCTGCCGGCTGGCATCGACAATCTTTTTAAATTCAGTCTTAAATTCGGCCGCAAACTCAGGTTTAATGGTAAAAATAGCAACGATACTTAACTGGCTCATCAATCACTCCTCCATAGTCGATTTGGCTAACGATTGTTTAATCTCTAACGCGAGCAGTGGATTCCACATCGCGCCGGTTGCACTCATCACAGCGTCAGCGCCGGCGGCTAAAAATTGCTGGTAATGATCAATATGACTGATGCCACCCACGCCAATAATGGTGAAGTTAAGTGACATTTCCGCGCGCAGCTGAGCTAAATGAGTAACCATCTCAAGGCCTGCCCAGCGAATTGCATCACCACATACGCCTCCTTCAGGACGGTTAGCGCCTAATGCCGGTAAACCTTGCTGATTAACCGGTCTGGCTGACAGTGTATTGATTGTACTAAATCCATCGATCACATGCCCAACTTTTTTCAATAACTGCGTTAATAGTTGTGGATCCGAAAAGTAGGCGAGTTTCATGATCAGTGGCTTATTCGGTACCGCATTTTTAATGCTGTTAGCGATGCGTTCAACTTTGTCAAAGTCAAAGCATAACAACTTACTTACTCCTTCATTTGGGCAGCTTAAGTTAGCCTCTAAGATAGGCGCGTCTGTTTCATCCACCAAACGAGCGGTTAAGGCATAATCCGCCTCAATCGAGCTTTTACCCGGTGTGCCTTGAAAACTGCCGATAAGTAGTTGTCCTTGCCCGGCCGCTTGTACCGCTTGCTGCATATCTGGTTGCCAAATATCTGGTTTAAACGAGGGCACCCCAAAGGAGTTGGTTATCGATAATGGCGCATCATAATGGGTATCCGCTAAAACCGTATCAATCCCAGCACTTAATTTACCCCGAGGATGAATAGCCAGCACATTAGGTAGTGGATGACTTTTGTGTTCCTGACTACGGACCGTTTTATAAACGCATAAATCAAAACCATAACGAAATGCCGCATCAATATAACGGCTATTTAATAGCGGTCCCGCAGGAATACCCAAACGACTGTTTACGGTGTGCCCAAAAAAAGCGGCTGATTTTAAGACTGGCATCTCAAGTTTACTGTCTGCGGCGAAAGCACCGAATGGACCACGCTGATAATTATCTTCGTAGCTTAAAATAGGATCATAAAAGGGTGTTTGATTCATATATTATTCCGCTTATGTTTGATAATTGCCCATATCCACTCACAGTGCATGACCGAAAATAATCAGCTCACGGTAAGTCGGACTGGCGATAAATGAAAATATTACGCGTACGATTGTTTTATATGATATTTTTTTAATCGATAACACTCAACCAATATAGCGGAATATTATAATTCCACGAGACCTATAGCCATTTTCTTATAATCTGCCTGACCGACTATTTATCGTAATAAGTGTTTATCTAGGCTGCGTAATAGTTAAAATTACGCAATACCGAGCACGCGTCGCCCATTAGTGGTTGCTATGCCAATCACATTATCCAGATCGGTATAACGACAACCGGTAATCAGTAGTTTAAGCTCCTCCCACATATCCCCATCAGAGAACGGCAGCATATAATCACTAATATTATCCGTGCCGATGGCCACAACAATCCCCGCCTGCGATAGCTCATCAACCGGCGTCAAAGCATTACGGGTTGGTCCGTGATCTTCCCGACGCGGACTATCAATCCAGGCAAACGGACAGGCGATCACCATCATTTGTGCCTGCTGCATTTTTTTATACAAAGCCTGTCGGTAGGCAATATCATGAGCCGTAATCGAAATGCTGTGAATCGCAACGACCCGGCCATGCATACCATGCTCCAGTGTTTTGTCGGTCAACTGCTCAGTCTCTTTCTCTTCCTGAGAGTTAAACTGGTCAACGTGAACATGGACCATTTTGTCTAACCGTTTGGCCGTGGTCATTAGAATATCCAGATGCTCGGCACCTTTACCATAGTCACGCTCATCACGTCGAGGTAAACCGCCAATGATATCGACTAAATCGGCACCTTTATCAAACCAGTAACGCGCCTCTTTATCGATCACCCCTTTTAAAGTCTGGTTGACGAGCTTAATCGTGATATCTTGCTGGTAATGTTCACGCGCCTTTATCGCCGCCCGAATGGCTCGCTCTTCACAAATCGGATCAATATCGACAAAAGTCCCCATCGCCGAGACGTTCTGCTCAATCATGCGCTCTATTGCCATACTAAAATGACGATAGTAATCATCGGTACTCATGGATGATTTTAAGCGATCAACCGTATCCCATTTTTCAATCAGTGTCTGTTTTTGATAGATATCGAAGCTATCTCGGGTAATGGTAAAAGCACGATCTGCATGCATATGGGCATTCACCCAACCGCCATTTTGCGCGATACGTTGCATTAAAAATGATTTTAAGTTTTGATCTCGGCTACGCAATAAAGTCTCTTGATTTGTCATCATCTCTCTCACTTTTCCTTTAAATCACTAAATTACAGACAAAAAAAATCCCCCAAATGGAGGATAACAATCGATCTTTCAATAACTCAGCAGGCTGGCGATACCAGCAGATATTTTTTGTGGTTTGAGCGCAAAACATATTGGGTGATACCATCCGATGCTGATTGAAGTTAAGTGTCTGGCATTTTACAAGATAAAATCATAAAAACAAGCCTATTTAAAGACAAAATATATAAATAAATGAAAAGGTTAGAGTATTATTTTTGAGACAGAAATGGGATGAATGCGTCTTCAGACACCACGATAGCAACCAGCCCCAGCGATTTTATCGTCGCTTACTGACTATATCGTTAATCAAAATCAGCTAAATTAACTATACGAAAGATAAATTATCGCAATTAGCGTCGATAATATCAAAAATGAGATTAAGCTTTCACTTTAAAATCAAATAGTTAACCAATGAATCAGTCATAATCAAATTCTGCTTAACGATACACTCATCTCGCGATTGATTTTTTATCACTGCAAGCATGATCATGGCGCGTCAGACAGTGTTGCATAGAGTGCCGATACATTATCCACTAAGGTTTGTGTTGGCTGATCGAAAACAATCTGACCTTGTTTAATCACCAAGGTTCTCGGTGCGATAGCCATAGCGTCATCCAGATTATGAGTGATCATTAGCAGCGTTAATTGATATTGCTCACAGACCCTCTGTACCAGACTCAGCATATCGGTTCTCAGGGCAGGATCAAGCGATGAAAATGGCTCATCGAGTAACAGAATCGGCCTTTTTTGCAATAAACAACGTGCCAGCGCCACCCGCTGCCGCTGTCCACCTGAAAGCTGATCAGGGTAACGCTGTAACAGCGAATCTAAACCAACTTTCTCGGCAATATCGGCTAAATCCTGTTGCTGTGCTGCCGATAAGCGCAAAGACGGATTGAGCCCTAACCCCATATTTTGAGCAACCGTTAAATGCGTAAATAGATTATTATCCTGAAATAGCATCGAAACAGGTCTTCGATTCGGTGGTATCAAGGTCACATCCTGATTGGCCAGGATAATCTGGCCACTGTCGGTATCAATAAATCCGGCAATCAGGCTCAGTAAGGTGCTTTTACCGGCGCCACTCGGACCAATAATCGCCACCCGTTCGTGCGGCTGAATCGAGAACGAAAACTGCATGTTCTCCTGCTGATACTGATAACTGACCTGTTTAAGTTCAATCATACTTATTTGCCCATCGTTCTATCAAATAGAAAATACCAAAACAGAGTACTAGTAAAACCAGGGCGGTAAAATCAGCCGCTTGATTACGATAGGCCCCTAACTGTTGATATAAATAAAAAGGTAAGGTTGCAAAATCTTGTGAACCAAATAGCGATATCATCCCAAAATCACCAATCGACATGACACAAGCAAAAGCAAATGCGAACAGAAAAATCGATTTCAGTGCTTTAAACTCAATCCAGTAAAAATAGTTTTTACCTTGTATATTCAGTGATTGTGCTAATAATGTATAACGGTGCGTCAGATCATTAACCGGATTTTCTAAGGTTTTTAGCGTAAAGGGTAACGCCATTAAACCATTGCTTATGATCATTAAGCCGCCAATCATTAGGGCACTGTCATGTAGACCATAAAACAGCAGAAAAAAACCTGCCGCCAGCACCATACCGGGTATCGCGAGTATCAATGAGCCACTTAACATGAGCAGATCACTGAGCCGATAACGACCGGAAAACTGCAATCGACTGGTAGTCCATAACAGTGACAAAGTCAGTAATAAGGCAAAGCAGGCCGAGCCAATAGCAATCAATAAAGAGGTTATCGTGGATTTAAGCAGGGCGCTGGTCAATAACGCCAATGAGAACGCTTTTATACCATTTACTATCACCGCCAGCATGGGGGATAAGATAAACAGACTGGCAATCACAGTAATCACAGCGCTCATCCAGCGCGCTGCTGGATGATTAAATTCGCGAAATTGACGATGATTTGAGATCGAAATCGGCGCAACCGGCGATGCTAATCGTCTTAACAGCAGCATAAAACTAACACAGAACAGCAGCTGGATAAAAGAGAGAATCACCGCCTGCCCTATCTCAAAATCCCGCAAAGCCTGATAGATAGCGACCTCAAAGGAGGTATTTTGTGGCCCGCCGCCCAGTGTTAAGACTATCGCAAAGCTGGTAAAACAGAGCATAAAAACCAGTGCAAACGTCGGTAATAATTGACGATTTAATACAGGCCACTCTAAATATCGAAAACGTTGCCAGTAAGATAGCCCAAGCTGCGCAGACAGCTGCCGCTGCTCAATCGCAATCGAATCAAGACTTTGATAAAACAGACGAAATGCAAACGGCAAATTATAAAAGAGATGGGCAATCAAAATACCCGATAATCCATAAATAGAGAACGTATAATCAAAGCCAAACCACATCCAAACGGTTGCCAGCCAGCCCTGTCGGCCATACACTTGTGGCAGACCGATAATGAGCACTAAGGTGGGTAACACGAAGGTGACAGCATAAAGCCTGAGCAGTAATCGTTTGCCCAGAAACTGGAGCGGATAACAGGCTTTGGCCAATATCAAGGCAAAGCCAATAGCAAGTAGTGCGGAAAGCAGCGCTTGCCAGACCGTAAAACGGAAAACACGCCACAACTCAGGATTAGATAAAAAATCCAGATCGATCTGATTATCAGCAAAAAACCACAGCGATAGTATGGCCAGGCATAAAATCGTCAAGATGGTGCTGGCAGACAGCAATCCCGGCAATATATCGCCTAATCGCTGACGCTGCTTTGCCATAGGGCAATCCACTGTTTGCGATGGGCTTCAATAGCTTCAGGAGGCAATCTTAAGGTTTTATCTACCGTGATTAACTGTTTAAATGCCGCTGGCAGTTCGATATCAATCACCGGATGCATAATATTTTTAGTCGCAATCACCCGCTGCACTTCTGGTTGTCCCAAAAACGCTAAAAATTGCTGGGCTAAAGTTAATTGTTGCGTGGTTTTAGTGATAGCAGCCACCTCAATTTGCTGATAATGCCCTTCGCTAAATTTTGCGGAAACAAAGCGATCATCATGGTCATTCATCAGATGTACCGCCGGTGACGTATCGTAACTTAACACAAAATCTGCCTCACCTTTTAACATCAGGCTATAGGCCTCACTCCAGCCTTTAGTGATGGTCAAGGTTTTTGTGGCTAACTGTTGCCAGGCCTGATGACTCTGTTCACCATAAAGCGCTTGTATCCAAAGCAGTAAACCGAGTCCCGGCGTACTGGTACGGGGATCTTGATAAACGATTTTCCAGGCCTCAGGAGAAGTCAGCAGTGCCTGCATGCTCTGAGGGGGATTGGCTATCTTATCGCGGTTATATACAAAGGCAAAATAGCCATAATCATAAGGGATAAATAAGGGATCCCACCAATCCAGTTGCTGATGCGCAAAAGGGGCAATATGGTGCGGCTGGACTAAATCAGCCTGCCTGGTGGCCGTGATTAAATTATTATCTAATCCAATGATGACATCTGCCTTACTGCGTGCCACTTCGAGTTTTAAACGATTTAAAATAGTCACGCCATCGCCAAAGGCAGTATATTTAATTTGACAATCACACTGCGCTTCAAATAATTGCTTGATCGCAGCGCCGGGACCCCACTCAGAAATAAAGGAACTATAGGTATAAATATTTAAAATTGGCCGGCTATTCGCCCATAATGGAAACGTTAAGCATACACTAAAAAAAGCCGTCATGAAGATACGAAACATTTTGCCTCCTAATAAAGATTAGGCAAAAGGTTTGAGGTTATGAAGCACAAATAGACTTTCAACACTCTCAAATCCCTCCGCCGGTATTAGCCGGTTCAGGTTCGACGGGTTATGTTTTAACTTGCTGTAAAACAACTCTCAGCTTTAGGCACCCCGTTGAGAACTTCATTATTCTAAACGCTATCTAAGCGAAAGTAAATCAGGCCTGAGCAAGGCCGAGTATCATACACTGACAATACCAGCCGTTGGTTCGATTTAATCATCTCTCTAAACATCAAACAGCGAGATCATTTAGTTAAACCTATCAGCACGCCGCCAATACAGATAAGCACTAAACCCATTATCATAAACAGCGTCTCTTTATGATTTTTCTTCTCATGCAAAAATAGTATGCCACCAATAGTCGATAGCACCACCCCCATCTGTGACAACGTATAACCAATCGCAACCCCATTTGATTGTAAAGAGATCAAATAACCAAGCGCACCTAATGAAAAGACCATCCCACTAACTAAATTAAGCCAGGACTCTCGTTGCAGAATGTTACGCTCCTTTGGTTCAAACAATGCATGAATGAAAGTACCGACTACCATGCCGCTAACTTGGGGTAAAAAAGTTGTCCAGCCATTTGCATGAGTAAAATTAGGTAACGTGGCGTAACCCACATAACCAATCGTCGATAACAGTAAAATCCAAATGCCTTTTTTAAATTTTTTTGCTTCTTTGTTTGAGCGTTCTTGTTGATATGAGGTAAAAGAGACGCCAATAATAATTACACAAATAGCCGAAAAACCGAGAATAAGCTTTGTCGTCGTCGCCCATTCACCGAATACTATCACGCCAAATAGGGAGTTAGAGATCAGGTTCAGGCCAGTTGAAAGCGGCATGGTTTGTGAAACCCCGATCATATTGAAAGCGCGATATTGGTTAATCTGGCCGATACTCCAAAATAGCCCTGAGACAAAACATAAAAGAACAACTAGCCAGGTAAAATGAACTTGCGAATAGGTAAAGCAGAAAATAACGATAGCAACAGCCAGTGCACCCAGCGTTGTACCAACCATTTGATGAATGGGTTGCCCACCAATTTTGGTCAGCAAAATAGGTAAAATTCCCCACATTAAGGCGGGAAACAACCCGATAACAATATTTAACATAGCGAGCTAATATCCAAGAAATTAAGGTTTATTTAGCATAATCAGTTTAGCTAATAAGGTAAATTATCTTGATTAAATCTTTAATCTCATTCAAGAAAATAAAATTAGCCTGATGCTTTACTGTTGCTATTGTACCGGACGTCATTATCTCGGTATCCGATCTTGAGTATAAGGATGCAGATGAACCAATATCCGTGATTTTATTGGCAATTATTTAGGCAATTCTAAAGAGATACCCCATTTATTGGCCAAAGCCGACTTATCTGAGGTCGGTATCCAATGATTAATCTCATCCATTAAACGAATATTCTCTTTCTGAGTCATGTAAACTTTAAAACTTTCAGTGCCGGCAAAAGGCTTTGGCGTCCCTAAACATAAAATACCGGGTTCATTATGCTGATAGTAGTTAGCCTCAATCAGATCCGTGACCATCATATCGGCACGTTTATCCCGTAACGCTTGTAAATTATCAATATTATTCTTTACCCGAATCACTTCAGCTTGTTGAATATGTTGATTAACAAACGTTTCATTCGTACCACCGGGATTGACGACAACCTTGACTTGTGGTTGATTTATTGCAGCTAAACTACTCACTTTACCCACTGACTGACAAGCAGCTAAAGCGACCTTGCCATTGGTCACCACTTCGCCTGAGAGTAAAAACTGTTTAGCTCTCTCTGGCGTATAAGTTATCCCGCCCATAGCAATATCATATTTATCATTGGTTAAATCGGCCGATAATGTAGGCCAACTGGTGATCACAAACTGCGGCGTCAAGCCCTGTGACTTAGCGAAACTTTTTGCCATATCGATATCAAATCCGACTAACTGTCCCTGCCTATCGACAAAAGCCAACGGTGCATAGTCACCAGGCACACCGATGCGAATGACCTTTGACGCGATAATATCTTCATAAGGTTTAGCCTGAACTTGTGCTATCGTCGCCAATAGCAGTATCAGACAAAGTCTTTTTTTCATTATTGTTCCTTTATAAAGTCAGAAGAGCTTGATGAGTCATCAGATTAACATTAAACCGACTTAACTAAAAACGGATATCTGTTTTTTCAGACTATGATGTTTTAAACCGATTAGGATTGATGATGCTTAAAACGATAAAATCTGTCATACTATAGCCGAATAAACTGGCAGATAATACGGCGTCATTGTATGGTTGCCTCTCAGAAATGAGAGCCAAATTTCACTAAATACTTAAATAGGTTTATCCAGCATTGAATATGATTATCCGGCCTTTTCAACCACAAGATACCGATGAACTGATGCAAGTTTGGCACAGGTCGGTCAAAGCCACGCACCATTTTCTTAGCCAGCAAGACATCGATTTCTATTTCGCCGAGATTCGTGACAAGTACTTATCCGCTATGGATATTTACGTTGCCGTTGATTCAGCCAAACAGATCTCCGGTTTTATTGGCTGGACTCCTCAGCATATCGAGATGTTATTTGTCGATAGCCGCTGTTTTCGTCAAGGTATTGGCAAGCAGTTACTGGAATTCGCCCTAAGCCAGCACCCCAAATTGAGTATTGATGTCAATGAGCAAAATCCCTCTGCACTGGCATTTTATCTGGCCCAAGGTTTTGTGGTAAAAGGCCGCAATGAACTTGATAGCTGCGGTCACCCTTTTCCAATTATCCATTTAGCGCGGCGTGATTAAATGAAGATAACGGTCATTGATGTCTATCAGCGGCTATATAACGCCTTTGGTCCACAAGCCTGGTGGCCGGCCAATAATAATTATGAAATGTTAATTGGGGCGATTTTAACTCAGAATACCAATTGGCAAAATGTCGAAAAAGCCTTGGCCAATTTAAAACACCCCATTACACCAGCCAAGATCTTATCGTTGAGCCAAGAAGACTTGGCCAGCCTGATTCGCCCCAGCGGTTATCATAATCAAAAAGCCCAACGTATTTTGCAATTTACACACTGGTTTATGCAGTATGACGGCGATATTGAGCAGATTAAGCAGATAAATGGTGTGCAGCTCAGAGCGATACTGCTCAGCTTAAAGGGAATTGGCCCGGAAACGGCCGATTGTATGTTAGTCTATGCATTTGATAAACCCTTTTTTATTATTGATACTTATACCGGTCGACTGTTCGAACGCATAGGTTTCGCGGTAGCTAAACAATATGCCGCTTTTCAATTACAGATAGAACTAGCGCTGGGTCAAGCGTTCAGCCTGACCATCTGTAACGAGTTTCATGCCCTCATTATCCGTCAAGGTAAAGACTACTGTAAAGCCACACCTAGCTGTCAAAATTGTCCACTCAATCAACTTTGCCACTATTATCAATACCGGCAATGATTGGTTTAAAAGCTAAGGCTTTGTGCCATTTTAATCAATTGAACTCGTGTCCTATCCCTCTCTTCAGCCAAATCAGTCGATTTGAATAACTGTGGCGGCTCATCTTACGATTTATCAGCCAACTCAAATGCGCCTCACTAAATCGCTAATGTCTGTTTCAGTGGCGTAATTTAAACCTAGCCATCGCCGCTATCCAATCAATATGTTGTGCATAAACCAACCACGGCCATCGTCACCAATAGCAAGCAACACCAAATCAATACGAGGAGATACCCCTATTTTTACAGCATAGATAGATGATTATGTATACGTTACCGCGCCAAGATGCAAATGCTAGAGAGGAGACAGAAAATGGCGCTGGACTGCAAAATCCTGCCGACATAGAACGTGCTTTGCCGAAATCATAAAAAAGGCTGATTAAATACTAACTTACTTAATCGCTGCGTTTTCTTTTTTGCTCTCTTTTAATGCTGACCGCAACATTATTGGCCATTGCAACCGCTCCCGGCTTGCTGACTTTAATTCTAACTTTAGGCACCGAGAAGCCTTCAATAATAAGCTGTGCAACATCTTCTGCAACCCGCTCAATCAGCACGAAACGATTATCGGTTAAGAACTGAATCACTGCCTCACTGACGTGTGCATAGTCCAGACAAAATGTGACATCATCACTTTGGGCGGCTAAACGATTTTCCCAATCCATTTCGATATCCAGCACTAATTTTTGCTTGATCGTCTGTTCCCAATCATAAGCACCAATAGTCGTAAAGACAGTAAGCCCTTCAATTAATACTTTATCACTCATCCTGTTACCTGACTAAATTAACCAATCGAATTGGCCTATTATATGTTAAGTCAAGCCACTTGTGACCAGTATCTTTGCAGTTATTTTAATCCAGACTAGGGTTAAACCTATATAGAATGGAAATTTCAGTTATAATGATGAGCAACTTTATCCAATAACTTTAAAACCAGCCATGACCAGAATCTTTCACACTTCAACGATAACCGAGAATAGCCAGTTAACACTAGACGATGAGGCTTTTAATCATGTCGTCCGTGTCTTACGCATGAAAGAAGGCGACATACTGACACTATTTGATGGGACAAATTATACCTTTCAAGCTACACTCGAGAGCATCACTAAAAAACAGGCTATCGTTGCAGTCGGTGCGGGTCAGTTTGATAATCGGGAGTCGCCGTTAAATATCCACCTTGGACAAGTGATCTCGCGCGGGGATAAAATGGATTTTACCATTCAAAAATCTGTTGAGCTTGGTGTGAATACGATCACCCCGCTATTTTCTGAACGCTGCGGCGTTCGACTCGATGATGACCGACTGAGTAAAAAAATTCAGCAATGGCAAAAGATCGTGATATCTGCTTGTGAACAGTGCGGTAGAAATCAAATTCCGGTTGTCAAACCCGCCATGAATGTGGAACAATGGTGTAGCGATTTAGCTGAAGGATTGAAGCTCAATTTACATCCTCGCGCAACACAGTCTATCAATACGCTTGAAATTCATAGTAATAATATTCACTTATTAATTGGCCCTGAAGGCGGATTATCTGACTTAGAAATTAGTCAGGCTGAAAAACAGGGTTTTATGGGTATGTTACTCGGCCCGCGAATATTACGCACTGAAACTGCCGCATTAACGGCAATAACCGCTTTACAAACAAAATTTGGTGATCTTGGTTAAGGAGTTATCATGATTAAACTAGGTATAGTAATGGATCCTATCGCGAAAATTAATATTAAAAAAGATACCAGCTTCGCGATGTTACTGGAAGCGCAAAAACGCGGCTATGAAATCCATTATATGGAAATGAACGATCTATTTTTAAATGCAGGCGAAGCCTTTGCCACCACCACCCGCTTAACGGTACAAAAAGATAAAAATCACTGGTTTGATTTCCACGAAAAACAGAGCATACCACTCAGCGACCTCGATGTGATTTTGATGCGTAAAGATCCCCCTTTTGATACCGAATATATTTACGCTACCTATATGCTTGAACGCGCTGAAAATCGCGGTACGCTAGTGGTCAATAAACCGCAAAGTTTACGTGATTGTAACGAGAAATTGTTTACCGCCTGGTTTGCTGAATTTACCCCGGCCACACTGGTGACCAGACAGACGCAATTACTGCGTGATTTCCATCAGGAACATGGTGATATCATTTTGAAACCGCTTGATGGTATGGGCGGGGCGTCTATTTTTAGAATCAAACAAGATGATCCTAACTTATCCGTGATTATTGAAACGCTCACCGAACATAATCATCGTTACTGTATGGCACAAAATTATATCCCAGAGATTAAAAATGGCGATAAGCGCATCTTAATTGTTGATGGTCAAGTGGTGCCTTACTGTCTGGCACGGATACCGAAACAGGGTGAAACACGTGGCAATTTAGCTGCGGGTGGACATGGTGAAGTTCGCGCTTTAACCGTGCAAGATAAAGTGATTGCTGAGTCGATTGCGCCAGTTTTAAAACAAAAAGGCTTAATGTTTGTCGGGTTAGATATTATTGGTGACAAATTAACTGAAATTAATGTCACCAGCCCAACCTGCCTTTGCCAGATAGAAGATGCGCATCCAGAACTATCGATTACCGGTATGTTATTTAATGCTATCGAACAACAAATTAAAGCTATGAAAAGTTAGACTCCAGAGATTATGAATTTAAAAAATCATTTTTTAATCGCCATGCCTAAGGTGCAGGATGCTATTTTTGAGCAATCTGTTGTTTATATTTGTGAACATAGTCATGAAGGTGCCATGGGCATTGTGATTAATAAATCGATTGACGATTTAAACGTTGAGACGGTATTGGCCCGTCTCGATATCACCCCATACAAACTTTGTGCAGAAATGGAGCAACCGGTTTTTATCGGCGGTCCACTGGCCGAAGAGCAAGGTTTTATTCTACACACACCACAAGAAAATTTTGCCTCAAGTATTCGTATCTCTGACGATATTATGATTACTACATCTTTAGATCTGTTGCGTTCAATTGGATCCAAGCAGCAACCAGATAATATTCTGCTGGCGCTCGGCTATGCCGGATGGCAAGAAAACCAGTTGGAAAAAGAGATTATCAATAACGACTGGCTGGTCTCTCCAGCCTATCCACAGATCATCTTTGATGAACCGATTGAAACACGCTGGCAAAGTGCAGCGAAAAAGCTAGGCGTGAATATCAATACCATTTCCTCGTTATTAGGGAATGCATAATGGCGACGATTATTGGCTTTGATTTTGGTACCAGCAGTATTGGCGTGGCGATTGGTCAAGATATCACTAAAACAGCGCGTCCACTGCAGGCATTTAAGGCTAGAGACGGCGTGCCCGATTGGCAGAAAATAGACCATATGCTAAAAGAGTGGCAACCTGATTATCTGGTGGTAGGTTTACCGCTGAATATGGATGGTACAGAACAACCGCTGACAATCAGAGCACGCAAATTTGCCGCCCGTTTACATGGTCGCTTTGGTTATCAAGTCCATTTACAAGATGAACGTCTGACCACGGTTGAAGCCAAATCCTATATTTTCGAAACGAGTGGTTATCGGGGACTGCAAAAAGGTCGAGTCGATGCCGCATCTGCCGTGATTATCTTAGAGAGTTGGTTCGATCAGCTGGCTGAGTAGCTTAAGCTAAAGCACACGATTACCGGTGCATTGATATTCAACTTGATTCACCTCAATCATCGATCGAGGTGAATGGAAACGGTGTTGATTAAAGATTATTATGTTGACGATACGCAACAATATCTTCAATCGTCACAACCGGCATTTGGTGTCGTTTGGCAAATTCAACCACTTCAGGCGCTCTGGCCATCGTGCCGTCATCATTGGTGAGTTCACATAATACACCTGCTGGACTAAATCCCGACATGCGCACAAGGTCAACGGTTGCTTCAGTATGTCCACGACGCGTAAATACGCCACCTTCACTCGCCACCAAAGGATAAACGTGCCCTGGACGACTTAAATCAGACGGTTTAGCGTGCTCAGCGGTTGCTGCTTTAATGGTGGTGACACGATCGGCGGCCGACACCCCTGTAGTAACGCCCTCTGCCGCTTCAATACTGACGGTAAAAGCGGTTTGGTTTTTACTGGTGTTATGCGCAACCATCATGGGTAAATCTAAGGCTTCACAACGGGCTTTGGGTAAACATAAACAGACAATACCACTACCGTATCGAATAGTCAGTGCCATTTGCTCGGGTGTAATCGTTTGAGCTGCCCAGATGATATCACCTTCATTTTCACGATCTTCATCATCTAAGACGAGAACACCGTTTCCTTGACGCAGTGAGTGTAGTGCTTGTTCAACCCGTTCAATCGGATTGCCAAATTCAGATAAATTAAAGCTATGATTAGGAGACTGATTCATGGTAAAACCTCTAAAAATTAACTTATACCAGAACCAGGGCTAGCGCTTAAAAAAGAGATCAAATTACATAATAAAATGATTAAGCAACTCTCTTCTATCCAGACTATCACTGTCGGCTTTGGAGTTTCACCAAATCTGCTAGACCTTATTACTATCATAATAAGCGCTCGTGGGCTTTACCACCGGTGGGGACTTACACCCCGCCCTGAGAATGCCATCAATCAATGTTGATGTAGCATAAATATAATATGATGCGCTTAAAATGGCAACCATTTGCCATAAATAATTAGACGCTAAATGATGAACCACAACCGCAAGTTGTTTTAGCATTCGGATTATCCACGATAAAACGGGAACCCTGCAAACCTTCAACATAGTCAATAACACCGCCGACCAAATATTGTAAGCTCATCGGGTCAACGACTAACTGAACGCCATTCTTTTCAATGACCATATCGTCTTCATTACTTTTTTCATCAAAAGTGAAACCATACTGAAAACCACTGCAACCACCGCCAGTAATATAGACACGGAGTTTTAGCGCCGGATTCTCTTCTTCCATCACTAGGGTTTTCACTTTATTGGCCGCTGCGTCAGTAAACTGTAAGGGTAATGCATCGCTCATAAAATTCTCGACTCTTATTTATCATTAACGCACCATTATAAACTAATTTTAATCAGCAAAAAATAGCCGATTTCGATCGTCCGCATCATTTGATGACTTGATAAATGAGTGCTTTCTTGACGGATAACATCATCAGTAGCGTGATTGGCTAAGTCCACCTTTATTATTGACTATCAGCTAGGATAAATACCCCTCATTGACTTGCTTTGCTTTGACCGTGAAGCACCAAGCTATCCGATGAATGATGCGACAGCTGTCTATGCTGAATCAGCATATAAAATCTTTCGATTGATTTAGCGCATATTTTATCTATCAATAACACTTGAATTTATAATAATTTTATGGATAAATACGTTGTTTTGAAAAAGCGTCTTCTCAATTTATGATAAATCATCATGCCAGTGCACTTAACGTATGATTCTTCTTATCCGGTCTATCATACTATCGATTGACGATTACCCCCCTATATTCAAGGATATTCAGCATGATAAATAAATCAGAACAACTCTATCAGGAAGCGTTGACGATTATGCCTGGTGGCGTAAATTCACCGGTAAGAGCGTTTAATGGCGTCGGCGGCACACCGCTTTTTATTGACCGTGCTGAGGGTGCCTATATTTATGACGTTGATGGTCACGCTTATATCGATTATGTGGGATCATGGGGACCGATGATTTTAGGTCACAATAATCCCGTTATCACGACAGCAGTAGAAAAAGCCTTAAAAAATGGCTTAAGCTTTGGCGCCCCCACGGCCAAAGAAGTGGAACTCGCCGAGCTCGTCACAGAGTTAATGCCATCAATTGAAATGCTGCGTATGGTCAATTCAGGTACCGAAGCAACCATGAGCGCGATTCGCGTCGCACGTGGCTTTACGCATCGCGATAAAATTATCAAATTTGAAGGCTGTTATCATGGTCATGCTGATTATCTATTAGTCAAAGCCGGCTCGGGTGCATTAACATTTGGTCATCCAACTTCGCCTGGTGTACCGGCTGATTTTGTTAAGCATACCTTGGTTTGTGATTATAATAATCTAGCCTCAGTGCAACGCGCCTTCGAACAATATCCAGATGATATTGCCTGTATTATTATCGAACCGGTTGCCGGTAATATGAACTGTATTCCTGCTGAGCCGGAGTTCTTGCAAGGTTTAAGAATATTATGTGACCAATATGGCGCTCTACTGATTATCGATGAAGTGATGACGGGTTTTCGTGTTGCACTAGGTGGCGCACAAGATTACTATCAGGTTGAGCCGGATCTGACCTGTTTAGGTAAAATCATTGGTGGTGGCATGCCGGTCGGGGCTTTTGGTGGTCGTCGTGATATCATGATGCAACTTGCGCCAACAGGTCCAATCTACCAAGCCGGCACGCTATCGGGTAATCCCATCGCGATGGCGGCTGGTTATGCGTGTTTAACGCAGCTCACTCAAGTAGGTGTTTATGAGCATTTAACTGATCTGACTCAGATGCTCGCCGACGGTTTTATCTCCTCTGCTAAGAAATATCGTGTGCCACTCGTCTTTAATCAAGCAGGCGCCATGTTTGGTTTCTTCTTTACAAATGCTTCAAAAGTGAGCACTTATCAAGATGTCATGACTTGTGATGTTAAATTATTTAAAAAACTCTTTCATCATATGATAAATAACGGTATATACTTCGCGCCATCGGCTTTTGAGGCTGGGTTTATGTCACTTGCTCACACGGAAGAAGACATCAATAAAACCATTGATGCTGCAAATCGCTTTTTTGCCACACTTTGAAAATAAGTGAATTTTTAATTTAACTCAAAACAATGTTAACGGATATAAGGTACTCTATGTTTAAACCACTATTGGAAGGTGAGAAAGCCCCCCAATTTTCGCTTCCAGATCAAGACGGTGAACTTATCAGTTTGGATGAATATAAAGGACAACGAGTGCTTGTCTATTTTTATCCGAAAGCCATGACACCAGGCTGCACAGTTCAGGCATGTAATTTACGCGATAATTTTGATGAGTTAAAAAAATATAATGTGGCTATCATTGGTATCAGTACAGATAATCCAGACAAGCTTTCTCGTTTTATGGAAAAAGAGCTGCTCAATTTTGAACTGCTATCGGATGAACAGCATATTGTTGCCGAACAATTTGGCGTTTGGGGACAAAAAGAGTTTATGGGTAAAACTTATGATGGTATTCATCGTGTTTCATTCTTAATCGATAGCCAAGGTATCATTGAAAAAGTCTTTAATGACTTTAAAACCAGTAACCACCATGAAGTCGTTCTCAACTATTTAAAAGCGTGTTCGGCAAAATAAAAAGCCAAACAGTCAAAAAAGGCGAAACATTTCGCCTTTTTATTTGTCTAAAAATCAGCAAAACTGTCTTAGTTTTTTAAGATGGCCTGTGCTGAGATAAATTAAGTGACGATTTGAAGCCATGATGGCGTTACACATCAGCTAGCCATCTTTTGTCAAAGGTGAGATTGACGGTTTAATCTCGTCTCTGCTGGTGAAAACATCGTAATTTGAAGGTGTTTTAGGCGAAACCGACATCATTATTTTCTTTGTAGCTAATATGTTGGATTGTCATATTCAAACAGACTAAATTGTGTTTAAATCTTCTCAGCAACCCTTGCTTTCTATTATTTGACGCCGGCTTTACCAAGGAATTAGCCCATCATGAATTTATTAAAACTAAAAAATATTGCTCTATTCAAACGATATCCTATCAGTACAGCCACCTTAGCTGCTTTAATTGCGCTTTATCAAGCAACCTTACTCAATCTTGGCTACTATAAACAAGTTTTTTCTTTGTTAAAAATTGAGGGAACGACTGACTTTTTCTTTCTACTCTCGATGCCGGTCGTGATTTTTTGCGTGGTATTTGCTGTGCTTAATGTCGCCCTATTTCCTCGTTTGATTAAGCTGGTCGGTATTTTATTTATTCTGATCGGAGCTCCCCTCACCTACTTTATCAGTACCTTTAAGATCGTTATTGATCGTGATATGTTGCAAAATGCTTTAGAAACTAATCAGGCTGAAAGTGCCGCTCTTATTACGCCGTCATTAATCATGTATATCGTATTGTTAGGTCTAATTCCAGCACTCATCGTTATCTTGTTAAAGGTTAAGCCAATCGGACGCGTAATACCCTATTTACTGCGTAGAATCGTGAGTATTGTCGGTTCCTTTTTCATGATAGGCCTCATCGCTTTTTGTTTATATAAAAACTACGCGACCTTCTTTCGCAATAATGAGACCTTAATTCGCTATCTATTGCCCTCTAACTATATCGCGGCCATCTATAAACAGTATCAATATATTAAAGTCTCCAATATGCCTTTTATCACCATCGGTGAAGATGCTTATCGGATACCGCAAGCCTATGATAATGGGAAAAAAACCTTGATGGTGCTGCTGGTGGGTGAAACAGCCAGAGCACAAAACTTCGCTCTCAATGGCTACGAAAAACCGACCAATCCCTATCTTAGCCAGGAAAAAAATGGCATTAATTTTAGCCAAACTTCTTCCTGTGGTACCTTTACCGCTTACTCCGTACCTTGTATGTTTTCGAATATGACGCGTTCACAATATGATCCGATTAGCGCGGCACATCAAACCAATATCCTTGATATATTGAAAGCGACCGGCGTTAATCTGCTGTGGCGCGATAATGATGATGGCTGTAAAGGTGTTTGTAAGCGCATAGAAACAGAAAATGTGACCGAGATATATAAGAATGATCCTGAGCTGTGTAAAAATGGCTACTGCTATGATCAAGCGCTACTCAATGACCTCGATAAATATATCGATAATCTTGATGGGCACAATAAAGACACCCTAATCACGCTTCATATGATAGGCAGCCATGGACCAACCTATTTTCGACGTTATCCGGATCAGTTTAAAACGTTTCAACCGACTTGCGATACCAATGAGATTAATAATTGTGATCAGCAGGCCTTAATCAATACCTATGATAATACGATTGTCTACACCGATTATGTGTTAAAACAGACTATTGAGTTACTTAAAAAGTATGATGACAAGTACAATTTGATTGTCATGTATATGTCTGATCACGGTGAATCATTAGGCGAGAATGGCATTTATTTACATAGTATGCCCTACTCCGTTGCACCAAAAGAACAGACCCATATCCCGTTCTTTGTTTGGTTATCAGATAATTTTATTCAGCAAAAAGGCATTCAGCTCGCTTGTATGCAGCAACGCGGTAGTCAAGAGTCGTTCTCACATGACAATTTATTTCACTCATTATTGGGCATTTTTAATGTGAAAACGTCACTCTATCAACCTAATTTAGATATTTTTAACGCTTGTGAAACCGAACCCAATACAGGCAAATAAAATAACCAACGATAAAGCGCGACTCGCTCAATCCTAACGAGTCGCAACAGCGTTTAAAATCCGTTTACGGGTTTATCACAAACCAGCATTAACCTAATCAGTAATAATAAAAACGCCCTTTAGCATCATGTTAAAGGGCGTTAATTTTTTGGATCATTGATTATGATGATTACGTTAATCGGCAGCTTTGGGTGACGCTGCCCCTTTGATGGGCCAGACATTAATAATCGCTTTGACTAAGGTCGCTAAAGGGATTGAGAAGAAGATTCCCCAAAATCCCCATAGTCCACCAAAGATAATAATAGCAAGAATAATCACGATTGGATGCAGATCAAGTGCTTCAGAAAACAGCACTGGCACCACAATATTACCGTCAATCAACTGAATCATAAAATAACAGGCCATTAAATAGCCAAATTCGGGACTCACGCCAAACTGAAACAGCGCGATTAAAATTATTGGAATCGTGGCAATAATAATGCCGATATAGGGAATGATTACCGCTAATCCCACCATAATAGCCAGTAATAGTGCATAATCTAAACCAAAAAACCAGAATGGAATATAGAGCATGATACTGAGGATTAATACCTGTAAAAAGGTACCGACAATATAATTACTAATTTGTTGATTCATCTCATTAGCCACTTTTCGCATCAGTTTACGATTTTGCGGTAAAAAACGTAAGCAGTAATCCATGATCATTTTCTTATCTTTAAGTAGAAAAAACATAATAATCGGCACCAGTACCGCATTGACTATCACCGAGATAAAACTCAGCAGAGAGGCAATTGAAAACTGCACAATCGTATTACTGGTCTGTGCCAGACGACTTTTTAAGCTATTGATAATCGCATCAAATAAATCGACGCTTAATAGCTCTGGATATCGCTCAGGTAGCGTCGATAAGAAGCTATTGAGCGAGGTCAACATGGTGGGCAAATTACTGACTAACCCGACCACTTGTTGCCAAATCAGCGGCACCAGAAAAGCCATGGAGAGCAACACAATCGCAATAAATAGCAGTAACACAATCAAGACCGCAAAAGTGCGTGAAATGCCGCGATTAGTTAACATTAAAATCGGTTTTTCGAGTAAATAAGAGAGCACAATAGCAATCAGTAACGGCGATAAAATAGAGTGGAAAAAATAGAGTGTAATGAATAACAGTATTAGCACGACGGCCAATGCCACTGCATTGGGATCACTAAAACAGCGACGATACCAATCTATAAATAATTTAAACATCAATAATCCTTATTCTATTATGTTAATCCATGATGTGTGAATGAAATAAGACAACGATCTGATATCCCACGATAGGTAACGTTCTATTTGATTGTCATGTTACCTATCTACTGAATAGATCAAATAACAGGCATTTTATAATGCATCCGCTAAGCTGGTTAAAAGTTATTCTACGAAAATCAAACACATTTGGGTATCTATTTCTGTTTATTTAACCTTGCTTTTGCTTAACCCTATTTCAGCCCATCCGCACAAAAGAGATAAACCGACTGATATCATCAGGATGATTATCATCGATGAGATACGGAAAAATTAGAATTTGCAAGCCTAATGGTGCGGTAAAGATTAAAAGCGTAAATAGAAATCCTGCAACAAAGCCGCAAACTCATCAGTATAGTCATGATTCTTATGACGCATACATAGCTGGTTTTCAGCCGTATCGCAAGCATACCGCACTAAACAGAGCAAAACTAAAGAAAAAGATTTATTCTCGTTATACTTTACCTCAGTCATTGCTTTCGCAAACCAGCCCAACTGCTTGGCTTTTGCCATAAAATCGGTTAAACCATGCCAAGGCAGCACTAAACAAAAGCTGCCCCGCTCTTTTAGCAACGCCGTGGCGCAGGTTAATAATTGTTGATGATCCAGTAACGTGGTATACCGCGCATGCTCACGTGCCGTATCTCGGCAAGCAACCGCCGCAGCGAAATACGGCGGATTTGAGATAATCAAATCATAGCGATGGCGCTGTTGATCGGCATATTTAATCACATCCCCCTGAATGACATGAATCGGTCGAAAAGGTGAACGTTGATTATTCTCCTGACACTGCTCAGCCGCCTGCGGATCTATCTCAATCGCCTCAATCTGACAATCAAGATGAGCTAAACGCTGAGCCAGCATTAACGCAATCACGCCACAACCAGTGCCAATATCTAATACCCGCGAAATATCGTCATTTAAGGGAACCCACGCAGCCAGTAATACACTATCAGTGGTGATTTTCATCGGACTTTTGTCATGTGCAACGAAAAAACGTTTAAAGGTAAAGCCATTAGATTGAATTGGACGGGAAGAAATAACCATAATAAAAAGCGTAAACTTAATTGTGTGATTGTGATTGATGGTATTAGTATATACTAATAATCATCTCAATTGTATTACATGGTATTGAGGTGATAACGTTTATCTGATGACTTTTACACCTTTTTGACTAAGAAATTAATTTTCATTTTTCAATGGGATGGCGCATAATAGCGGCCTTAAATTTAAGTATTAAGGATTATTCGCCAATGCCCTCTTTAGCGCAAAAGTTAACATTAATCAAAGAAAGTATCCTCACGATTCCCGATTATCCGAAAAAAGGCATCTTATTCCGGGATATTACCAGCTTATTGCAAAACCCTACCGCTTTTCGGCTGACCATTGAGCTGCTTGTAGAACATTATCGTGATAAAAAGATTGATAAAGTAGTTGGGACTGAAGCACGAGGATTTATTTTTGCTGCTCCTATCGCTCTTGCGTTGAATGTACCATTTATTCCGGTTCGCAAACCAAATAAATTACCGCGTCATGTCTTTAAAGAGGAGTATCAACTCGAATATGGCTCAGATATACTTGAAATTCATACCGATGCGATCAGCCCCAATGATAACGTCTTAATCGTTGATGATCTCTTGGCAACTGGGGGGACTGTTGGGGCAACAGCCAATCTGATCAAGAAAGCCGGCGGCCTGGCTCATCATGCAGCATTTGTGATTGATCTACCTGACTTAGACGGCAAAGAAAAGTTAACCCAGATGGGCATTAACTGTTTTACACTGGTCGATTTTTCAGGACATTAATTGACTAACCTCAATGAGTGGATCGTGCGATTTGCTCATTGCCAGTTATTTTCTGTCATAGATTAAATTCGTCAGCTTAGTCCAACGTTTTTAAGCTGATAATGAGCTATCACCTCACCGTCTCAACTTCCTTCACACTTTTTGCTTACGCGATTGCGTTTAATCTTACAACTAAGATATGATAACTGCGGCTGATCATTTTCTTACACCGATTAAATCAGCAATAATAAAGAGTTATCATTTAACATGACGGAAAAAGGAATCATTTGACATGGAAAGTTCAATCTCCCACCTACCGCGCTATCATCACATTCAGATCCTCATTCATTGGTTGTCTGCACTGCTGATCATCTTTATCATTGTGCTGCCGCTTAGCCGCAATTTTTGGGCGCCGCTGTTTGGTGGCATAAGTCAGGTGTTTATGTTGCACAAATCACTCTCAGTGATTGTATTTATGATGACCATTGTTCGTATTGTGGTTAACATTAAATTAGGTGTCCCTGAAGTACTGCCAGCAAATGCCCATTTATTACGACTTGCCGCAAATTCCACACAAAAACTGCTTTATTTACTCCTACTCATGTTGCCTATCTCCGGTTTTTTAATGGGTGCAAAAGGTATCAACTTCTTTAATATCTGGCTGATTCCAGCGATGGATCTCTCATCCGAAACAATGGCAATCGCCCATACCAGCCATATTTGGGGCGCCTATATCATGATCGCATTAATCTTGTTACATGCGGTGGCCGCGCTATTTCATCATTACATTAAAAAAGATAATGTACTTAACTCAATGCGCATGCGAAGAGAAGGCTGACTGAGAAGTGAAAAGCGGATACCGATGAGACATAAGTTCATCGGTATCTATCGGTATTAGAAATAATCTGAAAAATAGGGTGAATCGCTAGGAATGAGCTCTTCCAGAATCCGTAAGACCTTATAATGGGTTTTAATGCGCTCTAATTTATAGAAATAGGCAGGACGTCGAAAACTCATCAGCATGGCACTTAAGGTTTGAATAGAGAGTTCAACAGGGGCGCCAATAGCTTCGCGAGAGATCTGCACTTCTCCTTGCTCATTCCAGCTGACGCCAAAGATACCATTATTCCACTCAGCAACCGGATCGGTCACGATGAAGTGAAACGGCTTATAGCTGTCAAGCTCTTCAAACGGATACGCTTTCAAAAAAGCCTCAACATCGACTATCCGCGCCATATAATAAGGCTCGATTGACTCCTGAATATGGCTATCTTCGAGTAAAAAGGCAATCGGCTCATTGCGATAAATATTCCCTTTGACTTTATCGACCATAGACAAATGGGCATAAATAAAATTCCACAGTCCTCTGCGCGCTTCCTGATTCAGATACAGCATATCTTTGATATGAAAGATATCCTTAGCGACCCAATAAAGAATATACCCCATTGGCTTACCGCTGGCATCATAATAGACTGCTGCTGTTCTCTCCTCTTCATTTTCCCAGCGCCAATACTCATCCCACGATAGCTGATTACGAATCATGGAACCATGATTGTTCAACGCATAGTTATCGTAAACAGTAATAACGTCAGGATCGTCGATATTCAATCGTTCAACGAAACCTGGCACATCTTTATATTTAGGAATTTGGGTATCTTTGATGGAGAAGACCAGATGTTCACTGAAAATTTCCCAACCTTTATTGCGATAAAAAGGCACAGAATAGGGATAAAGATAGGATATCCACTGCTGATTCTCTCGCATTTTGTTGAGGGCGACACGAATCAGGTCGTGCATCAATCCCATATTGGCATATTCAGGATAAGTACCTACGCCAGTAAGACCGGCCATTTCAAAAATTTTACCATGAATATTGATCTTACAGGGATAGATACAGAGCTGTGAAACAAGCTGATCATCATTAAACCAGCCAATCACATCCGCATCGCGTAAAACCGGACGTTTAGCACGAACAATTTCACCATCTTCATAGCCACTCTCTTCTAAATCACGATTAGTGACCTGAAAAACATAACGTAATAGTTCATTGAATTGATCCAAAGATTCAAGGCCGACGGGCCTAAGCTGTAATTTTTCTCTTATTTTTTGTTTTGTATTAATCATAGATGATATGTTTTTTTAATATAATTGATTGATCTTCATGGACAAAGCGAACAATTATGCATCTAAAATAAGCCTTTTCGCACTGATTTTTTATACTCATCATCAATGGCCATGTTGATATTATTTTGTCTCTGAACTTTTCTATTTATTTTATAACCACTTGTGTATTGTATTCTGACAAATGGAATCTGGCAAATTTGATAGGATGAATGGGCTATTTTGATATTTACAAACAGACTGCACAATTTCTCATGGCGATGATTTAACTTGCTTAAGTTTGTCTCTGTGTGTTGCACAATATATCTAACAATAGCCTGTTATTATGATTTATTACAGGATTTGCGCTTGTATTTTGGTTGATATTGACCTAAATTAATCGCGTTATTTTTATCTTTTAATTAAGAGAGCGCATAGATGCAACTGCATTATGAAATTGCCGGTCAAGGTCAACCGATTATCCTGTTACATGGTTTATTGGGTAGTTTCGCCAATTTAGGTGTTTTAGCGCGCCCGTTACAAACACATTATCAAACGATCTCTGTTGATCTGCGTAATCATGGTTTATCACCATGGGATGATGAGATGAATTATACACTAATGGCGCAAGACCTTGCTGCACTGATTGAATCATTATCACTTGAACATGTCACGCTTATCGGCCACTCAATGGGAGGCAAAGTCGCGATGAAACTAGCTGATATCGCGCCTAAATCGATCAAACAACTCTTTGTATTGGATATCGCGCCTATCACTTATCAGCAAAACACCCATCAAGACGTATTCGATGCTTTAACTGAGATAGTTTGTCAGCCAAACTTAGAAAGAGCACAAATCTTAACGCTATTACGTCAAAGATTGCCTGAACCTGTCGTGCAATTTTTATTAAAATCCTACAAACAGCATCATTGGCTATTCAATTTTGCCGCGATTGCACAACATAGTGACAACCTGTTCAGTTGGCAAAAAATTATGCCTTGTCATAAACCGATTTGCTTTATTAAGGGCAGTCTATCTGATTATATTACCGCTGCATATCAATCGGCGATAATCGATCAGTTTCCCCAAGCCAAACTGTTCACTGTGGATGGCGCCCATCATAATGTGCATGCAGAAAAACCACAGCAAGTACTAGATATCATTAATAATCTACTCTGTTAGCGTGGAAGTAATCTCAATTTAGAGCAGTGTTTATTATACAACCGCGATTTTAATCTGGTCGATTCAATCAATTAAATCGACTTTTAGTTAACTTAACGCCATAGTGTAATGCTACAAATTACGTCTATAACTCAACACCATCAATTAAAAAAATAGCAAAAGCGGTCATTATGATTGTTAATCACTTGATTATTAAGCTAATCTGTAATAGAGATACATCACTCGTCAACATATTTTTCAATTGAGATAAATAGGTAGGAATACGATGAAATCAGCAAAACAGAAAACAGCCAGCAAAGTCGATAAAACACAGCCAGATACGATTAATATCCAGACGTCTGATAATATCAACGAGAGCAAGCTACCCTCTAAATCAGCGGCTATTCATCAGCGTATTCTGCGAGAAGGTAATAAAGAGATGAATCGTAATGCCAGCGCACTACTCATCTCAGCTATCGCTGCCGGGCTGACCGTGAGCAGTTCAATGATAGCTAAAGCCTTACTTCAGGCGGCTTTACCTCATTTTCCTTATATCCATCTTATCGCTAGCTTTGGCTATACTGTCGGTTTTGTTCTGGTTATCCTTGCTAAGCAGCAGCTATTTACCGAAAATACAGTCACCGCTGTGTTGCCAGTAATGACACGGCCTAAATCGCGCAACTTTATGCGCTTAGGTCGCTTATGGGGATTAGTCTTACTGGGTAACTTGATTGGCACCTTTCTCATGGCTTTAGCTTTAGTCAAATTACCGGCCTTTTCGCCTGAAGTCAAAAGCGCTTTCATCGATCTAGGGCAAAAGGTCATGCAAAATTCAGCTTGGGCGATGTTTTGTAAAGGTATTTTTGCTGGGTGGTTGATTGCGACCTTAGTTTGGATTTTAGCCAATATTAAATATGGTCAATTTATTGTGATCGTGCTTATTACCTATATTATTGCCTTAGGCGACTTTACCCACATTGTGGTCGGTTCAACCGAAATATTTTATCTATTTTTAACCGGAAACATAACGTTTATCGATATTCTTTACCCATTTGCCATACCTACGTTATTGGGAAATATTGTCGGTGGTACCCTAATTTTTTCTTTACTGTCGCATATTGAAATTCGCAGTGATATGGGTGATTTTAATTAGCATAATATGAGTTTTAAACAGCGATAATGCTTATAAATATAAAGCGAAATAGTATGGCGGATTAACGAATCCGCTCTTTATAAGACCTGGGTCATATTATCAAGACGATATTTTTTACAATCCTGGCGGATTGAGCTATCATACAGGCCTTTTTGGCTAACCCAAACCTATTCATGGCAGTAATACTTCTGGCTCCCTTTCGGATTGAAGAGGAGATAAAAAAAAGCCGCTTTATTGTGAATGCTGCGCCAATCGCCAATGGCGAAGAGGCAAAAAATTTTATTACTGCCCATCAGCAGCCGCTGGCCAATCACAACTGCTGGGCATGGAAAGCCGGCCAACAATATCGCTTTAATGATGATGGCGAGCCCAGTGGCACAGCCGGAAAACCGATTCTCAGCGCCATAGAAGGTAATGATTGTGATCAAATAGTCATTATCGTGACGCGTTTTTTTGGGGGTGTTAAACTGGGGGCCAGTGGACTGATAAGAGCCTATGGCGGCTCGGCGGCTCGCTGCTTACAACAAGCACCGTTACATCCCTTGATTCACAGGCAGATTTATCTATTTCATTGTGATTATCACCAATGGCCACTTCTGGAGAAGCGTCTTTGTACATTAGAGATTATCATCGATAAGCTTGATTTTGATGCCAGCGGGGTCAATGTCTGCCTACAGATTCCCCCTGCACATGTTGCAACACTACAGCAGTGGCTGGCTGATTTGACGAAGGGCCGCGTTATCGCCACCCTGTTAGTCGATAAGTAATCTCAAATAGCCCGGCGTCGCTTACTCAATAACGCTTTAATATCGATAATTGCGAAGAAAATACCCGCCACCACTAACAAAGCCCCAACTAATTTTGCGCCATCCAATGATTCGCCCAGCATAAAGGCGCCAAAAAATACCGCAAAAACTGGACTTAGCAGGGAAAAAGGCACGACACTATTAATCGGATATTTTCTCAGTAACCAGTACCAAATCGAATAAGCCACGATAGAAGAGGCAATCGCGCTAAACAGTACCGCATTCCAGCCTTTCCAGGTTGCTTGTTGTATAGATTCGAATTGATTTGACTCAAAAATAAACGAGGCTAAACCGACAATAGGAATCGCAAATAAAGACAACCAACCTGTTAAGGTTAAAGGCGCAATTTGTGTTGCCTGTTTTTTCACAATAATATTGGTTAACGCCCAGCCCATGGCACTAATTAATAGCAAGATAATGGCTTTCACACTGGGCATCTCTGGACTCCCCGATAACACCACAATACCGATAAAGGAGATCACAATGCCCACAATCTGTTTCATCTTTAAGGGCTCTTTTAACAAAAAACAAGCCATAATAATGGCAAACGGCGTCCCCAGTTGTACCAAAATGGCACTGATCCCCGCATTGGCATAAGATAAGCCGGTGAATAAGAAAGCAAAATGGATAAAACCGAAAGTAAAGGCCAGTAGTACGAGCGTTTTTATTTGATCGCGTTTAATTCGGGTAAAGGGGACAACTAAAATAGCAACAACCAAAAAACGTAAAGTGATTAAAAACATCGGCGGAATCTCACCAACGCCCATTTTGACAGCAATATTATTATAAGCCCAAATAATCACAACCAATAAGGCTAAGCAGTAGGATGAAAATGGCACAGGATACTCAATAGATAAGTAAAAAAGGAGTCGCCTATTCTAAATCCTCCTGAGCAGAAAGTGAACGGACAAATGAAAAGAAATTTCTCCGTCGGTCGAGCCATTTCGTTTAGGCTAATTGTCTAAAGAGCAATATTAAAAATAGACCGTCAAAAAAAGCATCCGTATCTTCCCTTTGACGGACGGACAATATACTGCGAGGGCACCACATCAACGGTGATTGGTTTTATGCATCATATTACTGTTGATTTAGCCAACGACTAAACAGGGCTTTATTTGAAGCCACCGCATCTGCCCAGCGCGTTGGTTCTGGTAAACGATAACCTTTTAAGCAACTTTTAACCAGCTGCAACGCCGTGAGATCAGAAACACGATGGCCAATCGAAATATATAAAGGGTTACAGCGCAGCTTACTTCTTAATACCCAGCCAATCTGCTCCTGCTCATCCATTAATGCGACAGCGGCACCAACTTCCTCCGGCAAAAGGATATGCTGGCCACATAAGCGTTTTTTCGCCACCCCAATGGTGGGTAAATCAAGCAATACCCCAAGATGGCTGGCAATCCCTAAGCGCCTTGGATGCGCAATACCCTGCCCATCAACCAACAGCAGATCCGGCTTGTTTTCCAGACTGTGCCACACTCTGAGTAATGTTGGATATTCACGAAAAGATAGATAGCCTGGAATATACGGAAACTCAGTGACTGAACGGGCAATTTTAAACTCCACAACCTTTAACTCAGGATAGCTAAACACCACCATTGCCGCCCGGGTAATCTGACCTTGCTCTTCAAATCCCACATCGGTACCAGCGATAAATTTAATCTGTGTGATATCAATATCATCGTGGCGAATGACTTGCGCTGCGGTGTCAATTTGTAACTGTTTCAGTTTTTTGATATCTAAAGTCGTCGAGTGCATTTTTTCAACGTTATCCCAATAGATTAAATTTCCAACGTAAATATAGCATAACCTAAAACAATAAGATGTCTAAGTATAGATTAAACTAAAGATTTAGTGAGTGAATATTCAATTTGCTTGACTCTATTTTTAGCAAGCATAGACTGTGCTCTATAGAGTTATCACCTGATTGATCACCCCAGCACGGCTCAATCTATAAACGGTTTTCAATGAATTGTTTTCATCAACTGTTTTCATCAACTGTTTTCATCAATAACAAGGAGAAGTCAAACCATGAAAAAATTACTCAGTATCATGATGCTATTTACCACCATCGGATTCAGTCACTCTACTATTGCTGCCGATACCATGACCTATTCTTGTAATAATGGCCAAAGTTTTACGGCAGCCTACCCTAATGAAGATCAAGCGGTGCTCTACTATCAAAATCAACTCTTTTTATTAAACATTGCTCAATCGGCTAATGGTGCACGTTATGTGGGCGAAGGTTGGCAACTTTGGACTCAAGGTATTAACAATGCCATGCTATCGATTCTACCCGAAGATAAAAGCATCGCCAGTGATGGACTGAATTGCGAAGCGATCACTAAAACCTCAGCCATCACACTGAATGAGTCTAAGTAAGCGGTTGATTTGTCTGATGTCTAACAGGTAAATCGGAAGTCGGATAAGTGCAGCTATTGATTGTACTTATCCGCAGCATTTTGGGGATGATAGTTAACGCAAGATAATGACTGAGCACCGTAACATTGAAATCTATTTTGATTCGCACTATCAACTTATAACTAACGTCATCAAGCAAGATAGAAGCTCTAATTAATTGATTTTTAAAAATAAAAAAATGCAATTTAGTTAAAAAAACCATTTAAACGGGATATTAAATAGAAAAAAATCAGCTTAATATCCGTGCGTCAATCTTATTTCATTACTTATCGTAAAAAACAACTTTTTACGGTAAATAATTAGTAAACCCACTTACTTCACGATTAAATAATCCCCACAATATAAAAAATTTAATTATCTCCGCTATTTTCTAACTATTATAGCGGTATTTAATTGGCTTTTTACAAGCAATATACTAATCATCAGAGGTTTTAATTTTTCATGGATACAAATCAGACTACAAATGTAGATAATCCAAAACGTCGGAAATCGTGGACACTGATCGCGACAGGTGTGTTTATCTTCCTTTTCATAGCTTATGGTGTTTACTGGTTGGTCGCGCTACGCTTTGAAGTCTCCACCGATGACGCGTATGTGTCAGGTGTACAATCGCCCGTTGTGGCGCAAACATCGGGCAAAGTCATCCAAGTAAACTACATCAATACCGATTTAGTGAAAGCCGGTGATATCCTTATAGTGTTAGATGATACTGATGCTAAACTAGCCTATCAACAAGCCAAAGATGAGCTTGCTAATACGGTTCGTCAAACGCAAGTGCTTTATATTGAAGCCGATGAATACGCCGCAAAAATTAAATCTGACCAAATTAGTTTACTCCAAGCTACGCAAGATTATAATCGCCGTTATGCGTTAGGCCGTAAAGATGATATATCAATTGAAGAGCTACAACATGCCAAGCAGACGATGGAGCTTGCCCAATTACAAGTTGATATCGCCACACAGCAGTATCTATCTAATCAGGTTTTATTACACGGTGTGGGTTTAGCTAATCATCCGGCGGTGAAACAAGCGGCCGATAATGTTCGCCAAGCTTGGGTCACCTTACAACGTACCACTATTCGTAGTCCTATTACCGGTTATGTCGCCCGATCGAATGTTGAGGTCGGGACACAAGTGAGTTCAGAAAGTCAGCTAATGGTGATTGTGCCACAGCAACCGATTTGGATTGATGCCAACTTTAAAGAGACGCAGTTACAAGATATCCGTATTGGTCAACCGGTCAGCGTGGTCAGTGATATCTATGGTGACGAGGTCACTTATAGTGGTAAAGTCATCGGTATTAATATGGGTACGGGTAGCGCATTTTCACTATTACCCGCGCAAAATGCGACCGGTAACTGGATCAAGGTGGTTCAACGTCTGCCTGTCAGAGTTGAATTAGATCCGCAACAAGTTGAAAAGTATCCATTACGTATCGGTTTATCGACAACCGTAACCATAGATACTCACGATCAAAATGGTCCCGTTTTAGCTTCGACCCAGCGTACGCAGCCTTTTTATGAAAGTCAGGCGTTAGTACTCAATCAACAAGATGTCAATCAAATGATTAGCGATATTATCACGCAAAATACTTACCGCGTGCCAGCGGAGCAGTAGCATGGCAGCTATGCAACCATTTAAAGGGGCCAAACTCGTTATAATGACCATCTTGCTATCACTGGCAACCTTTATGCAGGTGTTAGATTCGACCATTGCTAACGTGGCGATTCCAACGATTTCTGGTTCATTAGGCGTGTCGACGACAGAAGGCACTTGGATCATCACCTCCTTTGGGGTATCGAATGCCATCTCTATTGCGATCACGGGGTTTCTTGCCAAACGGTATGGTGAGGTGCGTGTTTTTTTATGGGCGACCGGCTTATTTACCCTATTTTCATTCTTATGTGGGATTTCTGATAGTTTAGCGATGTTGCTCTTTTTTAGAGTTATTCAGGGCGCAGTTGCCGGTCCGGTCATCCCATTGTCACAAAGTATTTTGCTGAGAGGATACCCGCCAGCACTGCAAAAAATCGCGTTAGCTTTATGGTCCATGACGATTATTTTAGCACCGGTCTTTGGGCCTATTTTTGGTGGTTATATCAGTGATAACTATGATTGGGGCTGGATATTCTTTATCAATATCCCTATCGGGATTAGTGTTGTTATCATTGGCCGTTTTCTGTTAAAGCCAATGGAGTCAATGACGACAAGATTACCGCTCAACTATATTGGTTTAGCGCTATTAGTCGTTGGCGTTGGCTGTTTACAAATATTTCTGGATAAAGGCCAACAACTTAACTGGTTCGCGTCTGATCAGATTGTCGCTCTAGCCATTATCGCGGTTATCGCCCTGACCTTTTTAGTCATCTGGGAACTGAATAATAAAAATCCTGTCGTGGATTTATCATTGTTCAAATCCCGTAATTTCTCGATTGGTACGCTCTCAACAAGTTTAGCTTATATGGCTTACTTTGGTGCTATCGTACTACTACCCCAGTTACTCCAAGAGGTCTATAGTTACACTGCAACTTGGTCAGGCCTCGCGCTCGCCCCAATTGGTATATTACCAATTTTATTTTCAGCTGCGGTGGCTAAAGTGTCAGATTACATTGATATTCGCTGGATTATTACTAACGCATTTCTGTTTTTCTCGTTGTGTTTTTTCTGGCGAGCTTATACCTTTGAAGTTGACGGTAGTTTTATGACTTTTGCGCTGCCACAATTTGTGCAAGGTATCGCCTTAGCTTGTTTCTTTATGCCACTGACAACGCTAACCTTATCCGGTTTGCCAAGTGATCGTTTGGCGTCAGCATCAAGTCTGGCTAACTTTTTTAGGACCCTTGCTGGCTCGGTTGGTACCTCTATTACCACAACCCTTTGGGCCAATAGAGCTTCGTTACACCATGCCCAATTGACTGAATCGGTTACTGCGTATAATCCTGATAGTGTGGCCATGTACCATCAACTCGCGGCACAAGGTTTGTCGACAGAACAAATTTCAACCTATATCAACCAACAAGTTTCTGCGCAGAGTTTAATCATATCGGCTAATGATATCTTCTGGCTGTGTGGCTGGATATTTATTGGTCTCATTATTACCATTTGGCTTGCAAAACCGCCGTTTAAGGCGATGGGCGGATAGATAAAAATACAGCGGTAAGTTTGTTTACCGCTGTTTTCCTACGGATATTTACCCCCAATCTAATCCCCACTCCAGACGTTCACGCTAATACCTTTATTTATGGTAAAAACACACTCAGCGCCGCTATCCATCTCACTTTTTTTATGTTCTAAAAGTGTGTTATCAATACCAGCAAAATCAATCTGTTGAGGTTTGATAACATGGCAAACTATCGTCGTATAGCGGGCGGGCTTTTGTTCACGAACCTCATGTTAACGCCGTCAGACTAATACTAGACTGAAGCATCTCAGTCACCTCATCGACGCCTAAGATGGGATAAAGGAGGGTTAATGATATGATAAAAACCATCAGCTCGATGATCAAATGATTTCATTCAGTATGAGCATCACAAAGATATTAAGCGTTGCTATTGCTAAGCAGATTGGCTGTTCAATTAAAATAGTGGCGAAGAGATGAGATAAAAGCGATAAAAATCATCCCCTATGCATTAAATAGGGGATGATTGGCTTGGTTTAATTTATAAACTAGAACTGATATTTTAAACCTAGGTTCATATTATAGCTCTCAGAACCATGTTGACCGACACGATAATTGATCTCAGTGGCCAGTGAAAAACTGCTCTGGAATTGAGATTGAATACCGACTTTGAACTCGGTCATTACACCCGCTTTATCTGAATCCAGACGAGTATTGTCATAGTTTACCGAGGATTGAGTACCGTCATACCAGACGTTAATACCGGCAAATGGTTTAATCTCACCTTTGAAAGGATAAACATAACCACCAACTCGATAAATATAGTGACCTTCTAATGATTGGCTAATCTCCGTGCCGGCATGATCAGTAAAATCTCCAGTATTATAATTGAGGTAGCTCACCTGAGCCTGGGGTTCAAACACCAAGTTATCACTGACCAAGAGTGGGTAACCGCCTTGTAAGGTATAACTAAATAAGTTTGCCGAATAAGCGTCACTACTATTACCCTGCGTGCTAGACGAGTTGCGATAGTGTCCATAAGAGAAATACCCATCAATAAATGGACTTAATGGATTATCTGCCTCAAAATACCAAGTTCCATAAACGCCAAAGGTATTACCATTTACGCTACCACTACTGTCTGAACCAGTAGCTTTATTATTAGATGACGATGAGACATTAGTATAACCGGTCATGACCCCCACCACAAAAGCACTATCAGCATGATTAAAACTGTTATCAATACCAATTACCGATGAGAACTCATTATAATTGAACTTAATTTGTCCATTGGCCGCTTCACCTTTATTCGTACCAACTGTGTTTATCATCCAAACAGAGCTAGAACGACCACTAGCCTCCTGACTTAATCGGTCCATCGCACGTAAACCACCAGCGCCAGCAGCTAACGCACCAGAAGGTTTGGCACCAAAACTTGGTAACAGTGATTTAACCACACTATCCATATTCGCAATATAGACACCAAAATCAGGGCGATATAAATTATCTTGATAGGACGTTAAATACCAATTTTGATCACTATTATCCCGATTTAATACATACTCATAAGCACCTTTAACAACTGTATTTTCAAGCTTGAATGCATTGATATCAGAGCTGCCATTCTCGATGATTTTTATCCCTTTCGGGCTGGTGCTGGCACCGGTTCCATCTACATCGTTAATATGAATCAATGAGGTACCGCCAGCATGACCAGAGATGATCAATTGGTCAGCCTTACTATCCTCCTGATCGCTTAATGCTGTATTCATATAGATAATCGCGTCATTTGCGCCGGTATAGTCACCATTAATCACTAAACGATTCCCAACGATATCACCTGTATTACCAATCTGGATATTCGCAAAGTTATTCACGTTGCCATTAATGGTGAGTTCAGCTGTATCTTCAGTGGCAATTCGGGTAACAGCATTCGATTTAACATTAATCGTGCCATTATTAATCACCTGATTTGCATTGATGATACCTGATCCACTAAGTGAGCTGTCATTATTAGCAATAATCAGATCTCCCGCATCGCTCCCACCCAAAGTTATCCCTTGGTTGACAAACAGATCCCCTTGGTTGATATTGGTATTACCGGTATAGTTCAAATCAGTATTGACCGTCAATGTTTTCGCGCCATTTTTGATTAAGTTACCGGTGCCCGTAATTTGGTTATTTAACATCTGATCTTGATTATTCAAATCAAACAGTAAATTTCCCTCATTATGGATCTCGGCGGTACCTAATTGATTGACTGAAGTAGTCATGAGCGAACCTTGCTGAGCAATATTAAATTCACCGGCAAAATCGGTGTTATCTACGCCTAAACCAATATTGGCATTGACATTAAATTGACCCGAACCTGTGAGCATATTGATAAAATTAGTATTATCACCGTTAAGATTTAAAATACCGTCTAACAAAAGATCACCCGTTCCCAACGATCCTTGATCATTTAAGGTTACCGTTGCATGACTGTTAATATCGGTATTTGCAGTTAAATTCGCATTGGCTCCAGCAATGATCAGTTCACCACCGTCAATCGTCAATTGACCACTGCCTACTAAGCCGTTAGTGACTAAAGAGCTTCCCCCGTCAGTAACCGTTAAATAGCCACCGGCAAGATCAAGTGTACCACTATTGGTTAAACTGCCAATGGTTTGCATCTTACCGTTAAGATCCACTTTGGTTTGATTACCGATCATCAGGCCCGAAGTATTACCTAGCGCATTATCGTTACCGAGTTTTAAAATACCTGTACGCACATCAGTCTTACCGGTATAACTATTGTCACTATTGGAGATTGAAATAACGGTATTATTCGTTTCACCAACAATTGCTATATCACCAGCACCAGTGACTTCTGACGTAAGATCGCTAGCCGCCTTACCGTTATAATCCTCTTTGGAAGATAGCACTAAAGCATCAGATCCTGAAGCAAGCAGATCTATTTTAACCAGACCATAACTTAAATAAAGTCCGTCAATATTGTCGCCCGTACTCAATTTATAGTTGAAATAACCTGTTGCTGAGGTTACGCTGCTGCCCGTATTGATTAAGTTTTCTGGCACATTAGTCGGTAATGCTCCCCCCGTCATATTTTTAAGTTGAGCATCACTACTACTACCAATCACGTTATTTGCCTCAACTAATTGCAATATGATATTACCTCTGTCGAGCTCAGTGACCGTATTACCTAAAATACTAGGATGGACATCATCCGGTAGATCAATATAGACTGAACCTGCTCCTGAAATATCTAAGGTATCTGTTTTAATGGTACCTTCAGCGTTAAATTCACCATTATTTTCAGAAATATGATTAAAATAGAGATCTCCACCATTTAGCGTTAAGTTTTTAATATTTTGCACCCCATCAGCCACGGTAGTTTGACTACCGGTTGATAAGGTTAAGGTACCATTGGCTAAAGCAGCCGTGTTGTTGTTGTCTAAATTAAAGGTGGTATGTTCTAAATTCACGGTACCTGTAAACGCACTCCCCACGTTATTACCGAAATTAAAGGCGGTGCCATTTGTCCCGATATTCAGTTGACCCTGACCAGTTAATGCATTATTCAAGGTAAATGCACCCTCACTGACAATATTGAGGTTATCGCCGGTTTTATCTACGGCAATCGTGGCATCACTATTTAATCCGGTATCTTTAGCCAGCGTCAGTGTTGAACCATTACTCACCACAAACTGGCCGGTAAAGTTACTGGCATAAGTATTCGCTGCTGCTAAGGTTAAATCTGTGCCAGACAAGGTTAATGAGCCGGTGCCTGTCAGTTTATTCGCCAGCTCAGTACTCACTCCACCGTTTAGGTTATCGAGCACCACATTACCACTGGTGATAGCCACATCACTGCTGCCCAGATTGTTACTCTTACTCACTGTTAAGGTACTCTCGCCCGTCACGCTGTAACTGCCACTAAAACCACTGTTATTACCAGTTAGGCTCATATTTGAACCATTACCAACTGTCACAGTTCCAGCATTACCACTCAGCGCCTGCGCAATAGCATCGGTTACCGCGTTAAAGACCAGATTACTGCCAGAGCCAGTTAGATTGACCGTAGCACTGGTTGCGCCAAGATTATTGGCCGAGCCGACGGTTAAGCTGCCATTGCTGCCAATGTTTTGTGTGCCGGTAAAGCTGCTGTTATTGCCAGTTAAACTGACCGCTGCGTTGGTATTGACCTGACCTGCGCCACTGAGCGTATTGGCAAAATTACTGTTGGCACTGTTGAGATTAAGCGCACCTGCCACATCAACAGCGCTGGTGCCCAGTGTACCTGTGCCGCTGAGGCTCACTGAACCGGTTTTGGCTATCGTGGTTTTAGCGGTCAGCCCGCTATTGGCGCCTGACACGGCAAAATCACCACCTGTTATGGTTAAGTTACCACTGCCAGTTAAGCCATTGGTTGAGCTGGAACTGCCGCCGTTGGTGAGTGTTAATGAACCACCAGCCAAATCAACGGTGCCCTGATTGACTAACTGACCGACCGTTTGGTTGTTACCATTCAGGTTAAGGTTAGCCGTATCGTTTAAGGATAATATCGCAGTTTGACCTAACGCACTATTGGAGCCTAAACTGACCTTACCCGTTGTGATGGTGGTATTACCAGTGTAGTCATTACGACTATTATTTAAGCTAATACCGGTCTCATCAGTTTTAAGACTTAAATTACCACCGCCAGTTAACTGCGCGGTAAACTCACGATTGGTCGCTCCAGTTGAATCTAGGGTTAACGTTTGATCAGCCTGTAGATCGAGCTGTTTTAAGGTATAGGCTACGGTCAGACCGTCATTGTTGACTAATTGATAATCATAACTCGCTTTAGCCACTGTTATTCCATCTTCGACAACATTATTGGTGGTACTGCTGCTTAAGCTATTCCCATCCATATCTTGCAAGTTGAGTTTGTTGACATCCAACTCAGTACTATCTTTAGCATTAATCAGACGATTCTCTTCACCCTTATTTTGATCGAATAGATTAGCCGCGATATTCACATCGGCGTTGGGTATATTATTCTGGTTAATTTGGATAACACTATTATCAGTCGTAGAGAGTTTATCAGTATTAACCACCCCATCCCCATTAAAGACGAGACTACCACCATTAAGCGTCAAGTTACCAATATCTTGCTGACCTTGCGCCACAGTAGTCTTACTACCGGTTGATAAGGTTAAGGTACCGTTGGCTAAAGCTGTCGTGTTAGCGCCACCCAGACTAAACTGACTATTATTTAACACAACGTTGCCAGCAAACGCACTCCCCACGTTATTACCGAAATCAAAGGCGGTGCCATTCGTCCCGATATTCAGTTGACCCTGACCAGTTAATGCATTATTCAAGGTAAATGCACCCTCACTGACAATATTGAGGTTATCGCCGGTTTTATCTACGGCAATCGTGGCATCACTATTTAATCCGGTATCTTTAGCCAGCGTCAGTGTTGAACCATTACTCACCACAAACTGGCCGGTAAAGTTACTGGCATAAGTATTCGCTGCTGCTAAGGTTAAATCTGTGCCAGACAAGGTTAATGAGCCGGTGCCTGTCAGTTTATTCGCCAGCTCAGTACTCACTCCACCGTTTAGGTTATCGAGCACCACATTACCACTGGTGATAGCCACATCACTGCTGCCCAGATTGTTACTCTTACTCACTGTTAAGGTACTCTCGCCCGTCACGCTGTAACTGCCACTAAAACCACTGTTATTACCAGTTAGGCTCATATTTGAACCATTACCAACTGTCACAGTTCCAGCATTACCACTCAGCGCCTGCGCAATAGCATCGGTTACCGCGTTAAAGACCAGATTACTGCCAGAGCCAGTTAGATTGACCGTAGCACTGGTTGCGCCAAGATTATTGGCCGAGCCGACGGTTAAGCTGCCGTTGCTGCCAATGTTTTGTGTGCCGGTAAAGCTGCTGTTATTACCGGTTAAACTGACCGCTGCGTTGGTATTGACCTGACCTGCGCCACTGAGCGTATTGGCAAAATTACTGTTGGCACTGTTGAGATTAAGTGCGCCTGTTACATCAATCGCGCTGGTGCCCAGCGTGCCTGTACCGCTGAGGCTCACTGAACCGGTTTTGGCTATCGTGGTTTTAGCGGTCAGCCCGCTATTGGCGCCTGACACGGCAAAATCACCACCTGTTATGGTTAAGTTACCACTGCCAGTTAAGCCATTGGTTGAGCTGGAACTGCCGCCGTTGGTGAGTGTTAATGAACCACCAGCCAAATCAACGGTGCCCTGATTGACTAACTGACCGACCGTCTGGTTGTTACCATTCAGGTTAAGGTTAGCGGTATCGTTTAAGGATAATATCGCGGTTTGACCTAACGCACTATTGGAGCCTAAACTGACCTTACCCGTTGTGATGGTGGTATTACCGGTGTAGTCATTACGACTATTATTTAAACTAATCCCCGTCGAATCGGTCTTCAGACTTAAATTACCTACCCCGGTTAACTGCGCGGTAAACTCACGATTGGTCGCTCCAGTTGAATCTAGGGTTAACGTTTGATCAGCCTGTAAATTGAGCTGCTGTAAAGTATAGGTGACAGCTAAACCTGCATCATTAATAAGCTGATAACCATAAGTTGCTTTAGCGACCGTAGCGTCATTTTGCTGTATATTGAGATTTGATGCGGTCGTAAGCGCGTTACCTGATGCATCTTGTAAGACTAATTTACTCACATCCAACGCCGTGCTATCAGTCGCATTCACTAAATGGCTAACTTCACCCTTATTTTGATCAAGTAAGTTAACGTCAGTCCCTGCGCTGGTATTTGGAATATTATTCTGGTTAATTTGGATAACACTATTATCAGTCGTAGAGAGTTTATCAGTATTAACCACGCCATCCCCATTAAAGGCGAGACTACCGCCATTAAGCGTCAAGTTACCAATATCTTGCTGACCTTGCGCCACAGTAGTCTTACTACCGGTTGATAAGGTTAAGGTACCGTTGGCTAAAGCTGTTGTGTTAGCGCCACCCAGACTAAACTGACTATTATTTAGCACAACGTTGCCAGCAAACGCACTCCCCACGTTATTACCGAAATCAAAGGCGGTACCATTTGTCCCGATATTCAGTTGACCCTGACCAGTTAATGCATTATTCAAGGTAAATGCACCCTCACTGACAATATTGAGGTTATCGCCGGTTTTATCTACGGCAATCGTGGCATCACTATTTAATCCGGTATCTTTAGCCAGCGTCAGTGTTGAACCATTACTCACCACAAACTGGCCGGTAAAGTTACTGGCATAAGTATTCGCTGCTGCTAAGGTTAAATCTGTGCCAGACAAGGTTAATGAGCCGGTGCCTGTCAGTTTATTCGCCAGCTCAGTACTCACTCCACCGTTTAGGTTATCGAGCACCACATTACCACTGGTGATAGCCACATCACTGCTGCCCAGATTGTTGCTCTCACTCACTGTTAAGGTACTCTCGCCCGTCACGCTGTAACTGCCACTAAAACCACTGTTATTACCAGTTAGGCTCATATTTGAACCATTACCAACTGTCACAGTTCCAGCATTACCACTCAGCGCCTGCGCAATAGCATCGGTTACCGCGTTAAAGACCAGATTACTGCCAGAGCCAGTTAGATTGACCGTAGCACTGGTTGCGCCAAGATTATTGGCCGAGCCGACGGTTAAGCTGCCGTTGCTGCCAATGTTTTGTGTGCCGGTAAAGCTGCTGTTATTACCGGTTAAACTGACCGCAGCGTTGGTATTGACCTGACCAGCGCCACTGAGCGTATTGGCAAAATTACTGTTGGCACTGTTGAGATTAAGCGCACCTGCCACATCAACAGCGCTGGTGCCCAGCGTGCCTGTGCCGCTGAGGCTCACTGAGCCATTCTTAGCAATCGTGGTGCCGGCTGTCAGCCCACTATTGGCGCCTGACACGGCAAAATCACCACCGGTGATCGTTAAGTTACCACTACCAGTTAAGCCGTTGGTTGAACTTGAACTACCGCCATTTGTTAGCGTTAATGAGCCACCAGCCAGATCGAGCGTACCACTATTGGTTAAGAGACCAACCGTCTGCGTATTGCCACCCATATCTGTTTTAGCTTGATCATGAATAATTAATTCAGCCGTATTACCCAGTACAGAATTATCACCCAGTTTTAAGATCCCTGTGCGGACATCAGTTTTACCGGTATAACTATTATCACTATTGATCATGGTAATAATCGTATTGCTGGTTTCTCCCTCAATCGCAAGATCACCTACGCCAGTCACCTCTGACGAAAGTTGCCCAGCAGCTTTATTATTGTAGGCCTCTGTTGAAGCCAATACCAAAGCATCACTACCTGATGCCAGTAAATCAATTTTAACCAAGCCATAACTCAAATACAGACCATCAGTATTATCGCCGGTACTAAGCTTATAGTTAAAATAACCATTGGCTGATTTAACCGTACTATTGGTATTGATAAGGTTTTGCATGACGTTAACTGGCATTGAATTGCCATCTGCGTTTTTGAGTTCTGGATTATCACTGTTGCCAACGACATTATTTGCTTCGATCAGGTGCAGTATAATATTACCTTTATCTAACTCGGTAACGGTATTACCTAAGATACTAGGATAAACATTGTCAGGTAAGTCAACATACACTGTCCCTGTGCCAGAAATATCTAAGGTGTCTGTTTTAATGATACCTTCAGAGTTAAACTCACCATTATTTTCAGAAATATGATTAAAATAGAGATCGCCACCATCTAGCGTTAAGTTTTTAATATTTTGCACACCATCAGCCACGGTAGTCTGACTATCGGTTGATAAGGTTAAGGTACCGTTGGCTAAAGCTGTTGTGTTAGCGCCACCCAGACTAAACTGACTATTATTTAACACAACGTTGCCAGCAAATGCACTCCCCACGTTATTACCGAAATTAAAGGCGGTGCCATTCGTCCCGACATTCAGTTGACCCTGACCAGTTAATGCATTATTCAAGGTAAATGCACCCTCACTGGCAATATTGAGGTTATCGCCGGTTTTATCTACGGCAATCGTGGCATCACTATTTAATCCGGTATCTTTAGCCAGCGTCAGTGTTGAACCATCACTCACCACAAACTGGCCGGTAAAGTTACTGGCATAAGTATTCGCTGCTCCTAAGGTTAAATCTGTGCCAGACAAGGTTAATGAGCCGGTGCCTGTCAGTTTATTCGCCAGCTCGGTACTCACTCCACCGTTTAGGTTATCGAGCACCACATTACCACTGGTGATAGCCACATCACTGCTGCCCAGATTGTTGCTCTTACTCACCGTTAAGGTACTCTCGCCCGTCACGTTGTAACTGCCACTAAAACCACTGTTATTACCAGTTAGGCTCATATTTGAACCATTACCAACTGTCACAGTTCCAGCATTACCACTCAGCGCCTGCGTAATAGCATCGGTTACCGCGTTAAAGACCAGATTACTGCCAGAGCCAGTTAGATTGACCGTAGCACTGGTTGCGCCAAGATTATTGGCCGAGCCGACGGTTAAGCTGCCGTTGCTGCCAATGTTTTGTGTGCCGGTAAAGCTGCTGTTATTACCGGTTAAACTGACCGCTGCGTTGGTATTGACCTGACCTGCGCCACTGAGCGTATTGGCAAAATTACTGTTGGCACTGTTGAGATTAAGTGCGCCTGTTACATCAATCGCGCTGGTGCCCAGCGTGCCTGTACCGCTGAGACTCACTGAGCCATTCTTGGCAATCGTAGTGCCGGCTGTCAGCCCACTATTGACGCCTGACACGGCAAAATCACCACCGGTGATCGTTAAGTTACCACTGCCAGTTAAGCCGTTGGTTGAACTTGAACTACCGCCATTTGTTAGCGTTAATGAGCCACCAGCCAGATCAACCGTACCCTGGTTAACTAGCTGACCCACCGTCTGGTTTTTACCATTCACTGAAACCGTCGCAGCATTATTCACCGATAGTACTGCCGTTTGACCCATCGCATTATTCGAGCCCAGTATTACCTTACCGGCAGTCACATTCGTATTACCGGTGTAATTATTACGACTATTATTGAGGTTGATACCCGTGTCGTCGGTGGTCAAGGTTAAATTACCTTGCCCGGTAACCAGCGCACTAAGAATGCGATTGGTCGCGCCTGATGAGCTAAGCACTAAGGTCTGCGCGTTTTGTAAATCGAGCTGCGTGAGTTTATAGCTCACATCAAGCCCCTGGTCATTTACTAACTGATAATTATATTGGGCTTTAGCAACGGTATTATTATTTTGAATCAGGTTCTGTTCGATACCGTCTTGCAAGAGATTACCGTCAAGATCCTGTAATGTTAAAGATGCAATATCTACATCTTCACTGTTATTGGCCTCAACTAATGTGATCTGTGTACCCAAACTTTGATCGAGTAAATTAGAGGATAGACTTGACGAACCTGACGACAGATTGCCTTGATCAATTTTAATGATACTGTTATCGGTAACTGCCAGTTTATCTGTTTTAATCAAACCGCCAGTTTGAAAGACTAACTGTCCACCATTAAGCGTAACATTCCCTACATTTTGTGTACCTGCAGAGACGGTAGTCGTATTACCTTTCCCTGCCATTAATGTAGCTTGTGTTAACGCCTGTGTATTATTGCCTGTCAGTGTAAACTGACTATTGGTCAAATTTACATTACCGGCAAAAGCCTTACCGACATTACTACCAAAATTAAAGAGTTTATTTGTGGTATCGACATTAATGGTGCCTTGACCGGTTAATGCCTGACCGAAGGTATAATCGATATTACTATTCACATTCAATGTGTCATTAGCCGTCGCGACATTGATTGAAGCGCCATTACTTAGTCTAGTCGCTTGATTAATATTGAACTTACTGCCGCCACTAATATTATAAATACCGCTAAAATTACTATTGTTACCAGTCAATGATGTGTTGGCGTTATTGGTAATATTGACCCGGCCTGCATTCCCCACTAAACTCTGGTTAATCGCACCAGTCACGCCATTAAGGACTAACGTTGAATTCGCACCAGTAAAATTTACCGCCGCTGCAGATGAACCCAGATTATTAGCTGAATTGACCGTCAAAATCCCTGCCGAACCAATGACTTGTTTACCAGAGAAACTGCTATTGTTACCCGTTAATGTCACCGCATTATTACTATTAATAGTACCCGTGCCACTGATGATATTGGCTAACGCCGGATTAGCATTGTTAATTGTCAAGATACCAGAAACATTAACCGCACCACTGCCCAAACTACCACTGTTTGCTAAAGTAACTTGAGCATTGCTACCTATCTGGGTATTAGCGGTTAGCGTGTTATTTTGCGCAGATAAATTTAAATTACCGCCAGAAACCACTAAGCTACCAGCACCACTTAGACCATTAGTCACCGTTGAGCGGCCGCCGTTAGTTAAGGTCAATGATCCATTATTAAGATTGACTGCACCATCATTTAGCAAACTGCCCACAGTCTGACTTTTACCATTGAAATCGACCGTACTGTTTGCCTTAACGGCCAGTTGAGCTGTCTGACCAAAAGCACTATTTGAACCAGCAATAATCTTACCGCTACTGACGGTAGTATTACCCGAATAACTGTTCGTATTATTATTTAGTGTAATACCAGTTGCATCGCTGATCAGATTTAAATTACCGCTACCAATAACGCGCGCGGTTAATATACGATTGGTTGCATTAGTAGAGTCTAGCGTCAACGTTTGTTGATTTTGTAAGTCTAATTGTGAAAGCTGCGAGACAACGGTTAATCCCTTTTCTCCCGATACGCCATAAGTATATGAAGCAGCGGCTACTTTAGCACCCGACTGAATAATATCACTTTGCACGTTATCACTCAGTATTGCACCTGAGCTGTCGCGGAGCGATAATTTGGCTAAATCAGTTGCGGTTAAACTGTTGGTGCTCTCGATCAGTTGTAAGCTCTTTTGGATATTTTGGTCGAGTAGATTACCACTGCTACTCATGCCATTCGTGTCAATATTAACGTTACTTGCGGCTGTTACTGCTAAGTTATTCGTTTTAATGACACCACTATTACTTTGATAATTCAGCGTGCCACCATTGAGCGCAACCTGACCAACATTTTGTGTACCACTACCCACTGTCGTTACATTACCCGTACCACTGTTCAATTTTGCCTTAGCTAAGGCAAGACTATTATTACCAGATAAAGTAAACTGACTATTACCAAAATTTATGGTACCGGCAAAAACTTGGCCGACATTTGCACCAAAGTTGAAGGCGCCGCCATTAGTATTGACATTGAGAGTACCATTACCATTTAATTTATTGTTGAAGGTACTTTGAGTTAAATTTAAGTTACCGGATAAATTGACTGTACCACTACCCAGTTGGTTAGCGTTAGAACTATTGAGTGCGGCACCTTGCTCAATTGCCCAATTACCAGTAAAACTACCGTTAGCGCTGGCTAGAGTAACCTTAGCGCCATTTTTTATACCTACAGTACCAGCACCGGCCAACACCACGCCAACACTATCATTATAAGAGCTAGTAAAGTTTAATTGGCTGTTATTGTTTAAATTAACTGTACCGCTATTGAGATTGTTTTTATTGACTAAAGAGAGGCTGGAATTAGCTAAGTTAATATTAGTAAAGTTCTTGAAAAGGGTAGTCGAATTGGCCTGTAAATTAGAATTAGTAAGATTTAACGCATTCGTGCCAGTACCTGCATCTAACGTACCAATATAGTTAGATGAGTTAGCATTGAGATTTGTTAAGTTAAAAATATCATTACCCGAACCGGTTGTCACACTACTGACGTAGGTTTTATCACCAATAGTCACGGTATTATTACCATCACCTAAATTAATCGTCCCGGTTGTTTTTGAGCCTGAGTTGAGGGTTAGAACATCATTACCAGATCCTGTGGTTAAATTACCATTAAGTTGATTATTATTCGTAATGACATTATTCACATTTCCATTACTAAAGACCACATTACCATTGATCACGCCATTATTAACGAGCTGGCGCGCCTGAGTACCACCGATATTTAATGCCGTTGCGTTGATCGCATTGATCATGATATTGTCGACGACATTGATCACATCGCTAGTTGTACCATTATTTATTTTAATCGCAGTGCCGGTTCCTGTTGTCCCGACAGTACCTGAACTGTCAGTCACATTAATCGTCAAATAGCTATCACTGATTGACTTTAAATCTTTATCTAATGACAGACCTATGCCTGCACCTTTAACCGTAATGATATTATTTTTATTATCATCACTATTAGCAAAAGTAATATTATTCAAATCTGTATCAGTAAAAGCAGTAGAATTGACTACATTGATATGCGTATCTTTCAAAATAACTTTAGCGCTGTTATTTCTAATGACTTTACCACTAGCACCGCTTGCCATATTAATTGTTGTACCAGTAATATTATTGGTATTTCGGGCACTGCTATTACTGAAATCAATCGCATTACTGCTGCCTGACAAATTAATCGTACCATTTTTAATATTTAAGTTCGCATTACCGGTTGTTAACGACGTGCCGACATCAATACCATCACCACTGGTTACATTTAGAACGCCCCCAGTTAGATCAACACTCATATTATTGCCACTGGTTGAGGAGAATAGCATACCGGCATTGGTGCTCGTTATCGTCCCTTGATTAGCGACAACCACTTCACCACTACCATTATGGGTAATTTTAATACCTGTATCGGCATTAATTTTAGTCGCTGATCGCACATAAATACCTGTGTTATTACCCGCATTTTTTATAACATTAATACCGCTTCCTGTCACATCAAAACTGGAACCCGCTGCAAGATTAAATATCACATCCTCAGAACCACTAGCACCATTATCAATACCGCCAACAACACCACCGGCATTAGTCAAACCATCACCTTCAAGCTGCACGCCACTTACCCCAGCAACCTGTAAAGTCGCGCCATAACCAAAGGTCTTGGTCGACTTGTCATAAGTACCGATTTTTAAACCAACGTTACTCCCGGTAGCATCACCAAAAACATTCTGTTCACCGAGTAATAAAAATTTCGCGTTGTCGGCGAAAATATAGGAGTAACCCTTACTGGATTTTGTGTCACCAGAGGTGAATTTATTCCCTTTACCCAGCGCGATTGAAACATCGGCAGTCGGATTAAAAGTGACGACGTTTTGGTTGATTGGACTGTTACTGAAAAAAACATAAGAGTAATTAGTATTTGATGGCTGGGCAACGACAACTAATTTGCCATTAAAAGTAATTTTACTGGCATTCGCTAACTGCTTATCGGCACGTGTAGTAATATCGATAGTATTTTGAATATTACCAATGATCAGCTGGCTATAGGGGTTTTGATTATTGCTTCCTGAACTTGAGCTTTTTGATAAAATAGCAATCGTACCATTTGGCATGGTTGTAATATTATTAAAGGTCACATTAATACGTGCGGTTTGATCCGATACGTAAGCTACCGGGTTATTAGTACTATTATTTGAGGAGATTGTATTAAAATTAATAAAATTTAAATTAACGCCATTAGGTACATTTTGTCCGCCAGTAAAATCAAGACGATAGCCTCTGACATTTAGGTTATGACCATTGCCATCGATAGTGATATTGTTTCGCGAACCAAAAGAGGTAGTTAAATTTTTGTTGAGCGTGATATCTTGCGTCAAGACTAACGTATCACAAGTAGAACTTGCAATTGAAGTATTAAATTCAGCTACCGTGCTGACGTTACAACTAGCCGCAAATGCATTAGGGATCGCGGTAAATCCGGCTACAAATAACGCTGCAGATAACAAAGATAATTTAGGCGCCCGAATATTCTCGACCTGACTAACCTGACGGCTATTTTTTATTTTGCCTCGGCCTTTGGCCAGTTCACTTACCACAATCCAGGTATGATTAACATGGCTCCAAATGACACGATAAATTTTATTCATAATAATCACATCCTCAATGAAAAATAGCAGCACTACTATTTCGATAATATTTGATGATGACTATTTTATTATGTTATATACATCTGTATTGATTAAATTTAGCGCATAAATAGAAAATATTACAAGCAAAAATGTAATGATAGATAACAAAATGTAATACACTGTAAAAATTAGATTAAAAGCACGAATAACCTATTTAATCTTGATTATTTTGGCTTATCGGTACGCTGTTTACTAAAAAAAATATAGCGACTATTCTTATACTGCAACACGATGTTTTTATTAAGATTTACAATTCAGACTCTTCAATTAAAGTAAATATTTATCTATGCTATTGTGTTACTGTCAAAAAGGCCTACTCGGTTTAGTCTAAGAGAAAAGATCAAATTTAGATCGCATTTCAAACCCACATGAACGTTGCTAAGGCGACCGTATCTCAGGATATAAAAGAGACAATAAAAATTGCTACAATTGTTATAACGCAAGTTAGATAATTAATGCCCATTATTTAATAATGTCAAAACCAATCATCCACAAAAAGCCTTAATAAACCTGTGGATAGTCGAATTTAATTTTTATATTTAGTCGAGTTATGGTCATGCTCAAATTAAAAGCAGATTATGCAGTTTTATTTTTTCAGCGTCTTTTTTAGCCAAAAGATTCCAATAAATTATTCCAGACTAAATCATTCATGGCATACGATATTGATTATCGGCGGCATAATAAGCCTGATGAATAAATTACTTATTCGGTACTAATCTAGCGTATAGTATGTTGTAAAATAGATGCATAATAAAATTTTGATCCTTAAAAAAGATCACGTTTTACTGATAAATTTAGACTTGAATGATTAAGCAACATATTGATGTTTGATATAGCAAATAGGGATGAACCTAACCATTTAGAATTACTGAGCTAACAGTACTGGCATAGTTTATAACATGTCACTATCGCTTTAACAAAAGACAAAATAAAGCCAGCCGATATAATGTAACGACATATGCAAACAGATTAAATTGATACGTTGCTTAGATAATTTTGCTTTACACTATAATCAAACAATAATAACAAGTGAATGGAGATAATGATGGAAATTAATTTTGCAGAATGGGTAAAATCGGCAAGACATAAGGTAAAGTTGACGCAAGAACAGTTAGCTGAAAAATTATCAATGACTAAAGCGAATATTTCCGCATTTGAAAATGGGCGGACAACACCGAGCTATCTGGTTATGTTGAAAATATGTGAATGGTGCCATGTTTCTTTACCATCACAACCCATCAATCGCATTGGTGAGGAAAATGCGGTTACCATCGCCCCATTTAACGTCGCTAATCAATATAATATCCATCCCGTTAACGACTACTTTAGTATCAACGGCCAACTATTATTGGGCAAAACATGGTTAACCGAAATGGGCATCAATCCGACTTCCTGCTCGGTCATCTATGCTAAAGGCTCAAGTATGTATCCGACCTTACAGAATGATCAGGCCCTACTCATTGATACTAATCAAACAACATTGATTGAAAATAAAATCTATCTCATTGCACGCGATACCCATGAGCTTATTATCAAAAGAGTATCACGAGATCGTGATGGTCACTGGATTTATATCAGTGATAATATGGATAAAAATAGTTTCCCTATCATGTTTGCATTAAAAAATGATCATATCATCGGCCGTATTGTTTGGCGCGGCGGTACCGCGGGTTTATAGCCTTGAGCAATTATTAATCCTATCATACAAAAGCTATCTGAGCTGACTACGTTTAATCAATTTAATCTATGCTGACTGGCATTGGTACGCTACAAAAGTATAAAAATAACACACAAAAGAAACTATATCTTTACTTTATGTTTAAATAAATTATACTTAATTAACGAAATAGATATTATTTAAATACTTAACAGCGTGTTCTTTTAATGAACAGCTCAATATAAAAGTCACACGAACTAAGTTTACATAACATAATAAAAATATAGGAAAACTAGCTATGAAAAAATCTTGTTTATTTATTTTAACCCTCACGGTATGTCATCTACTTGTTGGCTGTGCACTTTATTATAGATAATAAATTTAAGGAAAAAAAATGTACAAATTATCTCTATTAGCCAGCATTTTCATCTTATCTGGCTGTGTTACTGTTTACGAATGCGAAGGCGATCATAAAGAAAGCTATAATAATATTTCACCGACGACACAAGCACCGGCTACGACAACTGACGCTGCAATTCTCGATAACGATACAAGTAACAGCAGTCCGGTCGCCGGTTCTTCCGCCCAAACAAATGCAACGCAGGGGGATTTAAACCTCAGCAACACGAAACCTGCAATAGTAAAGGACACCATGACACAACAACAAACACAACAACTACAAAAGCAAGCACAACTGATAGAACAGCAGCAACAGCATGCAAAACAAAAACCCTAATAATAATTAGATATCTATAACCCTCAACATTTACGATTATCAATATTGAGGGTTTACTGTTAAGTCGTCATGACATGATTACCGCCTCAATAAGTAACTTTTATGATTAGCGTCACCTACGTTGCACTCAAGTCGGCTCTTTTATTATTATCTACCTGTCTCACTCAATATTCCCCATTCTCTATTTTTAAATATTACTCGTCTCGCTATTAGTATTAGCAAATTTATATTTTCATTTAACAAAAAAGGCATATAATTCCCAGGGGTTTTAAATTGCCCACATAATCAATAATGATAAATAAAATAAAGTGAATAAAAAGGAAATAAAAAGATGAAAATCAAATTTAAAGTCTCAATACTCAGTCTTTGTCTTATGGCTTCAAGTCTGGCTTATGCTGATCCTCATTGGACATATGAAGGTAAAACTTCACCGGAACATTGGGGTGAGTTAGATAAAAAATGGGAAACCTGCCATACTGGTTCTAATCAATCTCCAATAAATATTGATCATACTATTAAAGGGAAATTGGATAACTTAGCGATTGATTTTCATGTGACCAATGAAACTATTGTCAATAATGGCCATACCATCCAAGTGACCACCAGTGATGGCGATGATGTAACGATTGATAATGTAAAATATTCGCTCAAACAGTTCCATTTTCATTCACCCAGTGAAAATCATATCAATGGTCAAGCTTTTCCAGTAGAGATTCATTTTGTTCACGCCAATGATGATAATCAATTAGCTGTTGTTGCGGTAATGGTCAAAGAAGGGAAAGCCAATCCGGTTATTGATGAGATATTAAAGGATATTCCAGCTCAAATTGATAAAGAAGAGAAAATTGAGCAGCCATTTAATTTTTCTAAACTATTTCCTACCGATAAGCATTATTACCGCTATAGCGGATCTTTAACCACACCACCTTGTACTGAAGGAGTCACTTGGTTTGTAATGAAAGAGCCGGTTGAAATGTCAAAACAACAAATCACACAATTTCAAGAAGCCCTAAAACACTCAAATAATCGCCCATTACAAGCTTTAAATGGTCGCTTAATTGTAGAATAAATTGTTTTCTATTATTTTAACGCCATAACTCATAAGGCGTTAAAATAATTGACGCTGCTGGCAGGCAGATTACTCGCCGATCGGATTTATACTAATGAAGATCATTAAACTGATTGATTATTCCATTTTTTAGGACAATTGGTCTCAACGGTTGTTATTTATCTTATTTTTTATTATGTTTATAATGAAATTGTGCTATTTATAATCATAAACAGTACATTTCATTCAATTTTGTTTGAAGCGGCGAATTAATCGATAAAAATTATATACTCAAACATAAAAAGTAAGGTGCCATATGAACAATTTAAAAAAGTCACTTTGTATTATTGTGTCTTCATTAGTTTTTATGAATAGTGTCAGTGCAAAAATACTTAACCCCAACAATCCTGAAGGTTATCAACAATTTAGATTTAGTTTGGCCGAGATGCAAGATATTGCAAATCCCGATAAACTAAGTTGGCGAATATTCTATCAATCGCCATCCACCGGCCCTAATGCCGCTTGGTTTGATGCGGTAAAGCAAGGCGATATTGAGACAGTAAAAAGAATGGTTGAAGCCGGTCAAGATATTGAGGTTAAAGATGTCGGTTCGCTTGATCAAACTGCACTAGGTTGGGCCGCATTTATTGGTTATGAAGATATTTTTGACTATCTAGTCAAGAAAAACGCGAATCTTTGGGCTACGGATAAGGGAGACGTTTATAATGTCTTAAAATCCGCCGTACTTGGCAAAGATGTTAATCTAGTTAAAAAAGCGCACCAGCTTTTGCCTAACTTCAATTTTAATGACACAAGTTATGAGGATGACGGTGAGAGTCTGGTTATGATTGCCGCCAGTAATAATCGAATCGAAACTGTTAAATATTTTATCAGTGAAGGTGTGGATTTAAATCAAGTAACAACGATACAAGATACCAATAGACCATCTTTTAGCCAAAGCGCATTAAGTTATGCCTGTGTTAGAGGTCATAAAGAGATGCAGCAATTATTGATTGCACATGGTGCAATTAATCACAAAACGGGTAAATCAACCTGTCAATAACCGTAACATTAACTAATGGAGAGGAAATCTCATGAAAGTAATGCACACAGCACTATTTATTATCGCAACTTTTTTCGGGATGCAAACAGTTCAAGCCGCAACCAATTTAAATCAGTACGAAAACCTAATGACGAATAAAGTCTGGATTACAACTGAAGCCGTTAATGCTGATAATCAAATTATTCCTTCATCAGATAAAAGCGTGAATGGTTTTTTTGGCATTGCCGAATATAACGCTAATGGCACTTTCAAAATGTTTACTCAAGAAGGGAAGCTAAAACTGGCCGGTGACTGGTCAATCAGCCAAGATGGAAAGAGCAGAACATTGATTGCTAAAAAACCGGATGGCAGTGTAATGTTCACAAGAACCGTAGAAAATGTGACAGTTGAACCGAATCTTTATGTCTATCGTATCTATCCAGAAGCAAACAATAAAAACGTTTACTTTGATATTGTTCACAAACCGCTATCAATCCTGTTAACTGACAGTAAATAAATATTCTCAATGAGCACATAGGATAAAACTATGTGCTCATTCATCCCCTAAATCACTGAAAATTTCCTCGTGTTAAATCTTTAAAGTTGGCCAATAAGCTAAACTTAGTCTTACTCGCTATCAAATTAATTTTACCAGTTAACTATCAATTTTTCTTTACCCATAACATAAGCAAGGTTATTCTTACCGCTAAATCTTTATAGTAACGCCTATGATTTAACTCTGGGCAAATAGCTAATTGAAAGTATACATTGGGTACAACTATATACTTTACGTATTGAGGTTTCTGTAATTGAAATTGAATGATAAGCATTAGAGGTTATAGAATGAAAAATCTTATATTTTTATGTTGCCTAGCGAGTATCACACTAGTCAGTTGCAATAAAAAAGTCTATCGATTTACTGATGAGTCACTGGCTGGCCAGTGGTCATGCAACAGGATTGAGTATCAAGCCAGCTGGGTGAATAATAAGTTTGCTGATTATGTTCAGACATCAAATGTCACTAAAGGTCAACTCATTTTTAAATACGAAAATAATCAGCTATTTGCTTTGAAAAATAGCCAGTGGATAAAAGGAAGTATCCTGACTGAATATAATAACCTCCCCATCGTTGAAGATGATGGCCGTTCCATAAGAATTAAAAATGAGTATCTAGAAAATCAGACAAAAAATACTGTCAACTTGGTTGAAGAGCACACTTATCTGATTAAAGATACGCGATATAATAAGCTCAACTCAAAATCGAAATTAGTCATTGCGTGTATAAAAATAGCATCAAAATAAATCGATCAAACATTTATCCCTCCCTCTAAACATTCAAAATCTCCGTTATTAGTGCATAATGAAATTCTTTCAATTTTATAAACACTAATTTGAAGAGCAAACAGTGAAACTGTTGCAGGCCATCCCGATAAAGTTAACGCTTATTTTTCCCATTTAAGACCTTTTCAGTTTATTTAAAGTTTTATTATATTTGTATCACTCAACCAATAATGTTTTATCTAGCCATTTATAATAAAAGTGATCTTGATCACAAATTTGAGAATTTTTTTTTATTCCTAGCGATAAACGAGATAAAATTTTTCTGCATTTAATTACTAAATGTATTTTAATTACTAAGGAAAGTTAACATGAAAAAATTACTTTTAAGTCTCAGTGTTGTTTTAAGTTTATTTGTTATCTCATCACCTTCTCATGCGAAAACCAACCCTTGGGCAAACGCTTGGGCAAATACAGCCATTAAACTTGCTTGGACACAATCAGATACATTTTTTATCTATTGTGGATATCAGATTTATAGAGCGGATACAGGGTACTTGATTTCTTCTTATTCGAAACAATTACCTCGTTGGGTTTACTCTAGCTGCCCAGCTGCTTAATGGTGCTCTCCCCGTTATCTCGACGGGGAGTTTTGTCTTCTGTAAAATAATACACGTCTCCAGCCAATCTATTTTATATCGCTATGCTTTAGTCCATATCCTGCTGATCGTTATCACAGCGCCAATGATAAAAAATACGCCGTACCCACATATCGAGCTCAGATTGCAGATTGTTAAGTTGATATGCTATCTCATCTAATTTGTATAAACACCGATATAGATGTAGCAAATGGTAAATAAAAGAGATAACTGAATGATAAGTATACGATGAGTTTATCGTACAAAACTGAGCGAATGATGGTGGGCTGTGGGGGGATCGAACCCACGACCAATTGATTAAGAGTTCTTTAACACTATATTTAAAATCAATAACTTACAAACAAATCAAAAGGTTAAGGATACATATAAAGACACATTTATCTATATAAGAATAACCTCAATCGCCATTTAACCGCCATTTAATATAGCGCTTTAAAGAGTTACCTACCCCTTAATTGGATAACTAACTATACAATGATTTTCACTAGTTAATATCACTTGATTCCCTTCTAAATGATTAAACGGAAAAGTAGAATAATCTAAGTTTCCAGATGAAAGATTCAGCACAATGTGGCTATCTTTAAAAGTCAACTTTATAGCTTGGGCAGGGAAAATACCTTTACCTTTTTCTGTTACTAAAAATGCTATAGGAAAAAAAGATAAGATACTCACGATACAGTTATTGCCATTATTGTAAAAACTGACCATTTTACTACTAATGTGCATTTTGTGAGGATAAAACCAATAATAAATATCATGAGTATTATTTAGCGCATTATCATCCCCCAAAACAAATTCCTGTAGTGGCGTAAAGTAAGGTGTGTATTGTGGAGTTATTTTGCAATCTTTGACAGTAGTTGCAGATAGTATGTGACCTATCATTGCCCGGCAAAACTTGATCGGATTAAACGGAACAGATACGGAATTATATATTGAATTTAAATTAGTAAAATAAATATTTATTTTTCTGTTCAATTCTTTAATGACGGAGGAAATTTCCACATCATTAGCACCTAGTATCGTATTATTACAATAAGCACATATCGTTTTAAATTTACTTCCATTTGTTGATGATACACCCTTTATTTTTGTTCCTTCAGCGCGTAACACATCAAAAATATGTTTTTGTTCAACTTTAGTAATTGTTATTGAACCTTTAGGTGGAACATGATCCATTGTAAGAAAACCGTATTTACCACAAATTAAACAATACCCTTCGGTTATTCTTACATTCTCTATTCTTTTAGATAAGTTTTTACTATAGTTTCCCATAATCAAATTCACTTATGTGTGATAGCCAACGGATTCAACCTTACCGCATCTTCAAAGTGATCTGGGGCGAAATGTGCATATCGCATAGTCATTTTGATGTCAGTGTGGCCGAGTATTTTTTGTAAAACTAAAATGTTTCCACCATTCATCATAAAATGGCTGGCGAAAGTATGCCGCAAAACGTGGGTTAACTGGCGATCTGGCAATTCGATACCAGCTCTATCAATTGCCGAACGGAACGCTGAATAACAAGCGGTAAATAGTGAGTAATTCTTTTTAGGGATCTCATTGAATAATAACTCACTTATTGGGACGGTCCGGTTACGTTTACCTTTGGTATTAATATAGGTGATTTTACCGTCTTTGACTTGAGTAGCCTTTAAGCTTTCCGCTTCGCTCCAACGCGCGCCAGTAGCTAGGCAAATTTTAACAATAATGGTTAAATCTTTAGCCTTGCTTTGCTGACAGGATAACAGTAGCGCATCAATTTGCTCTTTAGTTAAATAAGCCATTTCCTGATCATCAGTTTTAAATGAGCGTACCCGTTCCAGAGGATTATTATGTAACCACTCCCCTAACCTAATTAGCTCATTAAACATCGCTTTAAAATAGGTTAATTCTAAATTCATGGTTCTAGGCGCAACCGTTTTGATACGATCAGTTCGATATATTTCGCCACTGATACGTTTTTGCCGGTAGTTAGTGAATTGTTTGGCAGTAAAGTTAGTGGCTAGTGGATCATCAATGTATTCGCAGGCAAATAACATTGCTTTTAAACGAGAATGACCATCTTTTAAGGTTTGCCCATGCAAAGAGTACCAGATATTAATTAACTCGGATAAATGACGTTTATCCAGCTTCTCACGAAGCCATGGCTTTTCACTCGACTGTTCTTCTAAATAATTTTCATAAGCCAAGGCCTCTCCTTTAGTTGCAAACGTTTTTCTAATACGCCGGCCGCCATCGAGATATTTTTCAAAAAGCCATTTACCTGATTTTTGTTTTCTGACTGTCATTTTCCAAAAACTCAACTTTAAGGGGTTTTTTAGACCATTTATCAGCTAAACGTTCAAACTCAATATAGGCTGTCGGGTGTTCGCGGTTTTCTCTAATTTTATCAATCAAAGGCTTTGAACGCTGATAAACTCTGCATAATGTTGAATAAGATGTTTCTTTTATCATATTCTCGTCATATATCCCTTTTTTTATTGCAATAGCCATTCTTTCATATAAATTCAGAATATATCTAACTGAATTGAAATTTTTCCTCATTTCTTCCTTTCGTTTATTGTTCCAGGATGGATCCGGATCTATTAAGCAGCAAAGAGATAGGTTTGCTTTATACATAGTGCTTATTACATTAAGTGCATTGATGTATTTTTCATCTTCTCGGCTTTGAAACAAAAAATCGATTGTTTTAGAACTCTTGCCCGTTTTTCTACTTAACAAAATTGCAATGATAGAAACAATAAGAGCCAAAATACTAATCCCTAACTGGATTAATTCCATAACCCCTCTCCTACAGTATCTCGCCAGTCTTTAAAACTTAGAAAATCATTTTCAATAATAGAATCTACAACTATTCCTTATCACTCGTAATACATTTATTAAATCAACTTAGCCTTTAATTCTATAAGTTCCTGTTCAGTGATAACGCCCTTTTCTTTCAATACGGCCAATCGTTCTAATTTCTCTAATGTATCATCAGATAAAACTGTTTCTTTAGGTTTATTTGGTGGGAAATCCCCCTCACCAGTCGCAAGCCATTCAAGAGTAGCTCCAGTTTCAGCCATACAACGCACGACAAGATCTGACGGGAAAAAACCTTTTTTATAGCGAGATGACATATTGGCCGAAGATGTGCCCAAGTAATTGCTATATTCCAATTTTGTTCTAAAGCCATAAGCTTCAATAATTCTGTCTATGACTTCTGCACCACCACTCTCAAAATTAATTTTCACAATCAAACCCCAAGTTAATAAAAAGGTGTTGACTCTAAATTCAACTTATAATATATTTAACTTGAAGTTAGATTTCACCTATTTGAACATATATAAACATTAACCGGAAATAATGCACTATGACGACGCCAATTTCAATAGCTATTTCATCTCCTTATGTCACGGTGGATGAGTTTGCCAGATTGTCAGGCATGACTCCTCGCACTGTTCGAAAGTATGTCCATGAAGGACTTTTACCCACCAGGAAAAAGAAAGTGACAGGACGCTCAGATCGCTCAACTGTTCTTATCAATATGACGGCCTTAACACTTGAAGGTGCTAAGTCATTCAATCCAGAGTTAAACCTAAAAGAAGATTAACCATGAGTCATTCAATTTACTTAAGCACAAAAGCGGCAGATAAACCCGCTTTAATTTTTATCCGGACCAATTGCCACAATCAGCAGGGTTGGATTGAAAAACCAAACGGAAAGGCAATCAAATTGCAAAAAGCCAGAGGTAAACATGCCTAATAAACATTGTCTATTTGATGAAGCGCTGAAATTTGTTGAACACAATGAATTAGCTTACATATTAATTGAAGACATGAGATGCCATTACCGTGAAGTACAACAGGAATACTCTCTCAATGCTCTCTATTACTTTATTTCTGGTTTTTTTACAGCACAAAAATCACCTCCTATGGATGTAATGCAATGGTTAAACCGTTTTCCTGAACGTGCATTTAATTTGCCTAATACGAATTCTCTTCATTAAAAGGTTATTTGGTTACTGGTTGAGGTTATTTTCAATGATAAATGAGACAACACAACAACTTAAAACAAGGCTGAACAATCTAGATCAGGTTAGAAAATTACGTCAATTAATCACTAACGATCGCAGTCTGGCTCGTGCCGCTTTTGAACGGCTGAGCAGAGGCCAAAAGCGCTGCTTACTTATCGCTGCGGGGCTTGAGCATTGCACCGGAAACTGGGACCAATTAGACAATGATGATTTGGCCAAAATCCAGTTAGGTATAAAGCGATTATCAAGTGTTGTTAATCAATTTATGAATTGTAAGGAAGAGGATTTTATAAAAATCCAGTTACCAGAAACATCAGCAGCTATTGATCAACATAGCATTGTACTTAAAGAACGTGTTGCACTCGTCAAACAAATTACAGAGGGATCTCATTATGCCGAATAAATCAATGCAATCACTAAGCGGGGAAGCACTACTCGCAGCATTAAATCAAGCTAAAGAAGAAGCCAAAAACGGCTTGTGTGATGTTTTTCACAGTAAGCTCGATCGTTTAGCCAGTCACATTCGAAATAATCATTTATCGGGCGCGGAAGCCGCTGAATTGTTAGATCAAGAGGCGACTAAAATGCTAAATGAAAAAAATGAGGCATACACATAATGCGTGACAACATCGACAAGGCCAATGACTTAGCGCAGCGCGAGTTAGACAGTACATTAAAAAATCGAACACCTAAGTTTGTTGGTGAATCAGCAACACATTGTCAAGATTGTGACGAACCTATACCAGAACGACGCAGGCAGTTATTAGCCGGTTGTCAACTTTGTGTTGATTGTCAGAGTTTAAACGAACGCAGACGTTAACGACTTTAACATTATCCATAAACTTTCAGCAGCCAATTTATTCATTGATTAAAAGCAACGGATTGAGAGGGTTATATCATGAAATATACAGCAAATATTCAGTTATCCAGCCAGTGGCAAGACATCGCGCAATCCGGATTTTTTTATACTCGTCCACAAAAATTGACACCGGGGAGTATTGCTGTTTTGCACTGTGATAATGCGTCTTTATTTATTCGAGTAACAAAAGTTAACACCTCAATAATTGACAAAGAAAAAACGGTTAATCGATTCGAATTTATCAACTAAAAATGGACTAATAGTAATGAAACCGAAATTTGACCCAGCAAGACCGCCACTTGTTAACCCGTTCTGGCTATATATTCACGAATGGGATAAGGCGCAAGAAGGTGGAGACATTTGTGCCTCACAAGTACTAACTAGTCAAGACGCGTTAGATGCACTTAATTATTTACATTCTAAGACAACCAAAAAGGATGCGGACATGTTTAGCAAATATCCAAGAAAATCAATTAAAACAATTAAAGTATCAGAGAAAGAATTCGAATTAATAATACAACAAGGGGCTTCATTAATTCACGTTAAACGTGACGAAATGGAAGAAGAAGAACATGCAGTTCTAAATTGTAATGATGCAAGTATCGTAGTGTGCGTTGAGTCAATTAGTTATTCGTCTGTTTGCCGTGATTTGGACATTGTCACTTTTTCAAAAGTTCATCTATAAATACGAGCGCAATTGCGCCTTATTTATTCCCTATGAGGTTTCTATGCGTGTAGAAAAATCTTTTTTAAAATGGATAGGAAGCAAAAACCGGATCATTGATCAGTTATTGCCTTATTTACCCATCGGCGAATCACACTGTACTCGCCTTATTGAGCCTTTTGTCGGCGCTGGTAATGTGTTTATCAATACTAATTACCAAAGTTATATTATCGGTGATAGCAATCGAGATTTAATGAATGTTTATGTGTGGCTATATGACAATCTTGCTTTGCTCGTAAACACTGCAGAGTCATTATTTAATGACAATCTGGATTATTACGAAGTCAGACATTTATTTAATAATTGCCAACCATTCGATCGCGATTCGGTTGAGCAGGCAGCCAGATTTATTTGGCTTATGCGTCACTGTTTTAATGGAATTTGCCGATATAACAAATCAGGTAAATTTAACACGCCTAAAGGTAATTATAAAAAAGTCTACTTCCCGAAACAAGAGCTTATTAATTTTAGCAATAAGTTAAATTCTCATGAACTATTAATGCTTTCAGTAGATTTTACAGAGACTTTAGGATACGCAGATTATGGTGATGTTATTTATTGCGATCCGCCTTATCTATCAGCTAGCGAAAATGACTCTTTCGTCGGTTATACGCCGGGCGGTTTTGATTTCATTGGAACAATAGCCCTTAGAGATTGCTTGATTAAAGCTGTGCGTAAGGGTGCGATCGCTATTGTGTCTAATAGTGATAACGCTATTACTCGCGATATTTTTAGCGATTTTGAGCGTTACACTATTACCGCGCCCCGACGAGTGGCAGCCAACGGCAACCGCCAGCCGGCAAAAGAACTTATCTGCGTTTTAACGCCTGACATGCTTTAAAAATAGGAATCAGTATGGCTGCTTATTATAACGAGATAGATCCATTTGCGGCGCAATGGTTGAGAAATTTAATTGCTAAAAATCTTATTGCGCCCGGTGATGTTGATGAGAGAAGTATAGTTGATGTGACGTATCAAGATATCAAGAAGTATACCCAGTGCCATTTTTTTGCAGGTATTGGGGTTTGGTCTCATGCGTTGAGAAAAGCGGGTTGGTCAGATAGTCGATCTGTTTGGACGGGATCATGTCCGTGCCAGCCTTTTAGTGCAGCAGGAAAAAAAGAAGGTTTACAAGATGAACGACATTTATGGCCAGTGTGGTACGAACTCATTAAGCAGTGCAAACCTGACGTTATTTTTGGCGAGCAAGTATCAAGCAAAGACGCACTGTCTTGGCTCGACGTTGTACAAACTGACTTGGAAAAGTCGAACTACGCCGTCGGGGCGCTTGATATCTGCGCAGCGGGCGTCGGTGCTCCGCACATCCGGCAACGATTATACTGGGTGGCCGACGCCCTTAGCTTCGGACGTGAAAGGATGCTCGACGTTAGAAGCAGTGCAGCGCGAAGTATTGCGCAAGGGCCAGCGAACATCTTCTCGCCTGAGCGACTGTGCTATTCAGATGTTGAGGGGATGCCCAACACCTCTGGCGTCGGACAGCCGAGGGAGTGCGGGCAAAGGGAAATCAGAACTACCCAACATAGTAAAAATGACAGGATGGTTAACCCCAACCTCAACCAATATTGGGAAGCGCTCACCGGAGGCAATGGCCAAAAGAACAGCACAGCGATTAGCGACGGGCAGAACATCTCTGAGCCCGGGCAGCGTATCAGAACAAGTGAGTTTGTATCTCAAGGAATGCCAAACGCCGGCCCGACTAACGGCTTCTGGAGAGATGCAGATTGGCTATATTGCACAGATGGAAAATGGCGACCGGTTAGATCCGGCACATTCCCGTTGGTTAATGGGGCTACCGCCAGAGTGGGACGACTGCGCGCCTACGGCAATGCGATCAATGCGGAAGTTGCAAAAACATTTATCGAAAGCTATTTAGAGCTTTAAATCAAGATGACATCAACACAGCAGCTTAGAGATTTTACCGACGCAATACCCGAAAATACCCGATATTTTTCGGGTATTGCGCTGCGTGGTTACTTTGAAAAAATAGGGAAATATTTACCTTATAAGCCCATAGAAAGAACGCCAATAACCAAACCCGTTCTTGAAAAGAAAATGCCTAATGATATCTCTTATAGCGAGATAAAACTTTGGCAAGTTGATAATGAAGATCATGATTTTAGATCTCAATATATTGCTAACTTGCCTGATTATTTAAGTAGTTATTTCGCTAATAAGTATATTGATTTATTCAAAACGAAAAATCGCCGATCGGCTAATACCTTTTTACGCAATACCTTAGGTGGTGATATCAAGAAAAGACTTGATCTTGTCAATCATCGCTATGAGCCAATAAAACCCAGTGCATTATCGATTAATTTTAGTGCTGAGTTTGAAAAGCTACCCACATTCAGTCGCCAACGAATATCAGATCTTAGCGTAGAAATAGCCCGCTATTTAGATAAACATATTCAAAATTTATTATCTGAAACAGCGTTTTGCTTATCCGCTAATGAAACCAATCAAGAAAGTTTAGAGCACAAAATTTATTTAATCATTTTGAAAGAAATGGCCGGAATTAACATCGAACCACCCTACTTTTCTGATTACAAAAATGACAAATTAACTAATGACAACATCATTAAAGCTTTAGCTAAAATAACAGATGATAACTGGTGGAACAATAAGTTAAAAAGACGCCGTGATATTCAACGCGAACATTTATCTATCGCAGTTGGTCAGGTTCAAAAAAAAGCCAGCCCATATGCAAGCCGCTCATGTATTGGCGAGTGGATAGAGCAAAAACGGCAAAATAAAGAGTTTATTGATAATACCGCTATCGAAAATCAAGAGACGGGAGAACAGATCCCGTTAAACCTTCAAGTATATAAATCTAACGCCAACCCGGCTATTCGCCGCTGTGAATTAATGACCAGAATGCGTGGATTCGAAGACATTGCCGATGAGTTAAATTACAGCGGCGTATTTATCACGATTACTGCACCATCAAAATTTCATAGTGTTCACTCAAAAGGCGGATTTGTTGAAAACTGGATCGGTAACAATCCTCGCGATACTCAGTCCTACTTATGTGGTGTTTGGTCACGAATTAGAGCCAAATTAAACCGAGAAGGCATTAAAATCTTTGGTTTTCGCGTCGCTGAGCCACATCACGATGGCACACCCCACTGGCATATCTTAGTGTTTATGCGTCCAGAACATCTTGATATAGCCTTTAAAACGATGTGGATCTATGCAATGGATGAAGATGGACACGAAAAAGGCGCGGCATTAAACCGCTTTGAATTTACGATGATCGATAAAACTAAAGGTAGTGCAACTGGTTATATTGCTAAATATATTTCAAAAAATATCGATGGTTATGCTTTGGATGATGAACTCGACGACGGATCTGGGCAGAGCTTAAAGGATATGTCTAAAGCCGTCACCGCGTGGGCTAGTCGCTGGAAAATAAGACAGTTCCAACAAATAGGTGGCGCTCCTGTCTCGGTTTGGCGAGAACTTCGTAGATTAAAGGATAAAAAAGTAGAAGATAAAATCATCGATCCAGTGTTGGCTGCGGCGGATGTAGGAGATTGGGCTGCGTATACCTCTCACCAGGGTGGTCCTATGGTTTTAAGAAAAGATTTAAAAGTTCGCTTGTCTTACGATGAAGAGTTCAACCAGTACGAGGAAAAAATAAAAAAAATAAAAGGTGTGTTCTCCCCTCTAATTGGACTTAGCTCTTTTATTTGCACACGATTAATCAAGTGGGTACTAGTCAAAAAAGAAAAGGATGTTGACCTTAAAAATCGTGCGGGACGCACGCCTTGGAGTTCTGTCAATAACTGTACGCGGAAATTTAAGAATGACGGGGACGATCAGCGAGAACAAATAAGGAGAGAACTAAAAATAATGGGGTTATCTGATGATGATTTCATCATTAATCAGCTTTATTTACGAAAAAACATAAAAATCAATCAAAATCAGTACATAAAATTAGATAATACCTTAAATGGTGTGCATCTTATCGTGAGTAATTCACCAGGTGATAAAGTGAATCATTCAAAAAAATCATTGAAAATTAGCACATTTGATGATTACGAATTTTTATTTTAAAAAGGATCATAAAATGGTAACGCCAAGATTTAGACCAGTTCCACCACCCCCTAAAGAACAGTCATTATTAATGGTTATTAATGAATTAAATCAACTGCAATATCGGTGTGGTTGTTCATTAGCTAAACTACAAATAGCCTTGGAACATCTTAAAGCAATCAAAGTAAGTACCAAAACTTAATATTTAAGATAAATTTAAATTATGTCATTAATAAGCGATTTAGCCTATATTCAATCAATGATTTTTAATTAATTTGCTAGTTTTTCCACAAATTGAGGTTATTAAATTGTGGCATCATCAAATTTAATTTATATTTGATACTAGCCATAAAGAAATAATTTGATGATGTTATTTAAAAATATAAATCTATATCGTCATATTATGGCTTTCTGGTTTAATTCAAAATATTAAAAACTATAAGGAGTAGAGTTAATAATCATATTCATTCGAATAAATTATTCATGAATATTTTTAAACCATATAATAATTTATAGCTATTTTATAAGTTGACCAGAATTATAATTTTATATACTGTATATAAAAACAGTTATTTTGAAAGGTTATGAATCTATGGATGAATTAGAAAAAGCCAAAATAGTTGAGCGAGCGGAATTGCTCGTACGCGTTGTGACAGAGTCTGAACATCTAACCGAACAAGATAAAGATATTACATTGTTTTGGGTTCGTGATTTATTAGAACCGATAAAAGAATTTTTAGTAGATAAGGCACAAAAAAAATAATTTTATTCGTAATTTGTTCAATCTTAAATTATTTCACCATTTAAATTTTTGGGGATTTGTATGAAAAAATTCATTTTAGGCTTTTTAGCGCTTTTTCTTTTTATTACCAGTAGTGCTGCAAATCAAATTAAACCTTACGAAATTGTACATCAAAAAAATACCTCATTTGCCAATAGACTAAGAGCACAAATTTTTATTGTTTCGCCTGATGCACAAACATTAGAGCAAAGAGTTGATACAGCCAAAATTGCAGCCACGGATTATTCATTAAAAACTAATGCTAAAGTGGTATCAGTTTTTTTAGTACCATTTAAACAAGCAGCAGGAACAGGTTATAACTATGCAATTGCTAATTATTGGAGTGATGGCTGCGGCAACTCCGGTACTCAGTGCAATAATAAGCAATGGGAAGTTAATGCGACAGATCAACAATTAACAGACTTAGAACTTAAAATTGCTTATGAATATTATGCTAATCTAAATAAATTCCTCGATAAATACGGTCTGCCTGATGAACAGAAATTAACATCGTATGTAGCAAAAAAACTAAAAATTAAGACTAAGGATGCAAATCCTACTATGTTATTTTTAGAATCGATTGAATAATTTTTTTACTGCACAGATACAGTGCACGAAAATGAAAGATCTAAAAAGGATCTAAAATAGCGCAAGCCCTTTTATCAGGGCTTCTTTTGTAAACTGTGCAATTCTGCACAGATTCACACACTTTTAGCGCGCAGGTGGGGTGGGGTTACAACCGCGCGATTTAAGGTTATATCATCAAAATCAATCATAATAAAAATTATTGTTTATAATCAGTCAGCAAAAGTTTAAGCCATATTTTTCAAACAAAAAACCCGCTAAAGCGGGCGTTGTCATAACCAATGTTTACTACTCTAATTTATACGGTGTAAATCTGACTATCTCCTCTCCCATCCAATCATTAAGCTGTAAAAATCTATCTTGAAGTGGTTTAATTTCATTACGCGCAAATACTATCGATGCTTTTTCCGGGTCGCCAAAACCACCGGTATTTTTAGGCGTGATCCCCATCAGTGACGGCGGCACCCGGTGAGCTGTTAAAATATCATCCTGGCTAACAGATTTAATATCCGCAAAGTTATCTTTGGCGGCAACCTCACCAACTGGAATTAATTTTAGTCCATCAGGTTTACCATTTGGCGCATACATCAGTAAGTTGCGAAAATTACCCGGTCCTTTACTATTTTGTAAGGCTTTTTTTAATTCCTCGATATCCTTTTCGTTATGTGATGGATTAGATAGATACAGAATAAAACCAGCGTGAGAGCCATTCTTATAATAGCGCTGCCTGAATACAGTAGCTGAATTATCAAGCCAAACAGAATTAAGTGCAGATAAATACTCAGGAACACCATAAATCTCCTGATTTATTTCCGGCATCAATAAATGCCAAATACTACCCTTTTTAAATTCATGATCATCCAGGTATTGATCCAGATAAAAATATTGGTCAGTATCAACTCCGCGCCGGGTATATTTCGCCAAAGCTGGTTTTAATCCGTCTGGTTGTTTAAGTAAATTATTACGTTTTTCTAAATAGCCATTTCCTAATATTAAAAAGTCATTCGCAATACGTTCGAATGCTGATCGCGATAAATATTTATGAGGTATAAAAGTACTCGTCAGTATATTACGCTTAACATAAATTGGACTGCTGTGATATGACGATGAAGAAAACGTATTCGCTAACGTATTAAAATTGATAGGTGGCTCGTACCATTTGTCAAGCTCAGTACATTGTAAATACGTCAATAAATCCTTGGCGTCACCTAAAGGCTCACTATCGCCAAAAGTAAAGCTTACTATCTTATCATTCTGCTCTGCAGTTTGGTTGATTTCATTCATTATTCAAATACTCCAATATAACCACTGTTACTGTTTGCACCGCCTAAACTTTCCAGCGGCTCGTTATAAACTGCGTGCATTGTTGCCCATGCAATATCCGCATGAGATATCTCTTCATTACGATCGGCCACATAAGTGATTTGTCGCTGGCTGGCCGTCAATGTTTTACGAATAGCCATAAATGACTGTGCTAAATCCGACCATCCCGCATCAAATTCAAGGCGCCGTTTACGGATAATATCTTGCATCTTTAAAACTAAACGCTGCTTAACTTCTGGCGAATAAGTAAACCCCTGCACGGCGGGATAAAATTGTTTAACTATCTGATACACGCCAACGCCTAAGCCGGTTGCATCAATACCGATATAGGTCACGTTATAGCGTTCAGTCATTTTTTTGATGGCATCTGCTTGAGCAGCAAAGTCCATTCCGGTCCATTGGTGCTTCTCAATTACTCTAAATTTGCCCCCTTCAACAAGAGGCGGCGCAACAATAACACACCCAGCATTATCCCCGGTATTTGATGGATCGTAGCCAATCCAGACCGGACGATCACCAAGGGGTCTTAATGCAAATGGCTTGTAATCGTCCCATACCTCCCAAGAATCAACCATGCAAGGTTGTAAACTAGATAGTGGAAACACAGAAGCTGAATCATCAATAAATTGACATAAAAATAAGTTAGCGAAATCATCAGGACTATATTCAAGTTTTAACTGATTAATATCGAATAAATCAAATCCTAGCCGCTCGGCATCTTCAATCGTCACAATTTGACGCCATTGACCATCTGCACAGACGCAACCATTTTTAAGGGCGTTGTGCGAAATATCGATACTGATACGATCTTCTTTGCTTCGACCTTTGTTAAACAGTTGACCTGTCCAAAATTTATAGGCTTCGTGAGTTATACTTGATGGTGTTGATAAGTAGGTTTGTCTCCAACGTTTTTGGCTGGCCATCGCTGAAGCCACTTTACGCAACTCTAAAAATCGATTAATCCAAAAATATTCATCAAGATAAACATTACCATGATAACTCTGAGCTGTTTTTGAATTAGTCCCCAGAAAACGAATACGTGCATCATTGTGAGGAAAATGGATCACCTCACCTTTTAAATCAATATCAACATCATGGAAGAAATCGACGATATATTGGCGAGATTGGAAGGCTTGAGATTTCGATGCGGATAAATATATTTGATCTCGTCCGGTATTAATCGCATCAATGGCCCCCTCACGAGCAAAAAACATAGTTGCCCCGATCTGCCGCGATTTATTAATGTTACGGATGCGATGCTCAGTACCGGCCCGGTACCATATTCGCTGATGTTCGTATAAGCTGTCATTAAATAGTGTATTGATTTTTTCGATCTGTTCATCTGATAACAGATTAGTTTTGGGTTTTTGCTTCGGACTATTATTACGATTTGCTATATTTGGATTAAGATCTGTTTCATTACCACCATTTTGATAACGTTCAATCCTCGCGGTGCGCTCCAGTTGCCGGCTTAATAAATCGATCTCTTTAAAATCCTTCCCCTCTTTGTTCGGCTTAATCACTAAATGAATAAGTTGCGCCTCAAGCACGCCATTAACTCGCTCAAGTACCGTTGATTGTTCCCATTTATCGCGACGTTTCCAGCTATGAATGGTATTGATATTTTCATTAAGTAATTCGGCTATTCGTTTTATACGATAGCCAGCCCAATACAATGATCGCGCTGTGCGCCGTGGGTCGGTGTCGTCACTGACTAAATAATCTAATAAATTAATGTTTTGCATGATCTCTCCTCACGCCATCAATTTACCGATCATTGGTCTTTTTTTATTTAAGTGGATTTTGTAAACAGATGAACTACAAATGGCCTTATTTGCACAAGCCGCGATTGCAAAGGAGTATAGCTATTAAACTCCGTTGATTAATGTATGGGATAATATTCATGAGCAAAGCAACGTCATATAAAGCAAAATGGTTTCGTGTCGCGGTTGAAGGCGCGACAACTGATGGCCGTAAAATCCAGCGAGATTGGATTTTACAAATGGCCGAAAATTACAGCCCGGAAGTCTACGGCGCTAGAATCAATATTGAACATATCAAAGGTTATGGCCCAGAAGGGACATTCAAGCGCTATGGTGATGTACTTGCACTTAAATCCATTGAGATAACCGAGGGTAAACTTGCAGGTAAACTGGCGTTACTAGCGCTCATTGAACCTACCGAGGATTTAATCAAGCTTAATAAATCAAAACAAAAAGTTTACACGTCCATCGAAGTCAATCCAGAATTTGCCGATACCGGCGAGGCTTATCTAGTTGGTCTGGCCGTGACAGATGATCCAGCAAGTTTAGGCACTGAGTTTTTAGAGTTTAGCGCCAAAGCAACGTTTAACCCACTTTCTAGCCGTAAGCTATCACCCAATAATTTATTTACGGCCGCAGAAGAAACAGTAATCGAGTTCGAAACTGACGAAAAGAGTAATGATGCTTTATTCAGTTCAATGGTCAATCGTTTAACTAATCTATTCCAAAATAAATCAGATAAAGACGCGACTAAATTTGCCCAACTTGGCGATATCGTTGAACAATTTTTTAATCAAACTATTTCACAATTTAGCGAATTAAATTCAAAAGTCACTGAGTTAACTGATGAACTGGTACAGATTAAAGCGCAAAACGACGAATACAGAGCGTTATTGGGCAGTATTCCTGATACGCCAGATCGCCCGGTTTCATCTGGCGGTAATTTAGAGGCAAACACCGAAACAGATTGTTAACAGACAACAACAATCTAGAACAATCAAATTATTGTTTACCCATTTTTATAGGAAGCGAAATAATGAAAAATGAAACCAGAAAGTTATTTAACGGATTCAAACAGCGAATTGCCCAATTAAACGGCATCGACAATGCCAGCGAAAGTTTCGCTGTTGCACCAGAAGTGCAGCAAACGTTAGAAAAACGCACACAGCAATCATCTGATTTATTAAATAAAATCAATTTTGAATATGTTGATGCTCAAGAAGGCGAAAAGGTTGGCGTTGGTGTTTCAGGTACCACGGCCGGCACAACGGATACAACAGAAAAAGATCGCGATGCGGTCGATATCTCTGATTTAAATAAATATCGTTATCGCTGTGAACAGACCAATTATGACACCTCTATTCGCTACGCCAAATTAGATGCATGGCGCCATAAAAAGGATTTCCAGACTATTCTACGTGATGCCCTCACCCGCCAAAAAGCGCTTGATCGTATTATGATTGGCTTTAATGGTACCAGTCGTGCGTCCACTTCAAATCGTATCACTAACCCATTACTACAAGATGTTAACAAAGGCTGGTTGCAAAAATATCGAGAGGACGCACCAGAGCGAGTTATGTTTGAAGGGACTAAAACACCAGGCAAAATTATTCTTGGTACGGACGGCGATTATAAAAACATTGATGCTCTGGTCTACGATGCAGTCGAAACACTCATTGATCCAGTTTATGCCGATAGCACAGATTTGGTTGTGTTATGTGGTCGTGGTTTGCTATTTGATAAGTACTTTCCGATTATTAATGATGCTGATAAAAATACCGACAAAGTCGCCGGTCAGTTATTACTTGCTAAAAAATCAATTGGTGAACTGCCGGCTTATCGAGTCCCTTACTTTCCTAAAGGGGCAATGCTAATTACTTCATTTAGTAACTTAGCGATTTATATTCAAAATGGCACAGCGCGCCGCCATATTGTTGACAACCCAAAACGTGACCGCATCGAAGATTATCAATCAGCTAATGAAGCATTTGTGATTGAGCGCTACGATGCAGGCTGCCTGATTGAAAATATTATTCACGCTTAATGAGGGCATTATGGTATCACCAGCACAACAATTTCTAAAAAAACATTACGCTGGATTACAGCGTAATACCCAAAATGTTAAAGCAACTAACGCTTACGAAATGATGCTTGCAAAATTAAATAGCGATCGTATTCGTCTTAAAAAATTCCAATCTAAAGAAGCTAAAATTGAGCTTAAAAAGATATTAATTCCAGAATATCTCGACTGGATCGACGGTGTGCTAAAAGCGGATAACGCGCAACAAGATGACGTATTTATGCGGCTTATGGTGTGGATGATTGATACAAAACAGTTTGAGCTAGCCTATCCACTGGCAGAGCATGCGATTAAACACAATTGGATCACACCTGACGAATATAAACGACAAACTGCCGCATTAATTGCCGAAGAGTTAGCCAATACCACGTTGACTCAACTCAGTAATAAACAAGAGGTTAATGTCGATATTTTATTCAAGTTTGCTGAACTAGTTAATGATAAAGATATGTTCGATGAAGTCCGCGCCAAACTCAGTAAAGCAATTGGGTTAGTCTTAAAGGATAATCAACCAGAACAAGCTTTGAGCTATCTAAAGCGCGCTCTTGAACTGGATGAAAATAGCGGTGTAAAAGGCTTAATTAAAACCTTAGAAAAAACGCTAGAGATAGATAAATCTTAACCGAGTGAACCCTCACACCTCAGCGGCACGGGGGCGATAAATACTTTTAGTATATAAAGGCCCCCGTTCACCGCTGACTAATAAGGATTGATATGAGTGATTTTATTGCTATTTCTCAACCCAAAGAAGATGAAGATCTCGAGATAACGAATATCTCATTTTTCCCCCATATCAGCGTTAAAGATGTGAGAGAAGCGCAGCGGTTAGATGGTACGGTGACTACCGTCAGACTAAAAAAAGCCATTATTGCGGCTATTATTGCTGTTAATGATGAGTTAGTGACATGGCGATTTGAGCAGCAGGATAAAGGTTACACCTCAATCGAGCAAGTATCAGATGAAATGATTAATGATGAATATAAATTTGTTCATTATTACAAAAATGCAGTTTATTGCCAGGCTAACGCTTTACTAAACGATCGCTACCTTAACTTTGATGCAACAGCGAAAGCAACCAAGCAAATTGAACCAGAATTACAAAGTGCCGGCGATCTGTATCGTGATGCCAGATATTCGATACGGGATATTTTAGGGAAATCCCATTCAACGATGGAACTTCTCTAAATGATTGTCTTTGCACTACAAAACGAAACAGTTGATGCCATTGCCTACCGCCTCTATGGCAAAACGAAAGGGATTGTTGAGCAAATTTATCATTTAAATCCTGGTCTCTGTGAATTATCAGCACAATTGCCCATGGGGACAAGGATCATCGTCCCTGAAACTGTAACGGAACCACAAAAGCATCAAATCAATTTATGGGACTAAAATAATGGCAGAACCGACAACTACGACAACGACAACAGCATTAATTAGCGCCTTTTCAATTAGTGCCTTATTTCCCAATCTTGACGCCAATGTCGTACTCGGTGCGCTCTGTGGTGCCACTGTATTAATTATCAAAAAAAGGGAAATAAGCCGATTTAAAAGTGTCCTTTTATTTTTTGCGTCATTCTTAATTGGTATCTTATTTGCTGATTTTATGGCGAGCGTAATCAGTAACTTTGCGCCAGACTCGATCACGGTACCCAATAGCTTGGGAGCACTAGTGGTTTCGGTTCTTATAACACAATTATTACTACTAATTATTGATCAGGATCTGGCCTCTTTAATCAAACTCATAAGGGGAAAAATCTGATGCTCACACTAAATGCCATAATCTGCTTAGCTATCGTTATTCGTTTATTTATGTTTAGACGAAATGCCGCAAAATATAAAGTTTACTACTCATTTATTGCTTGGGGCTTAATTTGTGCTAGTGGTGCTGTTGCGATACTAACACTATTTAATCAACCATTTCACGCTCAGGCCGCGCAAGTTGTCATCAATCTACTGTTCTTTGTTTGCATGTTAAAAACGAAAGGCAATGTATCACAAACTATCTATGTCCTTTTTGATACACATAAACATAGCAAACACCATAAGAAAGGAGTTAATCAATGGATAAAATAATCGATTATTTAAAGGAATGCGCAGAAAAATTAGGTATTAATTATTTCATATTGTTGGCCGTCGCTAAAGTCGAGGCTAACACCAAAGGATTTATTGCCGATGGAAAACCGACCATTTTATTCGAAAGACATATTTTTTATAAACAATTAAAAAAACAGGGATTCAATGTCGACCAGCTCACTAACCAATATCCAACTTTGATAAATAAAACGCCCGGCGGATATCTAGGCGGTCAGCGCGAAAATTATCGCTTACAAATGGCAAAACAGATTAATGAATCATGTGCGATAGAGTCTGCAAGTTTCGGGCTATTTCAGATCATGGGATTTCACTGGCAAGCACTTGGCTATTCATCCCCACAACAATTTGAGTTAGCGATGTCAAAGAGTGAAATAGAACAAACTGAAGCGTTCATCCGGTTTATATCACTACCAGGTAATATCAAAATGATCGCAGCCTTAAAACAAGAAGATTTTGCCACATTTGCCCGTTTATATAATGGTCCGGCCTACAAAAAAAACCGATACGATGAAAAGATAGAGGAAGCGTATGACGCTATTAAAAATGCTCATTAATAAATATTGGTTATCTGGTGTGTTAGCCATTATTTTGCTTGTTATCTGGCGCTATATTGTGGGCATCCAGGCTGAAAATCAGCAACGACTCATTAAAATCACACAATTAGAATTAGTTATCAAAAATCGTGATAGTTTGATCACTAATTTGACACAACAAAATAAAAATAACCAGTTAGCATTAACACAGCTGCAAAAGCAGTTGCAACAGTCAATAGAGTTGGTTAATGGTAACGAAATAGAATTAGAAAGGCTAAAAAATGATGATAAAGATCTTAAACTATGGGCTGACACCGCTTTACCTGCTGATGTTATCCGCTTGTACAGTCGATCAGGTACCATTAACAACAGCCGAGATTATAAACGATTCTTGTCCGCTAGTAAGTCGCTGCACAATTCCGGGCAATAATCTTACCAATAATCAGTCGCTATTAAATGATTACAATGCACTTAAAAAAGCGTGGCTATTTTGCGCCGCTCAAGTCGATATGATTGCTGATTGTCAGGATAACCAAAATGAAAAAACCAGAACAGCTCCGTAAATTGTTGGAACAAAGCAGTTTATTTATTAAGACTGACCCCGATAAACTTCACATTTTTATCGAAGATGGCAATATTATTGCCACCGCCGCTAAAAGCCTTAGTTACGAATATCAATACAAACTCAATATTGTATTGCTCGATTATGGTGAGTCGATTGACAGTTTAATGGTACCGGTTATTGCCTGGATGTATGTTCATCAACAAGAATATATGGGGAATCCAGAACTTAGAGCAGAGGCAATAAAATTAGATATCGAACATCTCAATAACAAAAGCTACGATATTGGTATAACCTTATCCTTATCTGAGAGGGTTATTGTACAAATGGGGGCCAACGGTTTGGAATATAAGCATGTCAGTGATAATCCACCAGAATACATGATCCCGCAATGGGCTAAAGAAATATGTCAGATGTATTAACCCAATATCATCAATATGCTGATGGTATATTAACCCAGTTAAAACCCGAAAATCGTACCAAGTTAGCCCGTGAGATTGCAAAAAAAATTCGGGAACATAACCGTAAACGGATTGTCGCTCAAGTTGACCCTGACGGCGCTTCGTTTATACCGAGAAAAAAACAGCGATTACGAGCCAAAAAAGGCCATATTCGCCGCAAAATGTTTTCTAAAATTCGTACCACTAAATATCTAAAAATTAACGCTAATGCTAATAGTGCCAGCGTTTCTTTCATCGATGCAGTAAGCCGAATTGCTAAGGCCCACCATTTTGGATTGAGAGACAGAGTCAACGACCATGTAGATACCATCTACCCTAAACGCCAGCTTCTGGGTATTAATAATGCTGATTTAATGATGGTTGAGCAGTTGACATTAAGCCACCTTGCCCGCAACTTGTAAAAATGATTGTTACAAATTGCCGCGCTTCCCTTTTATCTCTGCAATCTTAAAGATATGAATATGAAATCATATCATCCAGCCGATTTAATCGACATATTAAGAAAATTAGATAACTTGATCCGCCAAGGCATTATTGAAGAGTCTAGTGGCGATCGGGTAAAAGTTCGTACCGGTGAGAATTTAACTACATGGTTACCATGGTTAACCTATCGAGCTGGTAAAAATCGTACCTGGTGGCGCCCAAGTATTGGTGAACAGGTTTTATTATTAAGCCCCGGCGGAGAGTTACAACTTGCGATTGTATTGCCCAGCATTTATTCAAACGCTTTTCCTGCACCATCTAACAGTGACGACGGTCTATTTATCGAGTTTGCTGATAAAGCGACATTCGAATACGACAATAAGATGACTTTTAAATTACCTGATGGCGCAATTTTTTCATACGATCCCAATAGCAGTACGCTAAATATTTCCGGTATTAATACTGCGTTTATTAATGCTAAAACCAGTATTACTGCTAAAGCAGGCGCTAAAATTAGCCTTAATGCACCTTTGGTTGAATGTAGCAATCATATTACCTTTCAATCATTTGGTGCAACCGGTGGCGGTGGTGAAAGTACTACAGGTGTTATTACCGGGAATGTTGAGCATAAAGGCGGTAATTTATCAACGAATGGCATTGTACTTAACAAGCATACTCATAGTGATGTTCAAACGGGCAGTGATTCCACAGGTGGCCCTCAATGACTTATTTAGGTATGAGCAGTGAAACAGGTAGAAAACTAAGTGATGCTGAACACATTAAGCAGTCAATTAAAGATATCATCTTAACGCCAATCGGTTCTCGATTAGAACGCCGTGATTACGGTTCACTGCTCTTCTTTTTAATCGACCACCCAAATCAGAGAGCCGCCCAATTAAAAATTATGTCAGCTACCGTCATGGCATTAACTCAGTGGGAACCAAGGATTAGAATCGACTCAATGAAATTTCATATCAATAAAGAGATTTTAACGCTGGAACTTACGTATTACTTGGCAGTACAACCCAATCAAAAAGTAACTACTGAAATAGAGGTGCGCTAATGGCAATTATTGATTTATCGACTTTACCGCCCCCCAAAATTATCGATGATCTTGATTTTGAAACTATCTTTGCCGATCGCAAAGCAAAATTTATTGCGCTATACCCTACCGATCAGCAACCGGAATTAATTAAAACCCTCACTTTGGAGAGTGAGCCTATTGTCAAATTATTACAAGAATCAAGCTATCAGGAGCTCATTTTACGGCAGCGTATTAATGAGGCAGCGCTAGCAGTTATGATTGCTTATGCGAATGGTAATGATCTGGATAATTTGAGTGCTATCTTTAACGTAAAACGTCTAGTTGTACAATCAGCAGATGACAGTATCACGCCTCCTATTGAACAGATTTTAGAATCCGATCTAGATTTACGAAAGCGTACGCCCGATGCGTTCGAAGGCCTATCTGTCGCTGGCCCGCGTGGTGCATATCGATTTTATGCGAAAAGTGCAGACGGTCGCGTACTAGATGCCGAGGTATTGAGCCCAAAACCCTGTTATGTCACCGTAGTGATCTTATCTCGTGACGGTGATGGTACTGCGCCTGATGATTTAATTAATCTCGTTGCACTATCCTTAAATGATGAGCAGCGTCGCCCGATTGCAGATCGCGTTACTGTACAATCGGCAGAAATTATTAATTATCAGATTAGGGCAAATATCTATCTAGATCCTTATCCTGAAGCTGAACCGATCAAATCAGCAGCACTGGCCAAATTGGCTGATTTTATTAATCATAAACATCTGATTGGTGCACATATTAATCGCAGTGCGATTATTTCGGCGCTGCATGTTGATGGAGTGCAACGCGTAGAACTTATAGAGCCTGAACAAGATATCGTTATCACTAAAGAGCAAGCGAGTTACTGCACCGGTTGCGTTATTGAGGTGGTGCAGGATGAGTAATAAGACGCTGCTACCACCAACCGCAACCAAACTTGAAAAAAATCTGGCTAATACCTGTCAAATCCAACTTAATGTTGATTTACGCTTTTTATGGGACCCGCTACGCTGCCCGGCTAAGTTTTTACCCTTTCTTGCCTGGCAATATAGTGTCGATCGATGGGATGAAAACTGGCCTCAGCAGATTAAACGCAAAGTCATTGTTGATAGTTATTTAACGCATAAATTTAAAGGAACCATTTCAGCAATAAAAAAAGCTGTCGAACCCTTTGGCTATGTTATTCGTGTTAAAGAATGGTTTCATACTGGTCAAGAGCCCGGTACTTTTTCACTTGAAATCGGTATATTAAATACGGGAATTACCGAGGATGACTATCGAGAACTCACACGAATTATAGACGATGTGCGCGCCTATTCTCGTCATATCACAGGATTATCTATCGTTATTGCAACCCAAGGTCAAATGTACAATCACGCTATCACTTTAGATGGCAATGCCGTAACAGTTTATCCTTATGTTCCGGAAAGCATTAGTATCTCTGGACGTAGTTATTATCACGCTATCAGCTATTTTATTGATACCATCGAGGTTAACCCATGAGTCAGCAAACCTATTATACCGTCGTTACCAATTTAGGCGCATCCTTACTTGCACAAGCGGCAGCACTTGGCGTTCAAGTAAAATTCAGTTACATGGCAGTTGGTGACGCCAATGGAACACTACCAAAACCTGCAGTAACGCAAACCGCACTGTTAAACGAAAAGCGGCGCGGCGCAATAAATTCAATCCATATTGATCCCCAAAACCCTAAACAAATTATTATTGAGCAGGTGATCCCACCTGAGGAGGGTGGCTGGGATATTAGAGAAATCGGTGTTTTCGACGATAAAGGCAATTTAATTGCTGTCGGTAATTGCCCGCCCTCTTATAAGCCAGTACTTTCGGAAGGGAGCGGCCGAACTCAAATAATTAACGTGGTTATTATTGTTGATAATGCGAGCTCTGTAGAATTAAAAATAGATGCATCAACAGTGCTTGCAACCAGAAAATATGTTGATAACGTGATTGCCGAACACGAAAAATCAACCGATCATCCAGATGCGTCAATATCTGAAAAAGGATTTGTTCAATTAAATTCAGCTATCAATAGCACCGCAGAAAATCAAGCCGCAACACCAAAGGCGGTCAAAATAGCTTATGATTTAGCGAGTACAGCTAAAACCATCGCGGAAACGGATGCCTCAACTACGGTTAAAGGACAAGTACAGCTTAGCTCATCCATAGATAGCAATGCCGAAAATCAAGCCGCCACGCCTAATGCAATAAATATATTAAAAAACATGATAAATAATATTACTAGCGGCGTTTATGTCGGCGAGATACGTTTTCTACCCTTTCGCTCCGCTGAACTTCCAGCTGGATGGTATTTTGCTAATGGTGATAAATATTCAACTACAAGCCCAGTTGGTCTCGCGCTCAAATCTCTTTCAGATAATTTTAAGTTGGATTGGGGTATAACGGAATCATCAGAGCAAATAAATCTCCCTACTTTTTTCTATTCGGATGGCCGTGGTTTTATGATCAGAGCGGTTAACGGTATTGACCGGCAAGTGGGCACAATCCAAAACGATATGATCAGAAATATTATCGGTAAATTTTATAGCGACGCGGGACTCTCTGTCGTCACTAATGATAACGGTGTTTTTAGCTCCATAGCCAATAGTAGCGTGAGAATTAATTCGGCTGTTAACTTGGGGAATAGAACTATAGTTTTTGATGCCAGCACAGTCGTTCCAACCGGTAACGAAAATGTTTCCTTAAACATCGGCATGACCGCTGCAATCTACTTAGGAGTTTAATTTATGTCTGATATGAATTATTATTTTGATGAAAATCATCCCTTGCGACCCTTTACCATCTCGCTAGAAGCGAATATAAATTCACTGGTACCGAATAACGCCCTCCGCATTAAACCTGAGTTTAAACAAGGTTTTTGGCCTTGCGAGTATAATGGCTCCTGGATTCAGATAGACGATTATCGGAATATTAATCTATTCATGAAAAAATCGGGCGAACAGACTGAGATGAAAGACCTTGGGAAATTACCAACTCATTTGACGACCATCATTCCAGATTGTGATTTTCCTGTTTTTGATGAGAACTTAAATAAATTTGTGGAAAATCAACAAGCAAAAACTGATCACACCATTTTGCAAAATAATAAAATTAAAGAAAGTGAATTAAATCAAGCTAATCAAAAAATAGCGGTGCTCCAAGATATCATTGATTTTGACATGCAAGAAAGTGATGAAGATCAACAACTCAAGGCATGGAAAAAATATCGTATTCAATTAACACGTATTGATATCAATAATCTTGAAATCTCTTGGCCTGAAAAACCTGAATAATCAAGTAGAGCTCCGGCTCTACTTTCTCTATCCGTAAATATTCATTTTACAAGTTAAACACCTACATTCTTTATTTATCCTATGCAACTATTTAATTCAATCTATCGTTAAATATTGAGGATTTTAAATGGCTGCTGATTATCATCACGGTGTTAGAGTTATCGAAATAAATCAAGGAAGCAAAACTATTCGTACAGTATCAACCGCCGTCATCGGCATTGTCTGTACCGCCAGTGATGCCAGCCCTGATTCTTTTCCTCTTGATACCCCTGTCCTTATTACTAATGTTTACGGCGCTATTGCTAACGCTGGTACGAAAGGTACTTTACTGCAAACATTAAACGCAATTGCGGATCAATGCTCCCCTGTTATTGTCGCGGTGAGAGTGGCTGAAGGCGAAACTGATGCCGAAACTCAAGCCAATATTATTGGGACCACGACTGCAGACGGTAAATATACCGGAATGAAAGCGCTGCTCGCAGCTCAAACTAAGTTAAGTATTAAACCTCGCATTCTTGCCGCGCCAGGTCTTGATTCATTACCTGTTGCTACCGCGCTGATCTCTATTGCGCAACAGCTAAGAGCCTTTTGTTATGTTTCCGCCTTTAGCGCTGAAACTAAAGAGGATGCAGTAACTTATCGAAATAACTTCGGTGCGCGTGAAGTCATGGTTATCTGGCCAGATTTTATCAGCTTTGATACGGTAGACTCGAAAGAGGCAATATCTTACGCGACAGCCAGAGCGGTTGGCCTGCGAGCCAAACTTGATCAACAAATCGGCTGGCACAAAACTTTATCAAATATCCCAGTTAATGGAGTTACAGGAATTAATAAAGATGTGTATTGGGATCTACAAGCTGAAAGCACCGATGCAAACTATCTGAATGAAAATGAAGTAACGACATTAATATGCCGTAGCGGTTATCGTTTCTGGGGATCTCGCACCTGCACTGAAGATGGCTTTTTCATGTTTGAGAACTATACGAGAACAGCGCAGGTATTGGCGGATTCAATTGCTGAGGCAATGTTTGACTTTGTTGACAAACCCATGCATGCCTCTCTCATTAAAGATATTATCTTATCCGTTAACAATAAATTCCGGGAACTAAAATCAAATGGCTATATTGTTGATGGTAAAGCGTGGTTTGATGCCTCAGTCAATACCGCAGATCAACTAAAAGAGGGTAAACTCAAAATAGACTATGACTATACCCCCGTGCCACCGCTTGAAAATCTCATGTTTAACCAACGCATTACCGACAGCTATTTAGTTGATTTAGCTAATTCAGTTGCGGCAAATTAGGAGTTTTATCAATGGCATTACCTAAAAAGCTGAAATATTTTAATACCTTTATCGATGGCACATCTTATATTGGTGAGGCCGAATCGATCACTTTACCTAAATTAACTCAAAAACTGGAAAGTTATCGCGGCGCTGGCATGCCCGGCGCGGTAAAGATTAATTTAGGTTTAGATGACGACGCGCTTGAACTTGAATTTACCATGGGCGGATTGGTTCCCGCGCTCACTAAAAAGCTGGGTGGTTCGATTAGTAGCACAAGTTTACGTTTCGCCGGCGCTTTTCAGCAAGATGATAGTGAAGAATATATAAAATACGAGGTAGAGGTCACCGGCCGCTTGAAGGATGAAGATTCGGGCGAGAAAAAGCAAGGCGAAAACACACAAATTAAATATTCGATGGCAGCAGTCTATTACAAGCTCACGGTAGATGGTGAGGAAGTCCTTGAGATCGATATCATTAATATGGTTTATAAGGTCAATGGTAAAGACATACTGGAATCAGCGCGCCAAGCTATCGGCTTATAACATTAATTATCACGGTCTATTAAACCATTAATAGGCCATTATCAGATTGTTAATTAGGAATAGATACAATGACAAGTTTAAAAGAGATTAAATTATCCACCCCAATTGTAAGCGGTAAAAATGAAATCACAAAAGTGACCGTTCGTAAGCCTGTGACCGGCGACCTTCGCGGAGTTAAATTGCTTAATTTTGTTGATGCGGATATTGATTCACTAGCGAAAGTTTTACCTCGTATCTCAACACCTACCCTATCAGAACAAGACGTATACCAAATGGACCTGTCTGATTTAACGCAGTTTGTGGTTGAAATAAGTGATTTTTTGAAACCGACATCAAACAGTGTGAGCGAGGAATCCCCGAGCGAGTAGAAAATGCGCAAGCAGATATCGCGGCCATCTTTCACTGGTCGCTTGATGTACTAAATAAATTAACCCTTTCTGAATTAATGCACTGGCGAGAACAAGCCAGAATTCGTAGCGGAGCAGCGAGCGATGAGTAAACTTGAAGCTAAAATTATTCTTAGTGGAGTTGATAAAGCAAGTCGCCCGCTGAACCAAACGACCAAAAGTACTAAACTTTTATCAGAACAACTAGTCAAGGCTAAATCTGAATTAAAAAGCCTGAATCAGACACAAAAAAGCTTATCCGGTTTTACGCAATTAAAAAATAATACGCAAAAAATCGGTACCGAACTGGAACTCACCAGAAACAGAGTTAAATCATTAGCTCAGGCATTAGCGCAATCATCATCACCTACTAAAAAAATGGCTGATGATTTCGAAAAAGCCAAACAAAAAGCGGCGCAACTCAAAGATAAGTTCAACGAGCTACTTACCGCCACTCAAAAACAGCGTGACGAATTAGCTAAGTCCGGTATTAAAACCAAAAATTTAGCCCAGCATCAAACCACATTACGATCTCAAATTAGTAATACCACTAAAAGTATCGAGCAGCAGAAAGCTCAACTTGCTCGTCTTAATGAACAGATGAAAAAATCCCATCAAATTCGTGCTAATTATGATAAAGGGATGCAGCGTATTGCTGTAATGGGCGGGGTTGGCTACGGCGCATTATCCACCGGGCGCACCATTTCGCGCGGTATGAAGAATTTATTAGGTGTAGGATATGAATTTGACGCTAGTATGAGCTCAACCCAAGCGGTAACGCGTATTGCAGATAAAGATGATCCTCGTATGCTTGCGCTACGTCATCAAGCAAGGACTTTGCCGTTAACGTCTAAATTTACTGATAGCGAAGTAGCTGCCGGTCAATATTTTTTAGGACGAACAGGTTATAACGCCGATCAAATATTAAAAGCCATGCCAGGTATGCTTGATTTGGCTTCTGCTGGTGATATCGATTTAGGCACCACCGCTGATATTGCATCTAATATTCAAATGGCCATGGGTATTCCTGCAGAAAAAATGGACCATGTTGCCGATGTTTTAACCGCAATGTTTACGCGTAATAATGTTGATATCCCGATGCTCGGTGAATCCTTAAAATACAGTGCGGGAATCGGCGCAGCATTTGGGCAAAGTTTGGAAACTATTTCAGCCACAACAGCCATGATGGGTAATGCTGGTATTCAGGGCAGCCAAGCGGGTACAACACTAAGACAGATATTAACCCGTATAGGCACATCGGAAGCCGTTGCAAAATTGGGCGTAAAAACCAAGGACAAAAGTGGCAACATGCGCGATTTAGTGGATATTCTTGCTGAAATAGCCAACGCCACTAAACATATGGGTAATGTTGATCGTGCGGCGATTAATAAAAAAATTGCTGGGCAAATCGGTTTAACCGGATTTGAAATACTCCTCTCGCAAAGTTCAACCGGTGAGCTTAGAAAAATGCGCGGCGAAAAAGGCGAATATGATGGTGAGGCACACCGTGTTGCGCAATTAAAACTTGATAACCTCAAAGGCGACATGACCATGCTCCATGCTGCTTATGAAAATATCAGTGTTGAATTATTCGAAAAAAATAATGTTTGGTTACGTAAGGCTATTCAAGGTTTTACTGGTTTTCTTCATCAATTCGGTGAGTTCTTAAAACGTCATCCTGCAGTAAGTAAAGGCATTGTAATGCTCGGAGCCGGACTGGTAACACTTACAACAATATTTGGCGCTTTATCACTTGCATTAATGAGCATCTTTGGTCCTATGCTTATGACCAAATTTATTTTATCTCGTTTGGGTTTATCAGTGGGTTCATTAGCTATAAAAAATAGTTTACTAGGCAAAACATTTGGCTCGCTGGGTTCACTGATCATAAAATTCGCTACCTCGCCATTATCTATTCTATCTACTGCGATTAAAACTTTAGGTTCAGTATTCACATTTGTAGGAAGACTGTTTTTAACCTCACCAATTGGCTTAATAGTGACTGCGATAGCGGTTGCGGCGTTACTTATTTATAAATACTGGGAACCGATTAAAGCTTTTTTTATCGGTGTTTGGGAAGGCTTTACTCGGGCAATGGCACCAGTGAAAACAGCGTTTGAACCAATTATTCAACTTTTTGAACCATTAGCGCCCATATTCAATGCTATTGGTGATGCAATAGGTTCCGTGATCAATTGGTTTAGTAATTTATTTGAACCAGTTAAGCTCACCAGTGAAGAATTCGAAAGTGCTAAATCTGCAGGTGTTCAATTTGGTGAAGCACTCGCAATGGCGATTAAATTACCATTCGATTTAATAACCTGGTTAATTGATAAAGTGAAAGAACTCATTGAATTCTTTAGCTCCATTCCGGAAAAACTTGCCAACCTACCCACTGCAATAGGTAATTTATTCACGGGTGATGGTGGCATTACTGGAATATTCACCAATTTAGGCGGCAACCTTGTTGATGGTTTAATGGGCGGTATTCAAAATAAATGGAACGATCTTAAAAGTACTATTTCAGATTTGACCGATAGCGTAACTGGGTGGTTTAAAAACGCATTAGGCATACACTCCCCATCTCGCGTATTTGCCGAATATGGTGGTTTTACTGTGGAAGGTTATCGTCTGGGTATTGATAAAAATAGAAATAAAGCCTTAAAATCAATTGATTCATTATCTGGCCAAATAGCGGATAAACAGTTTGCTAATTTAAAGGTAGATGATAGATCACCAATTACTTCAGGCCAGTTTAGTGTGGCGCCTGTTAGTGATGCGCCACAAATTTACATCACAATTAATGCCGCGCCAAATATGAACGAGACAGACCTTGCGGCAAAAGTAAGTCAAGAAGTAAGCCGACATTTACGCAACCAGCATAATAATTTTCGCAATAGTTACAGGGATATCGACTAATGTTAATGATCTACGGCATGTTTGCTTTTGAACTAAAAAGCATCCCCTTTCAGAAAATGAGTGAAAGTGTGCAATATCGTTATCCAACCAACGACCGGTTTGCAGAACGCCCAGCGGTACAGTTTGTTGGTATTGGCGAGGAAAAAATAACCTTAAGTGGCGTCCTATATCCAGAACTTACCGGCGGCCGGGTTAGTCTTGAGTTATACCGCCGTCAGTCCGATTTAGGTATTGCCTGGCCGCTGATTAATGGCTCAGGAATATTACTCGGGTTTTATATAAATGAATCAATTCAAACTGACAAAGAAGAATTTTTTTTTGATGGCGCAGCCAGAAAGATTGAGTTTACATTTTCACTAAGAAAAGTTGATCCGCCGGCAGTGATTCCTGGCGCAGATATATTAAAATTATTATAGATATTATGAAGAAAGCTATTTTTAAAATTCTGTATAACGATAAAGACATTACAAGCCACTTTGATGACCGGCTTATTTCGCTAGAAATAACGGATAATAGTGGCTTTGAAGCTGATACGATCTCATTAGAATTATCGGATACTGATGGTAAATTAGCGCTGCCAAAACGCGGTATTGAGCTTAACGTTTCATTTGGTTGGAATGATAACCAAGGTTTAATTTTTAAAAACCGATTTGTCGTAGATGAATGTGAACACACGGGCCCACCCGATCGATTAACGATCCGAGGTAAAAGTGCTAATTTTCGTGAGTCACTTAATGTGAAGCGATCACAAAGCTACCATGATATTACTATTGGTGAGATTGTTACTCAAATTGCTAAACGTCATAACCTTGATTATAAGATTACTGATAAATTAACTAACCAGAAAATTGAACATTCAGACCAAACACAGGAGTCTGACGCCTCATTTTTAACTCGAGTACTTAGTGATTATGATGCGATTGCAACAGTAAAAAATGGCATGTTGATCGTATTCTTGTCTGGTGCATCCAAAACTGTTAGCGGTGAACCGTTACCCAGTGTGGTTATTACGCGATCCTCTGGCGACACGCATACGTTTTCAATTGCTGATAGAGAAGCTTATACAGGCGTAAAAGCTTATTGGCTAGATTATAAGAAAGCATCAATCAGTTCCTCAGCGAGTGGTAGTCCTAATTCAGATGATAAAAGCATATTAGTTGGAGCTGAGGGAAATGTAAAAGTATTACGCCATACCTATGCAAGTAAACAGAATGCGCATCGTGCAGCCACCAACCAATGGAAAAAACTTCAACGGGGTGCATGCCAATTTAGTATGACTTTGTCAGAGGGACGCCCTGATTTATGTCCAGAGATGCCAGTTAAAGTTCAGGGTTTTAAGAAGGAGATTGATTCATCAGAGTGGATAATCACCCGTTGCACACATTCAATAACAGCAACCGGGGGATATATCACATCAATAGAGTTGGAAATAAAGTTATAAAATATTAGTTTTATTAACTTTTAGTTGACAAAAAATAACTTTAAGTTAAATTAAATTACACTTAAACATAATAGGATTATCGTTAATGAAATGTCCACATTGCAAATTTAAATCATCTATTCGTTCAAGTGAAGAACTATCAAGCCTAACCAGAAAACAATATTATCAATGTTCAAATATTTATTGCGGCCACACATTTACGGCTATGCAATCAGTGAGCGAAACTATCGTGCCGAGTTCCTGCCCAGATCCTAAAGTTAATATCCCGCTATCAACCAGCCATAATGCAAGACGAAATGCTATAAAAGCATAATCATATCTAATAAGCCTAGTTCGAAATCTCATTAACTTGAGATTTTTTATTATCAAGCTAAAAATCAACCGCCATTTTATCGCCACTTGACTAAAATTAAATCTTTTATGACTTTGCAATTCATTATTAACTATTTGATTTTACAGTTAATTAATGGTGGGCTGTGGGGGGATCGAACCCACGACCAATTGATTAAGAGTCAACTGCTCTACCGACTGAGCTAACAGCCCACACCCAATAGGGGCATTTATTATTTTATAATGTTTTTTTGATGGCTGTAAAGTAAATTTATTTTACCAGCAATAAATATGTTTAATTAAAAATCAATAAGTTAGTGTTATTTAATCAAGTACCTCAAAAAATAGTATTGATTTACATTAAATCAATACTATAAACTGATAAACTCTCTATCTACCAATCTAATTTACCAAAAATAAAAATCTAATTTTAAGTTGCAGTGTTACATTCAATGGAGTTAAAGGAATGATTAATCATCGTGGAATCAGTTTTATCTCTAAAAACTTAATCTGGCTACTAAGTCTTATCTTTATTATTGCCGGATTGTTTTTAGCTATACAAGGAACTCGCTTAGTTATGCTTGGCGGTAGCTGGTATTTTGTCTTAATGGGCATTGCTATGTTACTTTCAGGTATTTTACTATTTAGGCTTCGTCCTGTTGGTGCATGGATTTATGCCATAGCTTATGTACTAACGATTATATGGTCACTGTGGGAGGTTGGCTTCGATTACTGGCAACTGCTTTCTCGTCTCGCTTTTCTCGGCGGTTTTGCAATGTTGGTGGCTTTTGCCTACCCTTCTTTACTTAAAGCATCCTCAACAAAACGCTCCAACACGGGCTATAAATTGGGTGGAGTTATCGCGATTCTTTTAGTTATTTCAATCGGTTTAGGCTTTGTTAAGCATAATACGATTGAAAGTAATCAATTGCCACAATTAAATACTGTGAGCCAAGATGATTTACCTACTGACTGGAAAAACTATGCTAATACCACTAAAGGAACACGTTTTTCTGGTGCCGATCAAATCACCAAAGATAATATTAATCAATTAGAAGTTGCCTGGACGTATCATACGGGTGATATTCCACCATTTAGTGGTGCTGGCGGTGAAGATCAAGATACACCACTGCAAATCAACGACTCTTTATACATTTGTACGCCAAATAATATTGTCATTTCACTTAATGCTGATACAGGTAAAGAGCAGTGGAAATTTGATCCTAAGTCAAGTGTACCAAACTGGCAGCGTTGTCGCGGTGTTGGTTACTATGAAGATAGTGCCAGCAACAATACAACAGATAATCAATCAGCCAATAGTGACTTAGTTTGCCATAGTCGTATTTTGATGAATACCAGTGACGGCAGACTGATGGCAATTGATGCCCAAACAGGCCAATTATGTGAAGATTTTGGTGATAAAGGGGTTGTCAATCTTAAAAAGAATATGGGTGAGATTAAACCCGGTTTCTATCAACCAACCGCAGCACCATTAGTTGCTGATGATGTCGTGGTTGTGGGTGGTCGAGTCGCTGATAACTACTCAACGGGTGAACCTGGTGGGGTTATTCGTGCCTATGACGTTCATACTGGACAGTTAGTTTGGGCATGGGATCCAGGCAATATGAGTACTAAAACTGTACCGGCTGATGGTGGTATTTATACCCGTGGTACGGTAAATGTTTGGGCGACGATGGCTTATGATCCGGCTCTCGATACGATTTATGCATCTACTGGTAATGCAACACCGGACTTTTTCGGTGCAGAAAGAACTGATTTAGATAATAAATATAACTCTTCAGTGGTGGCTTTAGATCGTAAAACTGGAGATATCAAATGGACCTATCAAACCGTCCACCACGATTTATGGGATTATGATCTACCTTCACAACCGCTACTTTATGATATTCCAGACGGTAATGGTGGTAGCATTCCTGCTTTAGTACAGACCACAAAATCAGGTGAAATCTTTCTATTAAATCGTAAAACTGGTGAATCAATCACTGAAGTGAAAGAACTTCCAGTACCTCAAGGTAACGTACCTGGTGAAGTTTATTCTAAAACACAACCATTCTCTGTCGGTATGCCTTCCATCGGTAATGAAACATTAAAAGAATCTGATATGTGGGGCGCGACTCCCTTTGATCAGTTGATGTGTCGTATTGATTTTATGGGATCAGAATATGATGGTCTTTTCACGCCACCAGGCATGGGTAAAACGTTACAATACCCTGGCTCATTGGGTGGTATGAACTGGGGCAGTGTTTCGGTTGATCCAACGACCAGTTATATGTTCGTCAATGATATGCGTATTGGTCTAACCAACTGGATGATTCCACGTGCTCAAGTTCCAACCGATAGTAGCGGTATTGAGATGGGTGTCGTCCCGCAAGATGGTACACCATATGGAGCTATGCGTATACGCTTCATGTCACCACTCGGCATACCGTGTCAAAAACCACCTTATGGCACGATGACCGCTATCGATTTAAAAACGAAAAAAATCGTCTGGCAGGTACCTGTTGGTACTGTAATGGATACGGGTATCTTCGGTATTCCAATGAAAACAGCGATGCCAGTTGGTATGCCTACTTTAGGTGGTTCTATGGCCACTAAATCCGGCTTACTATTCTTTGCTGGTACACAAGATTTTTATCTACGAGCCTTTGATAGTGCGACAGGTAAAGAAATTTGGAAATCACGTCTACCGGTAGGTAGTCAGGGTACGCCAATTACTTATGTCTCTCCAACAACAGGTAAACAGTATATTGTCATTAATGCAGGTGGTGCTCGTCAGTCACCCGTGCGCGGTGATTATATTATTGGTTATAAGTTAGCGGATAAATAGCATGATTAAGACAACCGCTACGGCGGTTGTCTCTTCTCTTTTTTGAATTATCAATCGAAAATAAAACTTAACACCACGCCGTTAATCGTAAAAATCCGATTATCTCATGTGAGCAGTATCTTATTTCTTCAGATTCCATAACTATTTTAATTTGAACATGATATCTTTAGCTGCTATCAATAGACCGACAATCAGACCAGATAGATGCGCGATATTAGCTATCGGGCCTAAATAGCCAGAAAATCCGGCAATCAACCAGATAATCGCAATCAATAACAGCCCTCTTTCCAGGTAGATGCCTGATTGACTCTTAAACTCACCCATCAGCCATGCATACCCCATTAACGCATAAATTACACCAGATAATCCACCAAAAGCAGAACCAACCAAGATTGCCTCACTATAGTTGGAAATAAGACCTGCCAGCAACGTAATTTCTAGTAATGTTACTTTACCAAGTCGCTGCTCAACCATGCCGCCTAAATACCACCACCAACAAAGATTAAATAGAATATGCAGTAATGAAAAATGAAGAAAAATGGGCGTTAACCATCGCCATAATTGACCTGACATGTTCCCGCCAACCGGAAAACCAAAATAAGCCAGAACAGCCTGAGGGCCAGCTACACGCTCAATCAAAAACAAAATAATACAAAGTACAGCAACGGATGTTGTTATAATGCCAGTATGACGAATATTCAATAACGAAGTCGATGTTAAGTTATGCTGTTGTAGCTTGCCTATTTGCCAACTTACTTCGCGATAGCGCGGATCATCCGGATTTTCAATAAATGACTTTAATGCTTGCTGAACAAATGCTAACTGCGTTTCATCATCCAAATAGAGATCTACTTGTTGATTATCTTTGCTTTCAAGGCGAATAGTAATAGCTTGAGCCGCCATATAATCAACAAATAAATAAGCCACAGTAATATCTGAAATAGAAATAAGATACATATAAATTCACTCAATAGGTTAATAACACAGCGCATCTAAAGTACATACGCCAACAGTGTTCGAGTCAAGTATACTAACTATTACGCTAAAAAACCTGTCTCTGTTTACTACTCACCAACATTGGTGATACTCATTTATCCTATTCATATTGACATTTCATACTAACAATAAAACATCGAAATGCCCTCATCAACCAGATTTCATTTCGCCTCACCTAAAAACAAAAAACCTGCCTATGGCAGGTTTTTAAGTATCAATCATGATAATTTTATAAGTTTTCAATAATACGATATTGCTCTTCTAATTTCAGTCGATCATCTTGATAAGATTTTAATTTCTCTTTCTCTTTGGCAACCACGGTTTCAGGTGCTTTATCCACAAAACTGGCGTTGGAGAGTTTGCTATCGAGGCGATTGATCTCATCATCAAGCTTAGCCATCTCTTTATTTAGGCGTCCGAGCTCAGTCTGCTTATCAATTAAACCCGCCATTGGAATGAGTAATTCAGCACCATCAACCAGTTTAGTGACTGATACTGGCCCTTTTTCTGCACCTTCTAAAATCACAATGTGTGAGAGTTTCGCTAAAGATTCAATAAAGCGGACATTATCACTCACGCGGCGATGTGTTGCCGCCGAAGCGTCACGAATAAGCAGTTCGAGTGGCTTACTTGGCGCAATATTCATTTCAGCACGAATATTTCTGACCGCAATGACCACTTGTTTAATCCAGTTGAGATCACCTACCGCCTGTTCATCGAGCATACGAGCATCAAATTCAGGCATTGGCTGTAACATAATCGTATCAGCGGCAATATTCATTAATCCTTTAATATTTTGCCAGATAGCTTCGGTAATAAACGGAATAATTGGATGGGCCAATCTTAATAGCGCTTCCAGTACGCTAATCAGGGTATGTCTGGCGGCACGTTGCTGCGCTGCACTACCGGAAGTTAGTACCGATTTGGTGAGTTCTAAATACCAATCACAGAACTGATTCCAGGTAAACTCATATAAAATGTTCGCAGCAATATCAAAACGGTACGTATCTAGTGCTTCACGATAAGCTTTAATCGTTTGATTAAATTCAGCCAACACCCATTTATCGGCTAATGAGAGTGCCATTTCACCCCCAGAGAAGCCACAGTCATGACCTTCGGTATTCATCAACACATAACGGCTGGCATTCCAAAGTTTATTACAGAAGTTGCGATATCCCTCTAAGCGCTTCATATCCCAGTTGATATCTCGGCCAGTTGTGGCTAATGCCGCTAAGGTAAAACGTAGTGCATCAGTACCATGTGCTTCAATGCCATTTGGGAACTGTTTTTCCGTCCGTTTGCAGATCTTTTCTGCCAATTGCGGCTGCATCATATTGCCGGTACGTTTCTCAACGAGTTCAGGCAGTGAAATACCATCAATCATATCTAAAGGATCGATAACATTACCTTTCGATTTAGACATCTTCTGGCCTTCATCATCACGGATAAGACCCGTGACATAGACGGTTTTAAATGGCACTTGCGGCTTACCATTTTCATCTTTGAGAAAATGCATCGTCAGCATGATCATTCTGGCAACCCAAAAGAAAATAATATCAAAACCGGTGACCAGCACATTGGTTGGATGGAACGTTGCTAAATCATCAGTATTTTCTGGCCAGCCTAAAGTTGAGAAAGTCCATAAACCAGAAGAGAACCAGGTATCCAGTACATCTTCATCTTGTTTTAAAACAACATGTGAATCTAAATGATGTTCTTTTCTGACTTCGTCCTCAGTACGTCCAACATAGATATTACCTTGTTCATCATACCAGGCTGGAATACGATGTCCCCACCAAAGTTGACGAGAAATACACCAGTCCTGAATATCATTCATCCAAGAAAAATACATATTTTCATACTGTTTTGGGACAAACTGAATTTCGCCTGATTTAACCGCATCAATGGCGACTTCAGCCAGTGGTTTAGTTTTTACATACCATTGATCGGTCAGCATCGGCTCAATAACCACTCCACCACGATCACCGTAAGGAATGGTTAAATTATGCGGCTCAATTTTCTCTAATACACCCGATGCTTCAAACGTGGCGATAATGGCTTTACGTGCGGCAAATCTTTCTAGATTTTGAAATGCTACCGGTATCGCTTTATCGTAAACATCGCTTATATGACCATGCGTGTCATACACTTCAGCCTGTGCCAGAATATCACCATCAAAAGAGAAAATATTGATCATCGGTAACTGATGACGACGGCCGACTTCATAGTCATTAAAATCGTGTGCAGGGGTAATTTTAACGCAGCCAGTGCCTTTTTCCATATCAGCATGCTCATCACCGACAATCGGAATCATGCGCTCAACCAGTGGCAAAATCACATGCTGGCCAATCAAGTCTTTATAGCGTGGATCTTTCGGATTGACTGCAACGCCAGTATCACCAAAGACCGTTTCTGGGCGCGTTGTCGCCACCACTAAGTAATCTTTACCTTCCGCTGTTTTTGCACCATTGGCTAACGGATAACGTAAATACCACATTGATCCTTTAACGTCTCGATTCTCAACTTCTAAATCCGAAATCGCCGTACGTAACTTAGGATCCCAGTTAACTAAACGTTTACCTCGATAAATTAAGCCCTCTTTATATAAGCGCACAAAGACTTCTTTTACTGCATTAGATAGCCCTTCGTCCATGGTAAAGCGTTCACGTTGCCAGTCGACAGAATCACCTAGACGTCGCATCTGACGAGTAATTGAACCTCCTGACTCCGCTTTCCACTGCCAAATTTTGTCGATGAAAGTCTCTCGTCCATAATCATGACGGGTTTTATTCTCTTCCGCCGCAACTTTGCGTTCCACGACCATCTGTGTTGCAATACCTGCATGGTCAGTCCCGGATTGCCATAAGGTATTGTCCCCCTGCATACGGTGATAACGAATCAACGCATCCATAATGGTTTGCTGGAAAGCATGACCCATATGTAGACTCCCCGTCACATTCGGCGGTGGAATCGCAATACAGTAACTCGGGGCTGATTTATCACCATTAGGCTTAAAATATCCTTCAGATTCCCAATGCTGGTAGATAGGCTGCTCAATGTCTAGCGGATTATAGGTTTTATCTAGTGTATTCTTCATGTTTATGTCTAATCGATTAGTGAATAATTAAGGCAAACAACAAACGTCATATGATGATTGACATGATGCGAACAAGACCTGACCACTGAGTTCTCAATCAATCTCATCATATCAATAAAATAGCCCAAGTAACGCGGCTCTCTCCGCCACTAAAATAGATCTCTCAGAGAAGCATGTTTTATTGGCTATTGTTCAGTTTGAACGAATAAAATTTTTCCTATTCTACTATAAAGTAAAAAGATTCAAAGTGATTATTACGAAAAACCTTAGCTGATCTTAAGACTTTCAATCATAGCAAAAAAGGCTGCCACTGCTCAAATCAAGTTTCAATCTAATCTGATGCCCTATCCCACAAGACAAGATCACATTAAATCGCCCTCATTATCAAGCAATAACTTGTAACAACTAATTTTTTAAAAAATAAAAATCACCTAAATCGATACGTAATAGTGACAAATTATTCCATATAATCAACTTGTAGCCAATATAAACACAAACATGTCAAAAACGTAAAAAAAATTATCAAGCAATCTTTTTAGTGCTATCCTGATAAAGTTTTTAAAAATTAACCATATAACTAATTTTATTATGCAGCCAGACAGTAATTTGATTGAACGTATCAAAAAATCACAACCCGAATTGTCTAAAGCTTACCAGCATGATGCACACATCATTATCAATAATACCTTTTTAGCCTCATCGATGACAATTGACGAACTGGTAAAAGAATCGGATGTGTCGGTTGCAACGGTGAATCGTTTTGTTCATCACTGTGGTTATTCTGGTTATCCTTATTTTCGTTTAGCCATGAGAGAACTATTTAATAAATTATTTGAGCCAGCTGAAAAGTTGAGCCGAGTGTCACATCATCTTGATACTTCAATGCAAACTATTTCAGATAGCCTGGATAACTCCATCGCTCAATTAATCAAAACCAAAGCACAGTTGTCTGAAAAGTATTTGGAACAAGCGATTAATCCGACAATATCTGTGTTGCAGGTATGTCTGTCAGCACTCTGTATGCTTCTTTTTTGGTCAGCAGCATGAAACCTTTTATTTTCAATAAAATTAAAGATATTACCGGCATCTGCGGGATAGCGAGAGCTTTTCTCCGTGTCAGTATGTTAGGTGAAAACGACCTGATCATTGCTATCTGTTTACCCGGTTGCTCAAAAGGGATTATCGAGTTATTAATACAAGCTAAAGAAAAGAATATCAAAATACTGGCTATCACTGACTGTTTATCATTACCGATGGTGGCATTTGCCGATGTGACGTTACTCGCCATTGCTCAGTATAATATTCTTTATACGATTAATATGGCGATGTTTGCCCTAATTGAAAGTTTAACGACCGCATTAGCGATAAAAATAAAAAAATCCGCTGACTATTTAACTAAACAAACCGATTATTTATTGCCCTACTTTTATTTTAATACTGAAGAGTAAGTTGACTCAAATTGATCTATTTGCTTGAAGAAATCTGGAGACTGACGTGAAAAAAATTAAAGATAATTTTGAAAGAAATTGGCTTTTTTTATTTTTATTACTTTATATGTTAATTATGGTACCGCTCCCTTGGTATTACAATATACAGTACAATGACGATTTTTTTGGGGTACCCCTATTTCTATTTGGCTGGTTGCTGCATGGTTTTGTTATTTTAGTCTTAACGATTATTTATGCTTGTTTGTGTATGAAAAGACCTGAGTACAAAAATTTTGAAGAAGAAGAAAGCTAATCACGAGCTGGCTTTTAATGAGAAATATTGATCAGCTGGTTTATCCCACCGCCATTGCTTTTATTATTGTTATCAGAACCTATTTTGTGATCATCGCGTGTATTGGCTATATCGCTGCCCGCCAGACAAATAATATGAAAGATTTTTTAGCCATGGGGGAGAAGGCTGGCGCCATCGTATCAGGCATCGCCTATTTTGCCACACAGTACCACATGAGCACGTTCATGGGAGTACCGGGCATTGCTTACCTCAATGGCTTTGCTGGTATGAGTATTACGCTGCCAAATGTTGCGTTCTCGATGCTTATTCCCGTGCTATTGGTGGGAAAGAAATTAATGCAACTGATAAAACATAAGAACTTTCTCTCGATGGCTGATTATCTGGCCGATCGCTATCAATCCTCTGCCATCCGTTCGATCCATACTATTTTGATGGTCATTTTCCTGATTGCAATGGCTGGTGACACATATCGATGCTCGGATAAAGTAACCTCACTGGTGGTCGGCCCCTTTAACCATGCGAAAAATTAAAGCTATTGATAAGACCGCCTCACATGCCTCCTAGATGGAGAATTTCCCCTGGACACGTTTACAAGATGTCATTATGCCAAAATCGGCTAAAGCGCAGATAGATCTTGAGTTATTGCACCAATTACCGCCACAAAAAGTAAAAGAATATATTGGTGATGGTAACTATGGTGGCTTTTATGAACAGCCAGACAGCCTCATGCTAGTTATATGGCAAACCGGCGTAAAAGAGACGCAAACACAGATTTTGACCGGCTGGGCAACATAATATAGCTATAAAATAAGCGATTTAGTACTATTACGTGAACACTAAGCATGAGCTCAAACAGACCACTTGTTCGATATGATCTTATTTATGCTAAGTGATAATTTTTTAGATAAATTAGCGAGTCAGAGCGTGACTCACTCATCAGATGATATCGCCGCGGTTTGCGAAAGGTGAAACCTTAATCTAATGAGTCAATATTAATAGTTTTTAAATTAAAGCCCATATTTTTATAGGCTTTATAACGCTCTCTGGCTAATATCTTGCGCGCCTCATCATAAGGGACAAAATCAATAATATCCTGAAACATCAGGGCAAAATCAGCAAAGCTATCTTGTAAATTAATGAGTAGCTGCCTTGCCCCACTACCGCGTCTTTCCGGCCAACAAATTTCAACTGCCGTACCACCTTTGAGACCTTCGCCAGCTAAATTATGTGGCACAAAGTGTGCCGTATCTAGCTGCCATAAAAACTCATCGATTTTTTCAGCCTGTGCCTGAGTTTGACAAGCCACTAAAACCCGTTTTTTCTGTTGCCATGATGCGATGACCTTCTGACAAGCTAAATATTCATGTGGCAATATCTCTTCTTCTAAGCCGAAAGTCAGCCTATCAATCGGCTGGGAAAAAAGATAAAACAGAACCTTTTTCATTCTATGATAATGTCTCTTTGGTTTGAGCTAATAAAAACTGTAATAACATCGCAACAGGTCGACCTGTTGCGCCTTTTTTCGCGCCCGATGTCCAGGCTGTACCAGCAATATCTAAATGCGCCCACTGATAATCTTGGGTAAAACGAGACAAGAAACAGCCAGCCGTTATAGTGCCGCCATCCCGGCCACCGGCATTGACAATATCGGCAATACTAGAATCAATCTGTTTTTGGAAATCCTCATCTAACGGCAACTGCCAGGCTTTATCACCAGATACTTCAGCGGCATTAAGCAAGCGTTTAGCTAGTTGATTATCATTAGCCATCACCCCAGTATAGTGATGTCCCAAAGCAATAATACAAGCCCCGGTTAAGGTGGCAATATCAATTACATACTGTGGATTAAAACGGGCCGCGTAGGTCAAGGTATCACATAACACCAAGCGCCCCTCCGCGTCAGTATTAATGACCTCCACAGTCAGTCCTGACATAGTGGTAAGAATATCACCCGGTCGATAGGCACCTGATGAGGGCATATTCTCACAGCCCGCCATTAAGCCGACAACATTAAGCGGTAAATTAAGTGAGGCTACCGCTTGCATCACTCCATATACGGTTGCTGCGCCACACATATCATATTTCATCTCATCCATACCTGCTGCAGGCTTAATCGAAATCCCCCCTGAGTCAAAGGTTAAACCTTTACCCACAAGTACGATGGGTTTAGCCTTTTTATCTTTTGCGCCATAATACTCCATAACGGTTAATTTAGATTCATTATCAGAGCCTTGGCCCACCGCTAAATAAGCGTTCATACCCAGTTTACTGAGCTGTTTTTCATCTAATACCGTTGTGTTAATTGAAGCAAAATCTTTGGCTAAAGCAAGACCTTGTTTGGCTAAATAGTCTGGATTACAGATATTGGGTGGTAAATTAGCTAAATCCTTCGCGGCGCGGATACCTTGTGCAATAGCATTTCCTTCAGTAATCGCTTGTTTTAAGGTTTGCTGTAGGGTTTTATTGGCCGTTATCAAGGTTAATTTTTTGATGACATTATCTAATTTGCTCGGCTTTGATTTAAATTGTTCGAAACGATAATTGGTTGCAACAACGATTTCCGCAAAAGCACGACCAAATAAATAGCCATCAAGTTCATCATTAAATGAATAAATCACCATCGCTTCAGTAAGCGATTTGGCTTTAAGTGTTTCTGCAACCGCTTGAATCCATCGTTTAGCACCTTTCTGATCAAATGATTTTTCATCTCCTGCGCCAACAATCAATACTTTTTCCGCTTTGAGTTGTGGAATTTGATATAGCAGTGTCGTTTCGCCTAATGCTGTATTCAGCTCACCTTGCTTGATTAAACGAGTCAATAACCCATCCGCTAACTGATCTATCTGCTGCGCTACGCCCGTTAAAGTTTGATTAGCGAACACACTGAGAATAATACACTGACTACGTTGTTTGGTGACATCAACACTTTTGACTAAAAAATCCATCATAAACTCCTTTATCGTTTTCATCTTATTCTATCGACTGGTAAAATGTTAGCAACTAAAAATTTCAATAACGTTAACGATGATTTCGAGCTATAATAAACGAGTGTCGTTATTTTATATTTTGCAGGATTTGCAGTGATTATCACCAGATATGTCATCAAAGAAACATTAAAAACGCAAGCAGCTATTTTATTTATATTATTGCTGATCTTTTTTTCACAAAAATTAGTGCGTATCTTAGCCGATGCAGTAAGCGGATCAATTCCCAGCGACCTGATTCTGCCTATTTTAATGTTAGGCATCTCTGAAATGGCTCAACTTATTCTGCCATTAAGTCTGTTTTTAGCCATTTTAATCACCTTGGGTCGGCTTTATCTCGAAAGCGAGATGACCGCCATGTTTGCCTGTGGCGTGAAAAAACTTTTTCTCTATAAAGTTGTGCTGTTCTTATCAATTATAACCTGCTTATTAACAATTACCAACGCAGTCTGGCTCGGACCTTGGTCAAGCAAACAAAAAGCCTATTTAATTGAAAATGTGAAATTAAATCCAAGTTTAGCTGGCCTTTTAGAAGGTCAATTTCAAACTTCCTCGCAAAATGATTCTGTTTTATATATTGGCCATGTCAATAAAAATAATATCAACAATGTCTTCATTGCACAGCTTAACCCAAAAACAGGTCAAAGACCGTCTATTGTTATAGCCAATCAAGGTAAAATGATAGAGGATCATGATGGTAATCAAATCATTTCATTAGATAATGCGACGCGTTATGAGGGCTCAGCACAACTACGTGACTTCCGTATTAGTGATTTTAAAGATTATCAAGCGATAGTAAAACCGAAAGCGGTAACTTTTGACGATCAAAAAATGCAGGATAATGTTGAACTGCTTAGCTATAGTCAGTTACGTAAACTCCACACCCCTAAAGCCAAAGCTGAATATAACTGGCGCTTGACGTTAATATTCTCAGTACCTTTAATGGCCTTTTTGGTGATTCCGCTTTCAGAGCTTAATCCACGTCAGGGCAAATTAGCCAATTTTTTACCCGCTTTACTGCTCTATCTGGTGTACTTTTTGCTGCAAAGTTCGATCAAAGCTAATGGCGCAAAAGGACGTTTAGATCCCGGTGTTTGGATGTGGGTGGTCAATGGTAGCTATCTCTTACTCGCTATTTTATGCAATATTTGGCATAGTTTATTTATGCGAAAGCTACGCTTTAAGTTAAAAGGAATAGCCTAAATGTTTGGTATATTAGATCGTTATATCGGCAAAACTATCCTTAAAACGATTGGTTTAACCCTGTTTATGCTCGTTGGTTTGTCCGGTATTATTCGGTTTATCGATCAGCTGCGTAAAGTCAGTGAAGACTATGATGCCTTATCTGCCGCTTATTATTGTCTGTTAACTGTGCCAAAAGATCTTGAAGTCTTCTTTCCGATTGCCGCTTTACTCGGTGCATTAATCGGTCTGGGTACTTTAGCCGCCAAGAGTGAACTGGTTGTGATGGAAACGGCCGGTTTTAGCCGAATCAGCATCGCTAAAGCTGTGATGAAAACGGCGATTCCGCTGGTTTTGCTTACGATGATCGTTGGCGAATGGGTCGCACCTGTCAGTGAACAAATCGCGACGAATATGCGGTCGGAAAAAATTTATGGTCGCTCACTCATCGCAACGCAAAACAGTATTTGGGCCAAAGATGGCGATGACTTTATTCATATCGGTCGAGTGAATAACGATGATACGATCAGTGACATCGATATTTATGCCCTCAATGATGGACGTTTAGTCCGACTGACCCACGCGGCTTATGGTAAATATCAGGATCATGAATGGCTTTTGACACAAGTGGATGAATCTGATTTATCCAATCCAGATAAAATATCAGGTACCAGTCTGTTGACGATGAACTGGAAAACCAATATTACCCCGGATAAATTAGGTATTGTTGCCTTAGATCCTGGTTCACTATCGGCATCGGGTCTGTATAAATACATTAATTACTTAAAGACTAGTGGTCGAGACTCAGCTAACTATCAACTGATTTTTTGGAAGAAAATCTTTAAGCCATTTTCAGTTGCCGTGATGATGTTAATGGCGCTCTCTTTCATTTTTGGACCGCTGCGATCTGTGCCTATGGGAATCAGAGTATTAACGGGGATTACCTTTGGTTTCTTGTTTTATATTTCTGACATGCTATTTTCACAGATCAGCATTGTCGCCGGCTTCAAACCATTTATTGGTGCACTATTAACCAGTGTGTTATTTCTGTTAATCAGTTTATATCTACTAAATAAGAAGCGCTAATGGTCGTTTCGTTCTATATCCTATAAAAATAGGTGCTTTTGCACCTATTTTTTCATATTCCAGCTACGCTTCGTTTGGGATAATACCAAAGTGTCGATAAGCATGCGGCGTTGCAATGCGTCCTCTCGGCGTTCGTTGAATAAAACCTTGCTGAATGAGATAAGGTTCAAGGACATCTTCAATCGTATCTTTCTCTTCACCGATCGCAGCAGCCAGATTATCGAGTCCAACCGGCCCCCCCATAAATTTCTCAATCACGGTCAGCAGTAATTTACGATCCATAAAATCAAAACCTTCGATATCAACATCAAGCATATCAAGGGCTTTACTGGCAACGATAGCATCTACCTGGCCATCAGAACAAACCTGAGCAAAATCGCGCACTCGTCTCAATAAACGATTAGCAATACGCGGCGTACCCCGAGAACGTTTAGCGATTTGATGTGAGCCATCATCAGATAAGCTCAATCCTAAATATTTAGCGCTACGACTGACAATATATTCGAGATCGTCGACTTTATAAAATTCAAGACGCTGCACAATACCAAAACGATCACGCAGTGGCGAAGTTAACGAACCGGCTCGTGTTGTCGCCCCGATCAGCGTAAAAGGCGGTAGATCAATCTTAATTGAACGCGCTGCTGGTCCTTCACCAATCATAATATCGAGCTGATAATCCTCCATCGCCGGATACAAAATCTCTTCAACAACGGGAGAAAGACGATGAATCTCATCAATAAATAGCACATCATGTGGTTCAAGATTGGTAAGCATGGCCGCTAAATCACCCGCTTTTTCCAGTACTGGACCCGAAGTTGTACGAACATTAACCCCCATTTCATTGGCGACAATATTCGCTAAGGTTGTTTTACCTAAACCTGGCGGGCCAAAAATGAGTAAATGATCTAAAGCATCGCCACGCTGTTTGGCCGCTTGAATAAAAATTTTCATCTGCTCTTTAACGTGAGGCTGGCCAATATATTCATCCAACAGTTTAGGCCGAATCGCGCGATCAATGGTCTCATCTTCTCTTAAAGAGACGGGTGAGATAAGGCGATCTGCTTCAATCATAAAAAACCTCTGTTTTTCTTATCTATTTTATAAAGCTGCTTTTAAGGCTTCTTTAATGAGTGTTTCACTATCAACATCAGGACGAATGAGTTTACTGATCATTTTACTCGCTTCCTGTGGTTTATAACCTAACGCAATTAAGGCTGAAATCGCCTCTGACTCAATCGCATTAGTATCACCATAAAGTGGCATCATAGGCGTGTTCGGATGCTGATTGAGACTCAGAATATCACCGCCTAAGCGTTTAAGGCGATCTTTCATTTCAACAATTAAACGCTCTGCGGTTTTATTGCCAACACCCGGTAGTTTCACTAAGGTTTTTATCTCGCCTTGTTCAACAGCCTGAACAAACTCAATCGCCGACATGCCAGATAAGATAGCCAGCGCGAGTTTAGGACCAACACCATTGACTTTGATTAATTCACGGAATAGTGCTCTTTCCTGCTTATGATTAAATCCGTAAAGTAACTGCGCATCTTCACGCACTACAAAATGGGTGAAAATAATCGTTTCTTGACCATTATCAGGTAACTCATAAAAACAGGTCATCGGCATCGCCACTTCGTAACCCATGCCATTAACTTCGATGAGTACTTCAGGCGGCTGCTTTTCTAAAATAATACCCCGTAATCGACCTATCACACCACTATCCTTTTATCGCATATTTTGGGATAGTTTACCTGATGAGACTCAAAGAATAAAGAAAAACTGTATAAATAAACAGCCTAAAAAATTGGTCACCTCAGGTAGCCAATCAATTCCTATCACATCAAGGCGATATTGACCAAGTAAAGCAGCAGCATAAAAATGATACCTACCACAAACGTGATAAGCAGACCGCGCAGGAAAGAGATTTTAAAAAAGAGCGCATAAAGATAGCTCAGCAGCGCATAACCAATAACAAAGTTAATCAGTTCACTGGCATAATTGAGGTTAATGATCAAGGATCTGAATAAAAAACCGCTCAAAATCGAGATAGCAAAATAGATAACCGACACCAACAATGCTGAGCGAAATCGCACAGACTGAATCCGACACATTTTTGCCGCAATCAACGAGACAACAGCAAACACCAAGACAAAGAGTATGCCCACAATCGCTATACTGGTCATAAATTGTCCCATAGAAAGAGAATATTGCGCTAAAAAATCATTCAGATTGAATGTTGACTGCATGGAATGCTCCCTTTTTTAAGTGATCAATATCAGCGTAGACGCTGATATCTCTGTCAACGAGATGACAAAACCAGTTTATTACTGCTCACTTTAATCAACTGTTGACTCATATGAATATGGGTAATAGCAATCGCTAAGGCATCAGCCGCATCGGCTTGTGGACACGCTGGCAATTTAAGTAATGTTTTTACCATATGCTGGACCTGTGATTTATCCGCTGCGCCTGTGCCAACCACACTCTGTTTTACCTGCCTGGCGGCATATTCAAAAACCGGTAAATCATGATTGACCGCCGCCACAATCGCCGCGCCACGAGCCTGACCTAATTTCAATGCGGAATCAGCATTACGTGACATAAAAACTTGTTCAATGGCAAAAAATTGGGGTTGAAATTGCTGAATAATTTCGTTTACACCAGCGTAGATACGCTTTAATCGGGTGGGTATATCAGGGGCAGCAGTTCGAATACAACCACTGCCAAGATATTCTAATTGACGTCCTGATTGACGAATGACACCATATCCAGTTAAACGTGAACCAGGGTCAATACCTAAAATAATGGCCATTAATTATAACGTAGCTGCAACTTCATCAGAAACTTCGCCATTATGGTAAACTTCCTGTACATCATCACAATCTTCTAACATATCGATTAAGCGTAATAATTTAGGTGCTGATTCAATATCTAAATCAACTTTGGTCGCTGGAATCAGTGACACTTCTGCAGATTCAGCCACCAGTCCGGCAGCATCAAGTGCATCTTTAACCTCACCAAAGCTCTCTGGTGTAGTGAAAACATCAATGGCACCATCGTCATAATTAACCACATCGTCAGCGCCTGCTTCTAATGCCGCTTCCATCACTTTATCTTCATCAACACCGGGCGCATAAGAAATGACCCCTTTTTTAGAGAAAAGATAAGCAACCGAACCATCGGTACCTAAATTGCCACCCGTTTTGGTAAATGCATGACGAACATCAGAAACGGTACGATTACGATTATCACTCAAGCATTCAACCATAACCGCAGTACCTGCCGGGCCATAGCCTTCATAAATAATCGTTTCCATGTTACTGTCATCTTCACCACCCACGCCGCGAGCAATCGCACGGTTCATGGTATCGCGCGTCATATTATTTGAAAGCGCTTTATCCATTGCAGCACGTAAACGCGGATTAGAGGCCGCATCACCACCGCCTAACTTTGCAGCAGTGACTAGTTCACGAATGATTTTAGTAAAGATCTTACCGCGTTTTGCATCTTGAGCAGCTTTGCGGTGTTTTGTGTTAGCCCATTTACTATGACCGGCCATAATAATCTCCAATAATCTGTCTAATTTTTTATAAAAAACGTGGCATTTTAGCAGATCCGAGGGACGATTTCATCAGTTTACTGCGATTTGCACAATAAAATAGAACGAAGATGATAAATCATCCAAACATTATTCGGCTAACTTCAGAATCGCCTGACCGTTATTCGCCGATTTAGTCAGTGCTGCGGCTTGCTGATAGGGTAACCATTGATAACTATCGTGCTCAGTCATCAAAATAGGATACTCATGAGGTAGCGCCAGATAGAACCAGTGCTCTTTATTCTGCGTTACCCCTGGCTGGTAGCGATGTAAAAATTGCGGAAAAATATCAAAGATTAATGAGTAGTGGGCATCAACCAGGGTTAAATGATCGGCGATAATATCGATACCGGTCTCTTCTTTAACTTCTCGTATCGCCGTCATATAGGGTGTTTCATTCTCTTCAAGGCTACCTGTGACCGATTGCCAAAATAGCGGATCATCTTGTCTCTGTAGCATCAATACTTGTTTAGTCAATGCAACATAAATCACAACTAATACAGATTCTGGTTTTTTATATATTTTCATGATGAATCCAATCTTGAGAAAACGATCGTCAATGAATTAAACGGTCTATGCTCTAATAACTTTCATTCAAAAGCAGCGACTTATTATACCGCCGTACTGAATATTCATGCTTTAATCGATCATAGCGTATAAGGTTGAACATAAAAAAAGGGAATAGCGAACCATTCCCCTTCTTGAGCAATCATTAAAAGCCTTTTACGCTTTTTTAATCACTTCGATAGCCAACTCCTGTAATGAGGCAGGATTAGCCGGACTTGGTGCATCAGTCAATAAACAAGCCGCTGCTGTTGTTTTTGGAAAAGCGATCACGTCACGAATGTTATCTGTGCCAGTTAAAAGCATCGTTAATCGATCCAATCCAAAAGCTAATCCAGCATGCGGTGGCGTACCATATTTTAACGCATCAAGTAAGAAGCCAAATTTTTCTTGCTGCTCTTGTTCGCTGATGCCTAAAATGGAAAACACAGCTTGCTGCATCTCACTACGGTGAATTCGGACTGAGCCGCCGCCTACTTCATAGCCATTAATGACCATATCATAGGCATTAGCGACAGCGCCCACAGGACTTTGTTTCAGCTGTGCTGGTGAGTAATCTTTTGGCGACGTAAATGGATGATGCATCGCACTTAATCCCCCCTCATCGTTCTCTTCGAACATAGGGAAGTCAACCACCCACAGTGGTGACCAGCGTTTTTCATCGGTTAAACCGAAATCCTTGGCCACTTTAAGGCGTAATGCACCGAGCGCATCACTCACGACTTTATAACTATCCGCACCGAACAGCAGAATATCATTGTTCTTCGCATTAGCGCGCGCTAATAACAGCTGCATTTGCTCGGCATTAAAGAATTTCGCAATCGGGCTTTGTACCCCTTCAAGACCGGCCTCAACGTTATTGACTTTTATCCAGGCCATACCTTTGGCACCATAAATCTGAATAAATTTAGTATAGTCATCTAACTGTTTACGGCTCAGTTCAGCACCACCAGGTACACATAATAGTGCAACACGCCCGGTTGGATTTGCGGCAGGTTCAGAGAATACTTTAAAATCAATCTCTTTAACCAGATCAGCCACATCAATAATTTCTAAATCATTACGTAAATCCGGTTTATCTGAGCCGTAGCGGCGCATTGCTTCAGCATATGTCATCACAGGAAAATCACCTAAATCAACCTGTTTCACATGTAGCCATAACTGACGAATCAATGTTTCCATTATGTCACGTACTTGTGCGGCATTCATAAACGACGTTTCAACATCGATCTGGGTAAATTCAGGCTGACGATCAGCACGGAGATCTTCATCACGGAAACATTTAACAATTTGATAATAACGATCAAAACCAGACATCATTAAGAGTTGTTTAAAAAGTTGTGGGGACTGGGGCAACGCATAAAACTCACCTTTATGCACTCGACTTGGCACTAAATAATCTCGAGCACCTTCTGGCGTGGCTTTAGTGAGCATCGGTGTCTCAATATCGAGAAAACCATGTTCATCCATAAAGCGGCGCACAAAAGCGGTAATTTTGGCGCGGGTTTTAAAGATTTGCGCCATTTCTGGGCGACGTAAATCAATATAACGATATTTTAATCGCTGCTCTTCGGTATTGTTCTGATTAAAGTCTAAAGGCAGTACTTCTGAACGATTAATGATCACTAATTCGGTCGCAAGCACTTCGATCTCACCTGTCGACATGTCCTTGTTTTTTTGACCTTCCGGACGCGCTCTGACCTTACCTTTAATTTGAATACAAAATTCATTACGTAATTCAGCCGCTAGTATAAATGCCTCTTTATAAGCTGGGTCAAAAAAGACTTGTACAATGCCTTCACGATCTCGCATGTCAATAAAAATCATACCACCTAAGTCACGGCGTTTATTCACCCAACCACATAACGTCACCTCTTCATCAATAAAAGAAGCATTTAACTGACCACAATAAATCGAACGCATACAAGATATCCTTTAACTCTGACGCAAAATTGTAATTATTATAAAACAAATTCAGTTGCAATAAACATAATTCCTGTTTACTTTTCAGTAAAGAAGCATAACTGCTTAATTTTTATAAAAATTTAAATACTTATTTTTCATAATAAACGGCTATTGCCGGCCAGTCTAGATTAGACAGCATAAAGAACTCGTGTCGTTTATATCACAGTATTAAAAATTTTTATTTGCTCAGCGGATTTGATTATGGTTTTATACCCACTACTGTTTTTTATTCACTACTTTTAATAGTAGTAAAAATAATACAGTTCCTCCTCAATAAAAACACACATAAATATCATTCAGAGGATTGATATAAAACATAGGAGTCATATTTTAGATGGATGTTTTTAAGGATTGGCGATTGCATATGTTGGCTTTGGTGATTGTTATCATCAGTGAATTAATCGGTATTCAAAAAATAGGGATGATCTCTTTATTACCGATGATTTTTGCCATGATTATCGGTGGCATAATCAGTTTTCCTAAATTAAAAATATTAAAAGAACGCAATATGAAACACGCCAGTAGTATTATGACCGTGTCATTAATGCTGTTGATTGCCAAACTTGGTTTAGATATTGGCCCGAATTTAAGTCATATCATGGAAGCGAAAGGCGCCCTACTATTTCAGGAAGTCGGACATTTTATCGGTACTATTCTATTTGGCTTGCCGCTTGCCGTTGCCCTGGGCATGGGCCGAGAAGCAGTCGGTGCAACTTACTCTGTCGCTCGCGAACCCAATATTGCGATTATTGCCGATAAGTACGGCTTAGATTCACCGGAAGGTAGCGGTGTGATGGCGATGTATATCTGTGGCACACTGTTTGGCGCAATCTGGATCAGTATTCTGGCCACATTTATTGCTAATTTAGGTATTTTACATCCTTACGCGTTGGCAATGGGCGCCGGCGTGGGTAGTGGCAGCATGATGGCTGCTTCAGCTGGTTCAATTATCGCGGTTTATCCAACCATGGCCGAATCAATTCGTGCCTATGCAGCCTCAGCCAATCTGATGTCGAGTGTACTTGGCATCTATATCTATATGTTCTTCTCTTTACCTTTTGCGAATAAAATGTACGTCGTATTTAGCCGTATGTTTGGTAAAACTGATAATGTGTCAGGTAATTCATAATGAAAATAATGGAAACGATTTTTGTGCTGATTCTGGTCAGCTTAATCATGGCAGCGGGTAATACGGTTGGCTATCATATTGATATATTGAGCTCAGTCAAAGCGGTGGCTATACTGGCCGCTATATCCGCGATTGGCTATCTAATTGCTAAATTACCTTACTGTAATAAGTTACCCGTCATCTTTTGGGTTTCAATTGTTGCGATTATGGTCTCTATACCGCAGATGCCGATCTCTGAATGGGTGATAGCAACGGCTAAAAATGTGCAATTTCTTGCCGTATGTACACCAATTCTAGCTTATGCCGGTCTGGCAATTGGTAAAGATCTCGCCATGTTCAGAAAAATCTCCTGGCGGATCATCCCGGTTGCACTTGTCGTCTGTGCCGGTACCTTTTTATGTGCGGCGTTTATTGCTGAGGTGACATTACACTGGGAAGGCGTCATATAAGCCAATAGCAGCATTAGCCATATCGCCTCATGACAAAAAAACCACCTTAGGGTGGTTTTTTATTATTTGCGCACGCGTTGAGAGGATAATAGAACTTATAGTACCCTTCGACTCATCCAATAATTTGATTTCCAGTACTCATTACTCAAACTGGCCAGCTGTACGCCATGATGGGATGAAACATGTAAAAATTGTCCGTTCTTATAATAAATACCGACATGTAAACCACTTCGACCTTCACCCGTTTTGAAAAAAACCAGATCACCCGCTTTTAACTTCGAGACTTCATGACCCAATTTTGCTTGCTGTGTGGTAGTTCTTGGTAAATTCACATTAAATTTAGATTGAAACGCGTTCATCACAAAAGCTGAACAGTCAATGCCTTTATAACTACTACCGCCATATTTATAAGGGGTATTTTTCCACTGCTGATATTGAGACTGAATATTCATTAAGACTTGTTTATCGGAATTTTGGTCGACATAACTAACCGCATTAGTACTTGAACAGCCGAAAAAAATTAATGATAGCAGAAAAAAACTAATCGAACGAAGTCGTCTTATTATATTGGTACTATTCGGCTTTAATTGGGAGAGTAAAGTAGAGTTCATAAGAGAGCGACGCTCAATAAATTAATCACAAACATCATAATAACCAATAGAATAGAATATGAAAAGAAAATCAGTAAAAAATTATTCTAATTGCTTAGCCAACTCGTTAACAATTTCAGTTCGCTGGTCATCATACAGTGCTGAGGATTTATTTAAACTTGACCACTTAGGATGTGATCTGGCAACAATTAATTGTTTCGGTAATTGTCCTTTCTGCCAAACTGTCGAGGCAGGATTGTTAATCACAATTAAATCTGTATTAGCATGACTTCTTGCATCTAAGTCTGTTTTTAACGCTTGTAATCTTAAAAATAAAAAACAGATCACTGCATCATCGACCGTCAAGGTTAATTGCCCGGAAAACTTACCTCTAATCTTAGCACCATAATGTCTCGCTGTCTGCGAAACGCCACCAATTAGCGCACCAATCAAGGCCGCAGCGCCTAATGTCATTCCCCCCGCAGCCAGATCAATCCCAGCACCGGCAATTGCACCTGTGACCATACCTTTACTCATATGGATACCCAGCAGCTTCATTGCTTCAGGACTAAACAGATCACTCTCGAAGCGTCCGGCAATGATGGGCATCTGTTCTAAGGTTTGATATTGATCATCAAATTGATAAAGCTGAAGCAGTGATTTAATCGCCTTTTGTTCTCTTTTCCTGACTTCATCTTGTAAAGCTGTGATGGCTTGTTGATCATCAGGTTCAATCGTACGATAACAGGCCGTCACATCAATCAGTGCTTCAGCGATAAGTTGTCTAGCATGATATTCACGCTGCTTACGCTTAACCTCCAGCTCCGTCACCAAATTATTCAGCAACGTTTTAGCCGATTCGATCAGCAGTGACAAGCTTTGATAAAGTCGCGTTTCACCATCTATTGGCGGAAAAACTGCATCAAAGCGAATAATGGCATGAATACCAACCCGCGCCAGTAATGCTTTCCACTCAACTTCAAAGCTGACTTCATTGGCGGTAAAATTTAAAATAGCCAATAACGGTTTATGACTATCGGCCAAAATCGCTAATTCGTCATGATATTTATCCAATACCGGTTCTGTGACATCAATCACGTACAGTCCCGCATCACTCACTAACAGCTGCCGAATAACTTTGGCTTCTTGATTAAAACGCTGCTCAGCTTCCGGACTGATTAAGAAACGTTGTAAACGATCAATACCATCAAGTTTTTCACCTACGCCAATTGAGCTATAAATATAATCATAAAGTGACATGCTATCTTCAAGCCCTGGCGTATCATAAAACACCACTGACTCATGGTCATTGATCGTTAGCGTGATTTTTTCTACATGACGGGTAGTACCGGGTTTATCTGATATAGCACCAAAATGACCATTTCGCGTTAGTGTCCTTAAAAAAGAGGTTTTTCCTGCATTCGCATGGCCAACTATCGCTAAATTTAATCTCTTCATCTTAGCCCACTTCTGTTAACCAATCAGGTTGTGCCGTTAATAGTGCAAGCTCAGCTAAATCAGCTCGCCAGTTTTGGTACTGTTTACCTTCATTGAGCAGCCATATTCTGGTTTGCTGCGATTTATTTATCAGTGCAATGATCAAATTGAGTATACCGCGGTCAGGGGCACGCTGGGTATCAATAGCAATTAACAATTTTTGTGCGGGATATTGCTGTAAATAATCTAACACTTGTTGGCGCTGCTGTCGTTGATTTAAGCACCCTAAAAAGGAGAAATCTACGGATATCGGTGGTTGCCAATCTTGATAAACCTCAATCGCAACCAGATATTGACCTCGACCTTGCCTATCTAATGGCAAGATTTGCGATAACTCATGTGCGATTAAATTAGGATCAACGATCTGTCCTTCGCAAGAGAATGGTTGTAAGCGCTGAGCGAGTAATTGATATGCTGGCAAAGCTAAATTTAGCTGAGCTGTTCTCTGCTTGATTGACCAAATAAAACCGCTGATGAGCATGAGTATCATGCGGGGGAGTAATCCATAAGCTAAAAAAACGCCCAATAGCCAGATCGCCCATGAGGAGCGAACCTCGCCCGCCGATAACGCCAGCACGCCACTCTGACGAATGGTTTCAACATCAGGCACCGCAAATCCCAACAACGCAGGAAAAGCACCTAACGATTGTGTTAGCCAGATAAATGAATGCGCATTTAAGAGGGTGGTTTGCCAAACAAAGCTGTAGTGTTTAGCCGAAAAAAGAATAACTAAAATCAAGAAACTGGATAACAGGATTAACGTCCAAAAAAGATTGACCACAAAACTGATTGCCCAACGTATCTGATGACCTGATAACGCCATGAGGGCTGGTAAGAATTGTTGCGTCGTCTGTTTGGCAGCAAATTTATGACTGAGCCATAACCATAACTGAACAAACAAGCTACCGCTCTCTTTGGGCAGTAATAAAAAGCTGAATAACCAAATCAGCAGCATAACAAAGTTAAGACCTAACAGACTAATTAAAGCCCAGAATATATTGACTGGCTCCTGACTTAATGCGGTAAAGCTTAAACCGGTGCCAATCAATAAAGCCATAAAAAAGAGCGCAAATAAGGTGATTTGCAACACTTTGATATAACGTCTTTGCAGATCCAGTAAACCTATTTGCTGGGCAATAAGTTTAGCTCTGAATAATATACGGTGGGTTAAATTACCGTTGATGCCTTTAGCCTGACGATTGGCCTCACTATCAGCAAAATGATCAGTTTGTTCAATTAAACGAATGGTTTCTGCTAGCCATAAATCTTTAAAACGCTGATTCAATGTGTGACCTTATTTAATATCACTCATCCGGCCAAGTAAACTCTGCAGACGATCTTGCCACTGAGACTGTTCTTGTTTTAAACGTTGATTTTCCTCTTGTAAAGCAGCAAACGTCGCATTTGAAGTAGAAAGTTGTTGTTCAAGTTGCTGATTATGTTCTTTGAGTTCATCAATTTCCATTTGTAATAATCCGACAGTATCAACCGCTTGTTGAATTTTACTTTCTAATTGATTTAAGATTTCTAATGACATGTTAGTCCTCAATAATTAATGGTGGTTATTTAACTACAATACTATTATTATATCTAATTGACCAGAATTCTACACCTAAATCATATATTAATGTCTTACTTGGAGAAAAATCATGCGCAAACCATTAGTAATGGGAAACTGGAAGCTCAACGGAAGCAAAGAAATGGCGAAAACATTAGTGGCAGGACTGAAACAGAACCTGGCTGATGTCAAAAACTGTGATGTCGCCATTGCCCCGCCTGTTATGTATCTGGATTTTGTTCGTGAGCAATTATCTGGAAGTGCAATCAACCTTGGCGCACAAAATGTTGATACTGCAGTATCAGGTGCTTATACCGGTGATATTTCTGCGCAAATGCTTAAAGAGATGGGCACGAAATATATCATTATCGGTCACTCTGAACGTCGAACTTATCACAAAGAGTCTGATTCTTTTATTGCTAAGAAATTTGCGGTGTTAAAAGAAAATGGCTTAATTCCTGTTTTATGTATTGGCGAAACCGAAGCGGAAAATGAAGCAAACCAGACAGAAGCAGTTTGTGCACGCCAAATTGATGCGGTATTAGAGACTTTAGGCGCTGCCGCATTTAAAGATGCCGTGATTGCTTATGAACCGATTTGGGCAATTGGTACCGGTAAATCAGCAACGCCAGCACAAGCACAAGCGGTACATAAATTTATCCGTGATCATATCGCGAAAAAAGACGCTGAAATCGCTAAACAAGTGATTATTCAATACGGCGGTTCAGTGAATGATAGCAATGCAGCTGAATTATTCACTCAGCCAGATATTGATGGTGCTTTAGTCGGTGGCGCCTCATTGAAGGCCGATGCGTTCGCGGTGATAGTTAAAGCTGCCGCAAAAGCGAAAAGCTAAGATGGTTCACGGTTGATTCAGCAACTATGAATAAAAAAAGCGGGATTAACCCGCTTTTTTATTAAATATGAAGAGAACAAGCTGCAATAAAATAGTGCTCTAATCAAATTGTTTCACTCAGCTTAACGCATCAAAAACTACAGATTATTCTCGATAAAATGTGCCAATTCATCGGCAGTTAACCGCCCTTCTCTTTCATCAATGATCTGCTGATGACGAATAAGAAAAATGGTCGGAACAACATCAATAGCCATTTTTTTAGCAAAAGCAGTATCCTGATCAATATCTATCTGACAACAATAGATCTGAGATTGGTAGTGAGATTGTAATGTTTCAATCATCGGCAGCATAGTCTGATAATCATCACTGCTATTGTTGATACAAAACAGTAAAATCAAACGCTCAGTACTCAAGAGCTGGCTAGCTAACTGCTCCGCGGTTACCACCAATACCGTTTTTGACATAAAATATCCCTCGACACATCTCATTTTATGATTTTATTGTGCTCGTATTTAACAGCTTATGCAATCATTAAACACTATCAAGCTCTTGGTAGATAAGATTGCTATCGATAAATCAGCTAACTTGATAACCTGACATCATCTCAATCTATTACGATGAATCCCATTTATCTGGCTTTTTTATTTGATGATTTCTTTCAAAAATCAACGATTGAAACCATGAGCATAGGGTTAAATTTCTCTATTTATATGCTAAGATAGAGAAAATCGTCAATGCCATATTGAATATTCAGATTACCTACCTAATATTAGGTATAGTTAAATCTGTTTCATTTTTTTATTCATGCGGTAAAGATCCGTTAAATAACTCATTTTTAATCTATCAAGCTGGTTGAAATAGTGTTTATTCAACTATTTTACTGTTTAAGTATTCGTTATATAGAGAGAGCCTTTTTAGCTAAAAATATATTATGTCTGACGCAAAAATTTCTGCATTAAATGCAATTGAAACAAGCACTAAAAAAGTGATTGTAGGTATGTCTGGGGGCGTTGACTCATCAGTATCCGCCTACTTATTAAAACAACAGGGTTATCAGGTCACCGGCCTTTTCATGAAAAACTGGGAAGAGGATGATAATGATGAGTACTGCAGTGCATCTGCTGATTTGGCTGACGCACAAGCCGTCTGTGATAAATTAGGCATAGAGTTATTAACCATCAATTTTGCGGCAGAGTATTGGGATAATGTATTTGAACACTTCCTCTCTGAATATAAAGCGGGCAGAACGCCCAACCCAGATATTCTATGTAATAAAGAGATTAAATTTAAAGCCTTTTTAGACTATGCCGCTGAAGATTTAGGTGCTGACTATATTGCCACTGGCCACTATGTCAGACGACGTGACACCGATGCCGGTACTGAGTTATTACGCGGTATCGATAATAATAAAGATCAAAGCTATTTTCTCTATACGCTGAGCGAAGCACAAATTAGTAAAAGTCTTTTTCCAGTGGGCGAATTAGAAAAGCCACAAGTGAGAAAAATTGCGGATGAACTCGGTTTAATCACGGCACAAAAGAAAGACTCAACCGGCATCTGTTTTATTGGCGAACGTAAATTTCGCGATTTTTTAGCGCGTTACCTACCCGCTCAGCCAGGTAAAATTCGTACCGTTGACGGTAAAGTGATCGGTGAACATCAAGGTTTAATGTATCACACCTTAGGTCAACGCAAAGGATTAGGCATTGGCGGTCTCAAAGATGCGCCTGAAACGCCTTGGTATGTAGTTGAAAAAAATCTACTCACTAACGAGCTCATTGTTGCACAAGGCGCTAATCATCCAGCCCTATTTTCAACGGGTTTAATTGCCCAGCAACTCGATTGGGTCAACCGTAAGCCATTAATCCAAACCATTCGTTGTAGTGTGAAAACCCGATATCGCCAACAAGATATTCCCTGTACGGTTACCCCCATTACGGATGAAAAAATTGAAGTGATCTTCGATGAACCGATTTCTGCTGTTACGCCGGGACAATCAGCTGTTTTTTACCATCATGAAATTTGTCTGGGTGGCGGGATTATAGAAGAGCGCATCGGCAACTCATTAAACCATAAATTCGAGTAAAACATGAGCAAATATCATAATATCGTTATTTCACTCGCTGGCGTCTGCCAAAATGCCTCGCTAGTAACGCAGCTGGCAGATTCAGCGACCTGTAATCATGAGCAATATAAAATAGCGGTAAAAAGTTTATTTAATACTTCGCCGACATCGGTTGGTGATGTTTTTGGTGGTATCGAGAATATTCAGTCAGGACTGCGTATACTGATCAAAGTCTTAAATGCGAATCAAAATAAAGAACAGATGGACTTGATACGTTATATTTTTGGTTCACTGGGTATTGCCAATAAGCTGCGTAAAAATAATCAGGCGCTATCAGAGCTAGCCCAAAGACTCTCACGTATCACCCATCTACATTCACCTTTAGATGAGACGACCATCGCCGAGCATATTGATGAACTCTCTTATTCACTCGCCGGCATCTATGCCGATATCATTAGTCCTATCACCACTAAAATTAAAGTGACAGGTAAAATTGAGTGCCTACAAAATACCTTGGTACAAGCCAAAATTAGAACGGCGTTATTTGCCTGTGTTAGAGCAGGAACGTTATGGTTTCAAATGGGTGGCTCGCGCTGGCAGTTTATTTTTTCACGTAAAAAAATGTTGCAAGCTGCCAACGAACTATTATCTTATTCCTAGCATGATCTGTGGAGTCTAAATTGATGAAATTATCTTCTCTTACCGCCTTATCCCCTATCGATGGACGTTATGGCGATAAAACGGCACAACTACGCACCCTATTCAGTGAATATGGATTACTCAAATATCGGGTTAAAGTTGAAGTACGTTGGTTGCAAAAATTGGCTGAATGCCAAGTGATTCAAGAAGTACCTGCATTAAGTAGCAAGGCGACTGAATATCTCAATCAGATTGTCGATAATTTTAGCGAGCAAGATGCACTGTTGATTAAAAACATAGAAAAAACGACAAATCATGATGTGAAAGCCGTTGAGTACTTTTTAAAAGATAAAATTGCACACATTGAGGAGCTTAGCCAGATTTCAGAGTTTATTCATTTTGCTTGCACCTCTGAAGATATCAATAATCTCTCCCATGCTTTAATGTTATCAGAAGCCAGAGAAACAGTACTGAATCCATATTGGCACAAAATTATCGATACTCTCACACAGCTGGCGCATGAATACCGCAATATTCCCTTGCTCTCTCGTACCCATGGGCAACCGGCAACGCCTTCAACGATTGGTAAAGAGTTTGCAAATGTGGTTTATCGTTTACAGCGCCAGTTTGCTCAGCTACAACAGATTGAAATATTAGGCAAAATAAATGGTGCGACGGGCAATTATAATGCGCATATCATCGCTTATCCCAATGTTGACTGGCATCAATTGAGTCATGACTTTGTGACACATTTAGGTATTAAATGGAATCCTTATACCACACAGATTGAGCCGCATGACTATATTGCTGAGCTATTTGATTGTGTGGCCAGATTCAATACCATTTTAATCGACTTTGATCGTGATGTTTGGGGCTACATTGCACTTAATCATTTCAAACAAAAAACTATCGCCGGTGAAATTGGTTCATCAACCATGCCTCATAAAGTCAATCCAATTGATTTTGAAAATTCCGAAGGTAATCTGGGCTTAGCCAATGCGATGATGGCCCACCTGGCCAGTAAATTACCGATATCACGCTGGCAAAGAGACTTAACTGACTCAACGGTGCTGCGTAATCTTGGTGTAGGCATTGGTTATGCCATCATTGCCTATCAGTCGACCTTAAAAGGATTGAGTAAATTAGAAGTCAACCAAGCTCATTTGTGCCATGAGCTAGATCGTAACTGGGAAGTTCTTGCAGAGCCGATTCAAACGGTGATGCGTCGCTATGGCATAGAAAAACCTTATGAGAAACTAAAAGAGCTCACTCGCGGTAAACGTATCGATGCAAAAGGCATGCAACAATTTATCGATAGCCTGGCAATACCAGAAGAAGAAAAAATACGCTTAAAAGCGATGACACCCGCAAATTATATCGGTTTAGCGCCCCAGCTGGTCGATAAATTAAATTAGTTTTAGTGGGTTAATGTACTTAGGGTGCAATTAATCCACTTATTGAGGTTTTTATGCAGCAACAGCCCGTTATTCGGATTGCCACAAGAAAAAGTCCTTTGGCACTTTGGCAAGCCAATTTTGTAAAATCACAATTATTAAAATATCATCCCAATCTGATTGTTGAACTGTTCCCGATTGTTACACAAGGTGACATTATTTTAGATACACCGCTTGCAAAAATCGGCGGTAAAGGCTTATTTGTCAAGCAATTAGAGCAAGCCTTGCTTAATAATGAAGCGGATATCGCGGTTCATTCGATGAAAGATATTCCGGTAGAGTTTCCAGATAAACTGACCTTGACAACGATTTGTCAACGCGAGGACCCGCGTGATGCATTTGTTTCTAATCACTATCAATCACTGGACGATCTGCCTAGTGACGCGGTCGTCGGCACTTCAAGCTTACGTCGCCAATGTCAGCTTAAAGCGCATTATCCGCAGTTAAATATTAAAGATTTGCGCGGTAATGTCGGTACCCGATTAGCCAAACTTGATCAAGGTGAGTACGATGCGATCATCCTAGCGGTTGCAGGACTAAAACGTTTAGGTCTATCGGATCGTATTACCACCGCGTTAGATCAGCAAATCATGCTACCTGCGGTTGGACAAGGTGCTGTTGGTATCGAAACTCGCGTAAATGATCCGATGATTGAACAGCTGTTAGCGCCGCTTGATGATAAACCTACGCGCCTTTGCCTATTAGCTGAACGAGCCATGAATAAAATGTTACAAGGTGGCTGCCAAATACCGATCGGCTGTCATGCAACACTGCAGCAAGATACGCTACAGATTAAGGCGTTAGTTGGTCGCTGTGATGGCAGTAAAATTATTCATGCGAAAATCACCGGTAAAAGTGAGTGCGCGGAGCAGCTTGGTATCGCCTTAGCAAAGCAACTTTTAGCGCAAGGTGCCAGAGAAATTTTAGATGAAATAAACGCCTCCTCATGATAATTATTACGCGGCCTTCCCCTTACGGAGAGGAACTACTTAATTGTCTTAAGCATGCTGGTTTATCGGCCAGACATATACCGCTATTTACCATAGAACCAAGTATATCAATCAACAATTTACAGGGTAAACTTGATACGCTTTCTGAGCATGATATGGTGATTGCCGTATCACCACAAGTGATCAATTGCCTGGAACAATCTGCTGAGCCGATTCAATTTCCGATGGCATTAAATTATGCCGCGATTGGTCAAAAAACGGCACAATTGCTACAAAAAAAAATTGGTCAAACGGTGATTTATCCAAGTATGGATGAAAATAGCGAAGCACTCCTTACTTTGTCCGCGCTGCAAAAGGTGGCCGGTAAACGAATACTGATTCTGCGCGGCAATAATGGACGTGAGCTTTTAGCCAGTATTCTACAATCGCGAGGTGCGCAGGTGGAGTATGTTGAATGTTACCAGAGAAGACATATTGACTATCCCGCCAAAGAGATTCAAAGCTGGCCGAAGCGTGCCACAATAACAATGACCAACATTGATAGCTTGCTAAGATTAAATGAGTTGGTCACCCCTTCTCAGCGTTCACTGAGCAAATTAGTTGTCACGAGCCCAAGAATAGCTAATAAAGCGAGACAACTCGGCTGGCTTAACGTCATTCAAGTCGACTCCGCCAATAATCAAATTTTATTTAAAATGCTTGTCACTCTATGTCATAATGGACGCGTTTAATCTCACTGGATAAGGATGAATCATGACTGAAAACAGATCATTACCAAGCAATGAAGATATTCAGCATAATGAGGCTACTGATGCAGTTCAGTCACAGTCTGATAATAAGCAGACGGCACCTGAACAGAAACCTAAAAAAGAGAAGCCTGCCCCAATAACAGATAATAATCGGCAGCAATCAGCGATCAAATCCGATGCGCCAAAAAGTCGCTCAAAAGATACGACGAATAAGACACCGGTTTCTAAATTATCCATTTTGGCTATTTTACTGACATTCGGGCTTGGAACGGGTATCTATTTTCATGGGCATCGCCAAGTCGCAGAGCAACAAGCGACTATCGCTTCACTCCAGCGCGAACTGACCACACTCCATGAGTCATTATCTCAGCAGATTCAACAAGAGTTAACACAAGCAAGTACTAGTCAAAATCAACAACTTGCGCAACTGCAGCAAAAAGTTAACGATGATCTGATTAAACAGCAACAATCACAAAATCAATTTACCACTAAAATTGACGATGCCATGCAGATTAATGAGCAAAGCTTACAGAAATTGCATGCACAATTATCCGCGCTTTCACCCGCCAATAATAATAACTGGTTAATTTCTCAAGCGGATTATCTGGTCAATCTGGCCGGCCGTAAAATATGGAATGATCAAGATTATGTGACAGCAAGGTTACTCTTAAAAAGTGCCGATGCGAGTCTGGCTGAAACCAATGATCCTAGTTTATTACCGGTTCGACAAGCGATTGCAAAAGATATGAGCTCGCTTGCACTGATAAGCCATATTGATTTTGATGGCATTGTGATGTCATTAATGGAAATGGCAAATCAGGTCAGTGATTTGCCATTAGTAGATAATTATGAAGCGATTGATCTGTCACTGGTAAACTATGATGATTCATTCTCTGAAGCAGCCACCGAACATGAAGCGACCAGTTCAGAGATGCTTCCGGCAGAAACGCCGCCCTCAACCTTCAGTCGTTGGTACCATAATTTACTGAGAAATGGGCAATCTTTCTTAAATAAATTTGTCACAGTTGAAAAGTATGATCAACTCACCAATTGTCTTGCTAAGGCAGGCCAGAATAAAGAGGCAGCTCAGCATTGCCAGATCTATCGTGCGCTGATTACGCCAGAACAATCCGTTTATCTAAGAGAAAATCTGCGATTACAACTTTTTATTGCTGCCCAAGCCGTACCGCGTCATCAAGATGCCATTTATCAACAAGCACTCAAAGACGTCTCCAGTTCGATTTATGCTTACTTTAATACCCAAGCGCCGATGACCCAAGCCTTTATTGATGAATTGACGCAATTACAAGAACAGACCATCAGCCAAAAATATTTACCTGAAAAACTTGCGAGCGCACCACTATTAGCGCATTTGATGCAAACCCGCGTTCGCGATTTACTCACCGCCAATTAGGAGATAAGTGATGATTAGAATCTTGATTATTTTCCTGATTGCCGCTGGCGTCATCGTGATTGCACCAATGCTCGCTGGGCATCAAGGCATGGTGTTTTTTCAAGTTGCCGGTTACCGGATAAAAATGAGTTTTACGCTATTTATATTAGCTGAAGTCATTCTGTTTTTTCTGGTCTATTTTGTCTATTGGTTATTAAAAGAGATCTCACTATCACATAGTTCTATAAGGCGATTCTGGCACTATGTATTTCCCAATAAATCAGCGAAGAAAATAGAAGATGCACAACTACTGATATTAGAGGGAAAATATAAAGCAGCGGAGAAATTATTAACCAAAGCGGCTAAATCAGCCAATCATCAAACCTTGCTCTATTTACAAGCTGCGCAAGCCGCGATTGATGCCAATGATTTAATTTCAGCAAATCAGTTACTTGAACAAGCTGCGCTAACTTGCACAGATAAAGAAAAAATGGCCTTCTTATTGGTCCAAATACGTTTGCAAATTAAGAATAACGAACTGCTGCAAGCGAAAAAACAGATTAATAAGTTACTCGATGATCATCCAAGACATCCTGAAGTCATCAAGCTGGCCAGTAAAATTTATGATAACTTACAAGATTATCAAGCCATTATTGAGATGATGCCAGTGATGTACAAAGTACAACTCTATCCAGAAACGCAGCTTGACCAATATAAGCACAGTGCCTATATTGGCCGCATTCATCAATTAGCCAACGACGTGGATAGTCATGCTTTATCTCATTGGTGGCAGGCACAACCTAAAGTAATCAGAACAAATCTACTTTATCAAAAAGAAGTAGCACAATCTCTAACCCAAATTGGTCAGCTTGCTGAAGCACAGAAAATCAACGCGCAGATCGCTAAACATAAAAATGGCATATAGCTATTTTATGCGATCTTAAGTGTAAGTTAGTGCGCCAGCATCTCTTCCACAATATCCGCTTTATCATAAGAGAGCGGATAAAAGGTGGGCCAATTGGTGACTTCATTTTCTAATTCAACTTGTGACTCATTGCCTAGATAAAGATGGAAATGGAAAGATGGCGCAGGTGCAATACCATGATCGCTAAATTGCACATATTTTGGCGCTGATGATGCAGGATCACGACATTGAAACAGATAACGAACCCCACGATTGCCAGCTTGATAGTCTAAAATTTTATACCCCTCATAAGTGTAGCGACAAGAGCTCATTTTATCTTTTGCAAAGAAATAGATCTCATCGCCCTCAATCGAAATAAGGTCAATATTCGTTGCATAACCTTTCTCATAATAATCCTTGAACCCTGCGAATGTTTTCGTTCCATCGCTTGCCGCTTTAGCGGCCAATACCGCATCAAGATCGCCAGCCAATAAATAACTATATACTGACTGCCAGTTACCTTGCCAATCGGAGAGCGGGCGATCTTTTACCTCAGCATTGCTAAAATATCCAGCAAATATCTGGCGCTCCTGCTCGGTCATCTCATGATGGTGCGCATGATCATGATTATGGCCGTGACTATGTGCGGAAGTATAAAAAGCAATACAACCAGATAACAGTGTTACACCAGAGATGAAATGATAAAATAGATTTGTCTGCATGAAGCGTTCCGAATAATAATTGAGTTAAAATTGTACTGTCATATCACTGACAAATGATCATTAAATGTTATGTTATAACATAACTCTATTTTTCTCAAGTGACATATTCCACGTATATATTGATAACTGATTGATTGAATGTTGAATCTCTTTCACTTTCTGATATGAGGAGAAACTCAGCCGATAAAAAGAGGTGTCTGTATCAACACCTGAACAACAAAAGAAACGAAGGTTTTTAAAATAAAAATCAGGCTAAATATAACAAGCATAAAAAAAGCCACCTGCTGGCAGCTTTTTTATCAGATAAAACCTACAGTACGCCTTGTCCTATCATCGCATCAGCGACCTTAACGAAGCCTGCAATATTGGCCCCATTCACGTAGTTAATCACCTTGCTGCCATTATCGCCGTAACGAGCACAAGATTCGTGTATTGCCAGCATGATATGATGTAGTTTATGATCAACCTTCTCGGCAGACCAGGATAATCGCGCTGAATTTTGTGCCATTTCAAGGCCTGATGTCGCTACCCCACCAGCATTGGCTGCTTTACCTGGAGCAAACAGCACATTTGCGGCAATAAAGGCTTCGGTAGCTTCAATCGTCGTTGGCATATTAGCGCCTTCACCAACGGCAATAACACCATTTTTGATCAGCGTTTTTGCATCTTCCAAATGAAGCTCATTTTGCGTAGCACAAGGTAAGGCAATATCAACCGCAATATGCCATGGTCTTTGTCCTTCCAGATAGGTTAGATTAAAGGCTTTAGCATAATCTTTAACGCGTCCATATTGTACATTTTTAATCTCCATCAGCGCAGCTAATTTCTCTTTGGTAAATCCTTGCTCGTCAACCACTGTACCATTAGAGTCAGAAACCGTAATCACTTTCGCGCCGAGTTCTAAACATTTCTCCACCGCATATTGCGCCACATTACCAGATCCGGAAATGGCGACTTTGAGCCCATCCAGACTTTTACCTTGTTTTTCAAGCATTGCCTGCACAAAATAAACCAGACCATAGCCTGTTGCTTCCGGACGAATCAGACTACCACCAAATGCCAATCCTTTGCCGGTAAAAACACAAGAGGCATTATTGGTCAATTTCTTCATCATGCCGGCCATAAAGCCCACTTCTCGACCACCGACACCAATATCACCGGCCGGTACATCGGTATCCGCACCAAGATGACGATAAAGCTCAGTCATCAGCGCCTGACAAAAACGCATTACTTCACCATGACTTTTACCTTTAGGATCGAAGTCACTTCCCCCTTTGGCACCACCAATAGGTAGCGTGGTTAATGCATTTTTGAAGGTCTGTTCAAAACCGAGAAACTTCAGTATCGACAGATTCACCGAAGGATGAAAACGCATGCCGCCTTTATAGGGACCAATGGCTGAACTAAACTGAATTCGCCATGCCCGATTCACCTGCACTTGTCCTTTATCATCAATCCAGGTCACGCGAAATTGAACAATACGTTCAGGTTCAGTAATACGAAGTAATAATGCCTCTTCAGTATAACGAGGATTATTTTTTAAAAATGGCCATAGCGAGACAAGCACTTCCCGAATCGCCTGTAAATATTCCGGCTGATGTGGATCTCGCTTTTGGATATGATGAATAAACTGCTCAACAGAAGTGAACTGACTCATAAATGCCCTTTTTCCTTAAGAAAGTAAAATGACTGAAAAATAGATTGCATTTGTAGAATATAACATCATTTCTTAAGCTTAAGGATCCAAAGCCGTGCGTTAATTCCCTGTTATAATAAAAATCAATCTTGATATTGAGATTATAAGTATCATTTTTAACGTTTATCAATAACCTAAATAACGAATCAGTGCCATACTTAACATGCCAATGACGACGATCCACATCAAGTTTTTACTTAAAATAGCGCACAGAATAGTCGGTAATGAAGCCACGAGATAATCGGTATGAATAGCGGGAAACTGACCTTCTCGATAAATCAATAAGCTCTGAAAAAATAGTGCCGTTAAAATACATAAAGGGACATACGATAAAAATCGAACAACCTTATAGGGTAGCTGAATTTTGCGCACTAAAATAAAAGGGATCACTCTGGGTAACCAGGTCACCAAGCTACAGCCAATAATAATCAGTAAAGCGTAAAGTGTTATGCTCATTTCTCGGTTACCACGCCAATCAAACAGCCTAATAGGGTAGCGGCTAACAGTGATATCTGCGGTGATAAAAACCGCATAAAAATCACCATAAAGATCACCACTGCGCTCATAATCAGTAGAGTATGTAATATTTTTTTCTGTTTATCACTGATAATTTGCAGGTAGAGTAAGCCAATAAACATGGCCACTAATGCAAAATCGAGTCCAAATTGCTGCGGATTCGGTAACCAACTCCCCAATATCGCCCCTAACAAACAGGATAAAATCCAGGACAAATAGGCCATCACATTAAGGCCGTGCATCCAGTGTGCAGTGATAGGCCGCTTGAGGCTGATAAAATTCATGGCAACCGCAAAGGATTCATCCGTAAGCAGTGAACCAATCCCCATATTGTGCCACAAATTATAACGACGAAAATAGGCGGCCTGCGCCATGCTCATTAAGAAATGTCTTGAATTAACGAAAAAAGTCGTCAGGATAATCGCCGAAACAGGGCTACCGATCACCATCATACCGGCGATAATAAACTGAGAGGCCCCTGCATAGATAAACATCGCCATTAAGGTTATTTCTAACACACTTAAATTAGCAGCTCGGCCTAAAACCCCTGCGGCAATACCGATACCCATATAACCTAATATTGTTGGTAAACAATCTCTAGCACCATCTTTGAAGGTGACAACCGGCTTAGGCGTTAATGGTTGATTAACGTTTTGTTGTGACATAAGGCGACCTTTTAAATAATTCGTCAATTCAACATCAATATCTTTGACGACATTGATCTCAAGCATATTTATTTTTACAATAGTTGTTTGTTATTTTATTGTATTTCTATGATGCGAACAATCGAACAACTTTTTATCTATCCCGCCAAATCACTCAGCGGAATTAGGCTTGATAGCGCGCAGGTCCAACCAAGCGGTTTTCAGTTTGATCGTCAGTTTATGTTGACGAAACCGGATGGCACCTTTATCACGGCCCGAAAATATCCCAAGCTGCTACGGTTAACCCCACAAATCACTGATGCAGGCCTGACGATTATATCGCCAGATAATCGAAGTATTGTAATCAATTACCGTGATTTTTCAAGTCAACCTGAATTCACTGAAGTCTGGGGCAATCATTTTCATGCTTATATTGCCTCAATCAACGTCAATCGTTGGTTTAGTGATTATTTACAGCACGATGTGCAGCTGCGCTGGGTGGGTGAACACTCCTCTCGTCGGATCAAGCAGTTTCCCGATATTCCCCTCTCATTTGCAGACGGTTATCCGTTTTTATTAATCAACCGCGCCTCTTTTGAATATGTCAAAGCACGTTGTCATTCACCAATTGAGATAGCACAGTTTAGAGCCAATATTATTGTTGATGATCAGCAGCCTTTTGCCGAAGATAGCTGGAAAACGATAAAGATTGGTGAAGTGATTTTTGAATTGGTCAAACCTTGTTCTCGCTGCATCTTAACCACCGTCGATACCCTATCTGCCAAATTAAATTCGCAAAAAGAGCCTTTAAGTGTGCTGGCTGAATTTAGAACTGATGATAAAGGTGACATTGATTTTGGTATGAATATGATTGCGCGCAATCAAGGTCTTATTCGTGTGACAGATCGTGTTGAAATTCTCGAGACCAAACCGGCAAAATTATATCAGCAGCGTCAATATACTTTACCGTCATTCAGGGCATCGGCTGAGCCCAGCGCAACAACCCATCAAGAGATTGATATTGACTATCAAGGTCAGTTTTTTAAAGGCAATACCGAGCAAACCATTTTGGAGCAATTAGAACAGCATAATATCCAAATACCCTACTCTTGCCGAGCCGGCCTTTGTGGAAGGTGTCATGTAGCATTAATTGAAGGTGAGGTAAAACCATTGGTGCAAAATGCCATACGGCAACAACATCAAATACTAGCGTGCAGCTGCATTCCGCGGAGTAATATTAAATTAGGATAGAATAACAATCAGTGTCGTCTTGAATGAATCAGGGCGACTTTCGCTCAACAAACTTTACTTAAAAAATTCTGTAATATTTGATTTGTCTCAGTGTCAGTGCTTTGCATCTGCTGTTGAGATACTCTGTTTTTCGGCGCCAGACGGTCGTGCATGACTTTGATAGGCTCGCCAAGATAAAAGGTCTTGCCTGACATCGTGATATGAACATCGGCCACCACACACAAAGAAGCACTTTCGCCAACATCAATCGTTAATAAGTTCACACATTCGCCCGATTCTTGTGTACACGCAACCACGATCTCACCTACAGCAGGAACAAAGAAACATGGTTGCTGCATAAAAAACCAGCTTTTTGGCAACTGTGGTTTCAAATAGTTTCTAGCCGCTAACGCATTTAACACTAATTCCACTCTATTCGGTTCTGAAAGTGATAACTCTGCACAGCTTTCATAGAATTGATAATAAAACGTGGCATCCTGAATACAAAACGCCGACTGATATAGCGCATCAGCAATTAATAGTTTTTGATTATAGCGGGAACGAAAAATCATCTCATTAGACAAATCAATCATTAGCGCATCTAATGCTTTGTCAAAAAACCAGAACCAATTTTCGGCAGGTCGAATATTCATTATTGTTATTCTCGTAATAATATTTATTAACCGCTTATATATAGCATAGATAATTATTTAAATAAAGCATTAATTTTAATTTAACTATATAAAATTAAATGATTTTATTATTAATAATTAAGATCTAATTAATATTAAAAATAGATCTTAATGAGCCTAAAAAGATCATAATTTAAGATCTTTTTAGATACTTAAGATCGTGATTTTATCTCAGCTAAAATTGACTGATTGTGATGACTTTTTAGTTTAAAGCGATATAAAAATGAGACTGTTAGCGAGATCACAAAAAGAGTCGTTCAAAACAACAGACTGTCGATAGGATCAGTCATATTCAACATAAGGTTAATGGCCCTCATAAACGAGCCAATCATACGATCAAAAATGGTGGGTCATAACCTTACTCATACAGAGATATCGATATAAACATTAAGCCGAAAACGGAAGGGGTGATCGTACCTGTCATAATCAGGAGATATAGGTCTAAAGGTGATGATAGGGTCACACGACAATCAAATATGCTTGGCCAACCCAATCGACAGCATAAAAAAAGGGTGTACGCAATGGTACACCCTGCTCTATCAATATTACCTTTATGAAACGCAGATAGCGAGAATTAGTTGCCGACGTTAATACGTTTCATATCAGTCATATAACCGCGTAATTGACGACCGATCACCTCGATTGGATGGTGACGAATCGCTTCGTTCACTTCGCGTAGCTGCGCATTATCAACGCTGCCTTCAGGAATGGCTTTACCTAAGTCACCCGTCTGTAAAGTGGACATGAATTTCTGACGTAATAAGGACTCAGCTGCATTGGCAAATAGATAGTTACCATATTCAGCAGTATCAGAAATAACCACATTCATCTCATATAAACGTTTACGGGCAATGGTATTGGCAATCAAAGGTAACTCATGTAGTGATTCATAATAAGCCGATTCAGATAAAATGCCTGATTCAAGCATGGTTTCAAAGGCAAGCTCAACCCCTGCTTTCACCATCGCAATCATCACCACACCTTGATCAAAATAAGCCTGCTCATCGATTTTACCATTATATAAAGACGCTTTTTCAAAACCCGTTTCACCCGTTTCTTTACGCCAGGTTAAAAGATTAACATCATCATTTGCCCAATCCGCCATCATAGTTGATGAGAACTCACCCGAAATGATATCGTCCATATGTTTGCGGAACAGATCACGTAAAATCACTTTTAACTCTTCAGACAGTGCATTGGCGCGTAATTTAGCGGGATTGGATAAACGATCCATCATTAGGGTAATACCGCCCTGTTTTAGGGCCTCAGTGATCGTTTCCCAACCAAATTGGATCTGTTTACAGGCATAAGCAGGATCGACGCCCTCGGCGACCATTTTATCAAAACATAGTAATGAACCGGTTTGTAACATGCCGCAAAGAATAGTTTGTTCACCCATTAAATCTGACTTCACTTCAGCAACAAAAGAGGATTCAAGCACACCAGCGCGATCGCCACCGGTTGCCGATGCCCAGGCTTTAGCAATCGCTAAACCTTCACCTTGTGGGTCATTTTCAGGATGCACCGCAATCAGCGTCGGTACCCCAAAACCACGTTTATACTCTTCACGAACCTCGGTGCCCGGACATTTTGGTGCAACCATCACAACGGTGATATCTGGACGAATTTTTTCACCCACTTCAACAATATTGAAACCATGTGAATAACCTAATGCCGCGCCTTTTTTCATTAAAGGTTGAACCGCTTTCACTACTGCTGAATGCTGTTTGTCGGGGGTTAAATTCACCACTAAATCTGCCGACGGAATTAACTCTTCATAAGTACCAACTTTAAAACCATTTTCAGTCGCTTTACGCCATGAAGCACGTTTTTCAGTAATCGCTTCTTTACGTAAGGTATAAGCAATATCTAGACCTGAGTCGCGCATATTTAAACCTTGATTAAGGCCTTGTGCACCACAACCCACAATCACAATTTTTTTGCCTTTCAAAAAATTGGCGCCGGAAGCAAATTCATCACGAGACATAAAACGGCATTGACCTAATTGATCTAATTTTTGGCGCAAATTTAAGGTGTTAAAGTAATTTGACATAGCTGACTCCAGTTACTGAAAAAGGGTTAATGGCAACATTCCACTGCTTTACTTTGGATCATCATACACTGAATATCATATTGCTTAAATTGATATATTTAATATACTATATTGCAAATATTGCAACATGAAACGACTTATGGATATTCGAGATCTCAGGCTTTATTTACATTTATGTGATAGCGGAAACTTTAGTCAGACGGCTAAAGAGATGTATATCAGTCCGTCGACACTTTCTCGGCAAATTCAACGTTTGGAAGCGCAGTTAGGACAGGCCCTGTTTATCCGCGATAACCGCAGTGTACAAATAACGGAAGCCGGTACATTATTTAAACATTTTGCGACACAAACGCTACAGCACTATCAACAGCTACAACATCAGCTTAAATCCGATCAAACAGAACTGGTCGGCGAACTGCGCCTATTCTGTTCAGTGACGGCCGCTTATAGTCATTTACCGGATATTTTGGATCAGTTTCGCGTCCAATATCCGGCAGTAGAGATCAAACTCACCACCGGTGATGCGGCTGATGCAGTCAAGAAAATTCAATCGAATGAAGCTGATCTGGCCATTGCTGGACGACCTAAATTGCTCCCTGCGGGCATCAATTTTGCCGATATTGGTAACATCGAAATGACCCTGTTTATGCCGAAGTTGAAAACCAATTTTAGTGCACAGCTCCATCAATCATCGCCGAACTGGCAACAGATTCCCTTTATCTTACCAGAACATGGACCGAGTCGACGTAAAATCGATCGCTGGTTTAAACAACAAAAAATTCTCCAGCCACATATTTATGCGACTGTCGCGGGTCATGAAGCGATTGTATCGATGATTGCCCTGGGTTGTGGGGTCGCTTTATTACCCAAAGTGGTGATTGAAAATAGCCCAGATCGCATTAGAGAAAGGATTCTTGAATGGCCGAAAAATTTAGTTGATCCGTTTGAAATTGGCGTTTGTGTACAAAAAAAACGCCTATCAGAACATGTTATTGCCGCATTTTGGCAACTAGTCAGTTAATCTGCTGAGGCCTGTTAAGCACACACAATCATGATGTGAATATTCGAGAATTGAGATTGCTGTGCTAAAATAGACTGAGTAGATAAAAATAACGCAGGTAAATGATGGCTATACTCTCAGATCAAGAATTTCTTCGCTATGACAGACAAATTAGTCTTAAAGGATTCGATATCGATGGACAAGAGCGACTCAAGCAGTCTTCAGCGCTGATTATTGGTCTAGGGGGACTAGGCTGTAGTGCTGCGCAATACCTTGCTGCCAGTGGTATCGGCCAATTAACCCTGGTTGATTTCGACACTGTCAGCCTATCTAATTTGCATCGACAAATTTTACATACTGAGCAGTCGATTAATCAACACAAAGTCGATTCAGCCGCGCAAGCATTAAAGCAGATTAATCCCTCAATCCAGTTGCAGACCTTAGCTAGCGCCCTCGATGATGACGCATTAGCGGTACAACTACAGAAACAGTCGATTGTACTTGATTGTAGTGATAATCTCGCTACGCGTGAGCAGATCAATCGGCTTTGCTATCAATACAAAGTGCCGTTGGTGTCAGGGGCGGCTATTCGCATGGAAGGTCTACTTTCTACCTTTATCTATCAAGATAATCAGCCCTGCTATCACTGTTTAAGTCAACTATTTGGTCAGGATCATTTAACCTGCGCCGAATCTGGCGTGATGTCCCCGCTAGTTGGCATGATAGGGGCGATGCAAGCGATGGAGGCGATTAAAGTCCTCACCCAGTTTGGCAAGCCACTCATTGGTCGCCTGTTAACGGTTGATGCAATGACCATGCAATTTACTGAAATTAAATTTAATCCTTTACCCCATTGTCCGATTTGCTCACATGCATAACCGACCCAATTTATCCATTCAGCGCATGATTCTCGCCCCGATGGAGGGCGTTTTAGACGGTATCGTTCGCGGACTCCTAACCGAGCTGAATCAGATTGATTACTGCGTAACTGAGTTTGTCCGCGTGACGCAACAGCGTTTACCTAAAAAAGTCTTCTACCGTTTATGTCCAGAGCTGTATCAGCAAGGTAAAACCGCCAGTGGTTCGCCGGTTAGAGTGCAACTACTGGGCCAGCATCCGGCATTGATGGCTGAAAATGCAGCGCTGGCTGCCGAATTAGGCTCTTATGGAATTGATATTAATGCCGGTTGTCCGGCCAAAACAGTAGTGGGTAACCAAGGCGGTGCCTGTTTACTCAAAACGCCCGAACTGATCTATCAAATTACCCGTCAGGTTCGTCAGGCTGTGCCGCAAAACCTACCGGTATCGGTAAAAATCCGGCTCGGCTGGGCAGATAAATCGCACTGTTTTGAGATTGCCGATGCTGTCGCTCAAGGCGGCGCAACGGAAATCGCCATCCATGGTCGAACCAAAGAGGATGGCTACCGAGCTGATAAAATTGACTGGCAAACTATCGGTTTAATCAAACAAAAGCTCACGATTCCGGTGATTGCCAACGGGGAAATCTTCAGCCCTGAAGATGCCCAAACTTGTATAGTGCAGAGCCACTGTCAGGATCTGATGCTCGCTCGCGGTGTTTTACAAATTCCTAATTTAGCCAATGTAATTCGCTTGCATGAAGCCCCGTTAGCTTGGTCTAAAACCGCGCAGCTATTATTAAGCTATGCCCAAACCGAGTTTGACCCGGAACTACTGCTCAACAAACCGTTCTACCACTCCGCCCGCATCAAGCAGTGGTTGACCTATTTAAAGGGCTATTATCCGCAGGCAACAGAGCTGTTGCAGCAGGTTCGCACCACCAAAACACAGCAACAGATGGTAGAGCGCTTATTACAATATTGTGAGCCTGGTTAAAATAACATCATCCACAGGTATTAGCATATAATGCGTTGCAGTTGTTTGACAATCTGCTGTACCGGCTGGTCAGTATGAAAGTCTTCACTTAACGCGACAAGCTGCCCGGCACGTTCATCACTGCCGATAGCTCGAGTGAGTTTAGTCCGTATTTCACGTTGACTGTAGGGATTTGCCGGACTCCCTTTAGGATGTTCAACCCGGGCTGAAACACAGTGCTGATGACTTAAGTAGATATCAATCTGCGCAAAACGCGGCAAAGGCGAATCGTGATACTGCCGCACTATTTTATGCATTAAACAAGTCGTCGTCTCATCAATCGGCACGGGCTGAAATGCGGTCTCATCTAACCGTTTATGCTGTAATAAACAGGCTATCACATATTCGGCAGAGAATCGGCCTTGATCCTGCCTTTTCGGTAAACGATAAATCAAGGCAGCATCGCCATGCACAGGAAAGATGAGGTTGACCCTGTCGATATGCTGAAAATCAATCGAATGCTGGGCCAATATTAACTGCATCGCATCCACCACATAGGCATTAGCCGAGCAGTAAGGATAATTTTTAAACCAGAGACCCGGGGTTCCAATACGCCAGTTTGCTCCCCAATCAGATAAATTTAATGCGGCATTACCTTGTCCATACAAGGCTAAAAAACCGATATCTTCAGCTAAAAAATCAGGATTTGCTTGTAAGCCGTATTGGCACAATTCAACTGCCAGTACCGCTTGCTGAGCCGCCAGTCCGGCATGAAGCGGCTTGATATCAGAACCAAAATGTAAACGCAAGCCGGCCGACTGGGTTGCGGCAATCGCCATCGCCTGGACCAGGAAAGGTTGATGGAGAAAATAACCGATCGCCGCGGTCGCCGCACCCCCCCCCTAAGGTGGCGGTATTATGCCACCCTTTCCTATAATGGCCATCGCCGATTGCTTCTCCCAAACGCGCCATGACCTCAATACCAATGATATAAGCGGCTAAAAAACGTTTGCCGGTCAACTCAGGTAAGTCTGGTTGAGTTAACGGAATTTGACTTAGCAGTGCCGATAGAATCACCGCGGAGGGATGACCGCGTACCTGCTCATGTACATCATCATAGTCGAGTAGATGCGCCTGATAACCGTTAAATAGAGCCGCTTGTCGGGCGGTGACTAAAGGGGAATGACCGATTAACAAAGCAGCCGGATGCCCTCCCTCATCTTGTATCCAGCGCATCAGCGCTTGAGCAGAATCCTGAGAGCGGGCCAGTAAACTGGAGGCTATGTAATCCAAAATCCCCTCAATCGCCAGTCTGACCACCTTTGGGTTATCTAGCGGACGGCTATTTTCGATTAACTCGAATAATTGCGTGGTTAACATGATCAGGCTTAGATTTCAAATTCAATAGTTTCGACAGCTGTCTCAAAAATTTCTTAGTTAACACATGCTGCGGAAAATCGATCACATCAACGGCATTGCCCTCTTCAATCACTGTGCCATCGGCCATAAAAACCACTCTATCTGCCACATATTTAGCAAACTCCATTTCATGCGTCACAATAATCATGGTGGTTTGCGCTTTGGCTAAATCATGTATCACCTGCAACACTTCGTGTACTCTTTCTGGATCGAGCGCTGAAGTGGGTTCATCAAATAAGATGACTTTAGGATTGACCGCTAAGGCTCGCGCGATAGCAACACGTTGCTGTTGACCGCCAGATAAGGTTATCGGATATTGATTGGCTTGTGCTAATAAACCAACCCGCTCAAGTAAACGCAAACCGAGTTGATTAGCCTCTTTTTTAGCGATTTTCTGCCCAACAATGAGCGCTTCAGTGATATTCTCCAGCGCGGTCTTATTTTTAAACAGATTATAGTGCTGAAAAACCATCGCCAATTGATGACGCAACTGCGTTTCCTGTTTACGCGAATAGTGCGCAGCATCAAGACTCACCTCACCAATTTGAATCGTACCGGTCTCTGGCTTCTCTAATAAATTCAGGCAACGTAACAGGGTTGACTTACCCGATCCAGACGGACCAATAATGGCAATCACCTCTCCCGCTTTCACACTCAAGTTCACATCGGTCAGTACGCGATGCTCACCAAAATTTTTGGATAAATGTTCTACTTGAATCATAGCATCTCCTAGCGCTGATAAGGGATATTAAGATATTTTTCCAGCTGTTTTTGCAGCGCGGCATAGATCACAACTAATGTCCAGTAAACGATGCCAACCGCCAGATACGTTTCAAAAAAACGATAGGATTCAGTCGTCAGTAACTTTCCGGCCGCGAGCAATTCTGAGACCCCGACAAAAAAAGCGATTGAAGAGTCTTTTAATAACGAAATAAAGGTATTGCCGGTTGCCGGCAGTGCATTGACCAAAGCCTGTGGTAAAATAATGCGGCGATAAACTTGCGAAACCGATAAACCCACCGTTAAACCGGCTTCACGCTGGCCATGATCAACAGATTGAAGACCCGCACGAAAAATTTCGGCTAAATAGGCGGCAAATTTTAAGCTAAAACAGAGAATCGCCGCGGTAATCGCGCCCATTTTGGTCAGTACCGGGAACAGCTGGGGTAAGCCATAATAGATGATGAAGAGCAGCACGACCGATGGTATACCTCGAAATAGTGAAATATAAAGTGCCATTAACTGATCAATCACCGGTAGCCTTGCACTGCGAACTAAGGCTATCATCATCCCAACGATCATCGCAAATAACATGGAGACGACAGCCAGATAAAGTGTCACCGGCACATAAGGAATAATGGCGGGAAAAACATGTATAAAGTAATTAAAATCAAAATTCATTCTATGCCTCAACCCTGTCCATGTGTTTATATTATTCTATTTTACTTATCACTAACCTAGCTTCACTCATACTGGCCTAGGCGCAACGATATCAAGATTTATCTGATTACTGCGTTGAAATATCCTGACCATAATATTTCTCAGAAATCGCCTTGATAGTGCCGTTTTGTTGCAGCTTGCTGATGGCCTGATCGAAGGCCACTTTGAGCTTTTCACCTGACGCATTACGATTAAAAGGAAACGCCACCGGTTCAATAATTAATGGGTCACCCAATAGGGTAAAGGGCAAATTGTGACGTTTCATTTCAGCCAATAAAATCGGCTTGGCATTGATGTAAGCATCGACCCGGTTATAGACTAAATCATACATTGCACCATCACGGGTTTCATAGGTACGAATAGTAATACTATCATCAGGAAAAGCCTGCTTTAACGCATTAATATGATTTGAACCGAGTACGCCAGAGATCGTTTTGCCCTTTAAATCAGCCAGCGAATGGATAGCACTATTTTGATTATTAATCACAAGTTGACTGCCATAGTAGCTATAAGGCAAGCTAAAATCATATTTTTCCTGTCGAGCCGCAGTGACAGCAACAGCGTTAGCAAGCGTGTCTAGACGCTTAGCCTCTAACTGCGCCATTAAGCCACCAAACTCGGCGGTAACCCACTCAATTTGACAACCTAACTCTTTGGCGATAGCTTGCGTCACTTCGACATCAAATCCAACTAGCTGACCATCTTGCTTGAAACCATTCGGATAGCTTTGTCCGGTCGTTCCCACTTTTAATATCGGTAATGTCGCTTGTGCGGTTTCACTGCTTTGCTTATCACAACCGGCTAAAGCGATAATAACTAATAAGCCGGCAATCAATCTCTGTTTTATTTGCATGCTACACTCCCTCAATATCAATGTGTTTTCCGGCGAACTGAAAACCGGTCGCCATTAATGCATCCCGTTTTTCTCGCCATGTATGATAACGCTGCTGGTCAATGATTTTTTCCAAATAAAGTGTACGATGGCCGAGTCCCAGATCAGCCTTAGCGATGGGATTAAATCCCTGTTTTTGATAAAAAGAGACTAACCAGGGATGGTTTTCTGCGGTACCTAATGTCACCGCGGGTAATTTCAGTGTCTCTTTTAAAATATGGTTTTCAAGCCAGACCAGCAACTTTGCCCCTAATCCTTGCTGAGTAAAATCAGGATGGGTGGCAAACCAACCTATATGCGGGACACCAAAAGGTCCCGGATTATTCCCCCAAGGAAAGCGTAAACTTATCGTTGAAGCAAAGCGGTCATCAATCTCTAATACATAGGCTGCATTGTAGAGCAGATGTTGCTGCATGCTTTGCATATCGATGTCTACCGCGGCAAAGTGGATATCGGCAACTTGATGGGCTTGATAAGCGGACTGTATCAAGTCAGTTAACCGCTGACTTTCACTCAATTTCACCGCGCGTATGTTCATTGATTCACCTCGTTTAACAGTCCAGATGCGTATGCCGCAGCGATAACTTGATCGACTTTTTCGACTGTTTTGCCTAAATAATGAATCGGATCCAGCCACTGTTTGAGATCAGCGGGATTCAATAGGTGCTTCAGTGATTCATGATGAAGTAATAACTCACTGAACGATATCTTCTGTTCAAAGGACTGCATCGCCAGTTCATAGACTAAGTGATGCGCGCTCTGTTTTCCCAGCACTTTACCCAACTCAAACATCACTTTTTCCGACAACAATAGGCCTTGTTGTAAGGTTAAATTATCCAGCATTTGTTGCTGGTTCACCTTCATACCCCGAAAAATAGCTAATGCGCTTTGCAGCTGCGCTGAAACATAGATATTGATTTCTGGTAAGGCAATCCACTCAGCCCGCCAGCTCATGGCATCGCGTTCATGTTCAACCTTCATCGATTCATGAATCAGCGCCACACTTTTCAACACGGGTGCCGTTAAACTAGCCAGCCCTTCAAAAGCGGCAGGATTGCGCTTATGTGGCATGGTGGTTGAACCGATCTTACCCTCAGAAAAGGGCTCTTCGATCTCGTTGATTTCGGTGCGCATTAAGTTATAAAGTTCATTGCCTATCTTACCCAGAGTGCCACTGATAAGTGCAATGACTGAGGCATATTCAGAAAAACGATCGCGGGCAGATTGCCAGCTAATATTGGGCACGCCAAGATCGAGTCTTGCCAGTGCTTGTCGTTCGACTTCAATCCCCTGTTCGCCTAATGCTGCATAAGTGCCAATCGCGCCATTTAAATTACCGACCAATACGCGTGATTTAATCTCTTTTAAACGGGTTAAGTGACGCACAAACTCATCTAACCAAACCGCTAATTTAAAACCAAAGGTGGTTGGCAAGGCTTGCATCCCATGTGAACGTCCCACCATTGGTACGTGCTGATAGATTTTTGCCTGTTTGATAAGTTCAAGTACAATCGCGTGCACATCACGTTCAACGATCGCAAAAGCGTGTTTGAGCTGTAATACCGTCGCCGTATCAACAATATCCTGAGTTGTGACGCCATAATGAATATATTGACCAGCCTCACCACACTGTTTTTGCAGCGCATTAACGGTTGGCATTAAAGAGTGTTTAGCTTTAGCCACTTCATCGGCAATCTCGGCAATACTGAGTTGACTGGCATCGGCTTGCCGTACAATTTGCGCCGCTGCCGACTCAGGAATCAGACCTAAATCCCCTTCAGCCTGTGCCAAAGCAACTTCAACCGCCACTTGTTGATGCAGCCGATTCTCTTCGGACCACACCGAACGCATCTCTATCGTCCCAAAGTTATTACCCAACATCAGAAAATCAATAATATGTGCTGCCATGCTTCAACCTTATGATTTTAAGTCAAATTAATCATAGATTGATTATTGGCATTTCGCGCAGATCTGTCTAATACGAAGTTTTTCTATTTATATAACTATTGGTTATAAAAAACACAAACTAGTCATCAACAGTTAATTTGACTTAGCCGTAAAGGGGGAATCTGGAAGATAAAAACCGTTGTCTACATTGAGATTGAGCGCAATAAAAAGCGCAAAGATGATGGGTTCAAAGTCGCTCAAAGCACGCTATACATCTCTGCGCCTATTGAAACAATTGATAAATAAGATGTACAGTGATGGATCATAACCCGCCGGTTATGATCACAAGATATCCAATAGTTATAACCATTTTTTCAATTTAAAATAGATATAAGGCGCCAGTGCAGCAAGAACCATTAAACCGATGGCGAACGGATAACCATATTCCCAATGTAACTCAGGCATGATCTCAAAGTTCATACCATAGGCTGACGCCACCACAGTTGGCGGTAAGAATACCACCGAAACAACTGAGAAGATTTTAATAATACGGCTTTGCTCAATATTGATAAAACCCATGGCGGCTTGCATTAAGAAATTGACTTTTTGAAATAGCGATTCATTGTGTGGAATCAAGGATTCAATATCGCGAATAACTTCGCGCGCTTGCTCAAGTTGATCAGCCGGCATTTTAGCCCGTCTCACCAGATAATTTAGGGCGCGCTGACTATCCATTAAACATAAACGGACTTTCCAGCCAATATCTTCTAATTCGGCTAGAGAAGAAATGGCTTCATCATAGCCTTCTTGTGCTGAACCGCGCATAATAACCCGCCCCAGCTCTTCTAACTGACTATAGATATTTTCAATCTCATCCGCCAGTTGTTCAACTTTGGTTTCAAACAAATCAAGCAAAATCTCATAAGCGTTTCCATCATTGAGCTGCTGATAACGCGAACGCATTCGATAAAGACGAAAAGCCGGTAAATCACGTTCACGTAGCGTAAACAGACGACCATCGCGAATGGTAAAAGCGACAGTAGAGTTGCCGGCGTGGTCATCAATATCTTCAAAAAAGAAGAAGGAGTGGATATGTAAACCTTCGGTATCTTCAAAAAAACGGGCTGATGCCTCAATATCATCGAGTTCAAGGCTGGTAGCCAAGTTTTGTCCTAAATCCTCTAATACCCGCCGACGATCAACATCTTCCGGTTCAACCAGATCAATCCATTTGGCTAGCTGTAAATTCTCTTGCTCACCGAGCCGTGATAAATGCTTCTCTTTCAATTCAAATGCACTGAGCATACTTATTCATCCTTAACATACCAATCCCCCACATTATTATATTTGTGGTGTGACGATGTCCAATTAAGATAGCTATTATCATATCAGTTATCGTGGATCAGTATTATATTCTTAGCAGTTTTATAACAAACCTTTTGCCACTCATCATCAATTTAATCATTGATATATATAAACATATAACAGACTTATTGGTGTTGAAATCAGTAATACAGGTTATTTTTAATTATGGCATTGCAATTTATAGTATGATGCCATCAAAAGCAATCACTACTTATCTGACGGGTAATTTTATCCCATTGAACATCGCCTGAATTTCGGCATTACTATTACAAGCGAGGGCTTTATCAATTAACTCTTTGGTTAAATGCGAAGAAAATTGATAAATAAACTCATACATATAGTTTCTTAAAAAGAGTGTCCGGCGAAAGACAATATAAGTGGTATTGTAAGAAAAGAGATGTCCGGCATTAAATACCAGCAAATCTTGCTCTTGCTCTTCATCAACCGCCATTTTAGCTAAGATTCCCACCCCAATACCTAATTTCACATAGGTCTTGATTAAATCAGCATCTGAAATATTAAACACAATATTCGGTTCATAGTTGGCACGGCTAAATGCTTTACTCAAATCAGAACCATCACTGGAAAAGTCATAACTGACTAAAGGGTGCTGGGCTAAATCGGCAATTGTTAAAATGGGTAATGTAGCGAGTGGATGATTTTTCGGTAAAATGATGGCATAGTTCCAGTGATAACAGGGTAAAACAATAAAATCATCATTCACTTTAGGTAATTCGGACACAATCGCAAAATCAACCTTACCGCTCACCACATCATCAACAACCTGACGTGATGATCCCTGCTCCATCTGTAACGAAATATGCGGATATTGTTGCATAAAATGTTGAATAACTAGTGGCAGCATGTAACGGGCTTGTGTATAAGTTGTGGCAATGTTAAATACGCCTTGATTGGGCTGCGTATGTTCGACCGCCGCGACTTTAATTGCACTGACTTTACTCAAAATTTCCTGAGCGATATGCACGATATCTTGACCAATCGGCGTAAGATGCGTTAAATGTTTGCCTGAACGGGCAAAAATTTGTACGCCCAGTTCATCCTCTAACAGCTTAATCTGCTTGCTGATACCGGGTTGAGAGGTATAAAGACTTTCCGCCGTCAAAGAGACGTTTAAATCATGTTTAACCACTTCAACGATATATCTAAGCTGCTGTAATTTCATATGACACTCTTTTACAATGTTCGAGGATATGTTATTTGATCCTATCAGGCACGGCTTTAGGTGGCAAAAGCCACCTATTTATTCGCTAAATTATTCGCTAAAATACTAACAGATCGATTTTACACAACCTCAAATCTAGCCCAACCGGACTATTTGGTTTTCATATCTACCCATTTTCCGTTGACATAATGTAGCGCCCAGCCTGTCGCTTTGCCCTCTTTTTCCGAGGAGATATACTGCTGTTTATTTTTACGGCTAAAACGAACCATGGTTTGATTCCCTTCTGGATCTTTAACCGGTGCCTCAGTCAAATAATAGAATTTCTCCGGTAATCTGTCTTTAAATCGAACCAGCTCTTCCACTAATGGCGCTCTTGTCTCTCGCGATTTAGGGAAAGTATTTGCTGCCAAGAAGATCCCTGCCGCCCCATCACGTAGTACAAAATAGGCATCCGATTTACTACATTTCAGCTCAGGGAGTTCAACCGGATCCTCTTTCGGTGGCGCTACCTCACCATTTTTTAAAATCTTACGCGTATTTTTACAATCGGGATTGGTACAGCCCATGTAAATCCCAAACCGTCCTGATTTTAAATGCATATCCGATCCACACTTATCACATTCAACAACCGGCCCTTCATAACCTTTAACTTTAAAATCACCCTCTTCAATTTCAAAGCCATCACAAATCGGGTTATTACCACAAATGTGCAATTTACGATTGCTATCAAGCAGATAACTGTCCATTGCCGTATGACAAATCTTACAGCGATGTTTTGCGCGTAAAGCGGTGGTTTCCGCTGAATCCGCATCTTCTAAAATATTGATCGCTTCATGTTCTGGAATCAGATTTAACGTCTGTTTACAGCGCTCTTTCGGCGGCAGACTATAACCCGTACAGGCTAAAAACACGCCTGAACTGGCCGTTTTAATCCCCATTGGGCGTCCACAATTAGGACAGATAATCTCAGGTGTCATCACCAATGGATTAAGGCGCATGCCACCAGCTTCAGGATCTTTTTCGGCTAATGTTAAATGCGAAGAGAAATCACCAAAAAAATCATTAAGGACGGTTTTCCATTTGATTTTCTTAGTCGCAACATCATCCAGTGCATCTTCCATTCGCGCAGTAAAATCATAGCTCATTAAATCGTCAAAATTTTCGGTCAAACGATCGGTAACAATCTCACCAATTTTTTCAGCAAAAAAGCGACGATTCTCTAATCTAACGTAACCGCGATCTTGAATCGTTGAGATGATCGTTGCATAAGTTGAAGGACGACCAATCCCCCGCTTTTCAAGTTCTCTAACCAAAGAGGCTTCATTAAAACGCGCCGGTGGTTTAGTAAAATGTTGTGTTGGCTGTAAGGCTTCAAGTGATAATTTATCATTGACGGCCACAACCGGTAATATTTTATCTTCATCATTTTTACGCAGTGCCGGTTGTACTTTTGTCCAACCATCAAAACGTAATGTTCGGCCTTTTGCCTTCAAAGTAAAGTCGCCAGCCTGAACCGTGATAGTCGTTGAATCATACTCAGCTTCTGCCATTTGACAGGCAACAAATTGCTGCCAAATCAATTGATAGAGTTTTTTCGCATCCGCTTCAACATCTTTAATTTTTTCGGCTAATAGCTCAACATCAGAAGGTCGAATCGCTTCATGTGCTTCTTGTGAATTTTGTTTGCTGGAGAAAAAGTTAGCCGCTTTCGGTAAATATTGCTGACCAAACTGTTTATCGATATAACCGCGCACCATCTGTAACGCATCCTGACTTAAGTTCGTTGAGTCAGTACGCATATAGGTAATGTAACCCGCTTCATATAAACGCTGAGCCAGTAACATGGTTTTCTTAACGCCAAAGCCAAGACGAGTACTTGCCGCTTGCTGTAATGTTGAGGTGATAAAAGGGGCGGAAGCGCGACTTTTAGTCGGTTTATCTTCACGCTCAATAACCTGATAAGTTTCTTTGCCAAGCAACGCCAGCGCAAGATCAATATCTTGTTTGTTTTTTGGCTTATAAGCAGCATCTTTAAAATGTGTCACTTGCATCGGCAACGACACTTTTTTAAGGGTTAATAGATCGGCCTGAAGCTCCCAAAACTCTTCCGGTACAAAAGCACGAATTTCACGTTCACGTTCAACCACTAATTTAACTGCAACGGATTGAACACGCCCAGCCGATAATCCTCTGGCTAACTTTTTCCATAATAGCGGCGAGAGCATAAAGCCCACCACGCGATCCATAAAACGTCTCGCCTGCTGTGCATTAACGCGATCAATATCAAGCTTATCAGGCGATTTAAAGGCATTTTGAATCGCACTTTTGGTTATCTCATTAAACACCACGCGACGATATTTAGCATCATCCCCGCCAATCACCTCTTTCAAGTGCCAGGCAATCGCCTCTCCCTCTCTATCCAAGTCGGTCGCGAGATAGATGGTATCAGCATCTTTGGCTAATTTTTTTAACTCAGAGACGACACGCTCTTTACCAGGTAAAATTTCATAGTGTGCTTGCCAATCATGATAAGGATCAACGCCCATACGATCAACTAACGCCTGTTCTGGCGAACGCTTTACTTTGGTCTTTTTATCACCACTACTTTTTGCTAAAGACGTTCGTTTTTGTCCTGTGCCACTCACAGGCAGATCACGTATATGGCCAACACTCGACTTAACAATAAACTCCTTACCTAAATACTTGTTTATTGTTTTCGCTTTAGCTGGTGATTCGACTATTACCAGGGATTTACCCATACTTATACCTATAACCTATATCAAATTGCTTAAGCAACGGGTCAAATAGAATGATCATCAACGCCATATTGCTCGTAACATACCATATTTATCTGAGATCAATTATCATCAGATACAAACAGCAGTGACTCTAAATCCTGCTTTAATGAAGACATCTTGTGCGCATAGTGCTCTTTTTTCTCTGCATCATCAATTAACTGGATAATCGTCTCAGATAAAGTTGATTGCCGACGTTTGGCTAACTGTGCTAAACGTTGCCACACTAAAAACTCAAGATCAATCGATTTTTTACGTAAAGACTGTTGTTCAGCATTAAAATGCCTTTTTCTTCTCGCTCGAATGGTCTGTTTTAACTTATTATCCAACACCGGATTCATATGTTGCTGAATCCATTCAAGCACACTCACCGGGGTGTTCTCTAATTTCATCAATTCGAGTACGGCAGCGTCGGCGGCACTTCTTTCAATATACCGTGTAATCGCCTCACCTTCGCGGTGTTTCTTAATTAAATAGGTCCATTTCCAGCCACATTCAAGGTTCTCTAATTGTTGATACTTCATAATATCTCTTGGTGACGTTGTAACATGACATGCATTTTAAACCTGATTCACCGATAAACACAATGCTTTTATGATAAATCATCCGTAATCAAAGCGTTATTAACTACATTAAATTAAGCCATCACTATTATCTTTAATATGAATGACGATCAGCAGCTTATACAGGTTATTCGCTTAATAGCATCATCTGAACCTTACAAAATAATCAATACCATGAATCTGTGAATCTTTGAGAATACTGACTTTCATACAGATAATATGCTTTCATTAAAAATCAATACCGTCGTTTTTATTAACTGACCGATTTTTTACTTGCCAGAAAATGGCAATCTGTTATCTTTTGCGGTTACTTTTATGACGAATCGACGTTTCGTATTTTATTATTCACCTTGTTTGGTTAAAAGGAGTAGGACATTGACTATTAATCATCACCATGCAGAGACTGTTTTTATTAATGGTTATATTTTTACGGCTGACAAGCACAATCAGGTGTGTGAAGCGATTGCCATCGCAGATGGTTATATTATTGCCAGCGGCACTAACCAAGAAATAAAAAAATATATTAATGAAAACACGCAGGTTAATGATCTGGCAGGTAAAACGATGATGCCCGGTATTATTGACTCTCATCTTCATCCATTCTGGGGCGGACTGCAACTTTCCGGCTGCCACCTCAATTATGAGAGTTTAACTATCGCTCAAACACTCTCACGTATCCAAAAACATCTGGATCAGGATAGTTTCACCGATGAGAACGACTGGTTACAAGTTCGTGCGTGGTTACGTCAAGGAATGTTACCAAGCGGTACCGATATCACCCGCGCCGATCTCGATACCTTAAGTACCCGTCGTCCGGTTATTTTATTCTCTAATGACTGTCATACGCTTGTCGCCAATAGTCGAGCATTAACACTCTTCGGGCTCGATGAAAATACCCCTTCACCCAGCGATGGCAAAATCGGCCGGAATGACGATGGTTCACTCAATGGTATTTTAGAAGATGCGCCGGCCATGCGCGCCTTCGATAGTATTCCCGGTATCAATGATGCACAAGCACAGGTCATTGCCAAGAATGTCCAAACCATACTTAATCGCCAGGGCGTCACTACCGTGATGGATGCCAGGGCACTACCGATACAATTTGATGCATTTAGCCAACTTAAATTGCAAAATCAGCTCACACTAAGAGTATTTGGTGCAAGAGAAATCACCCCTGATGATGCATCAACGTTAGCGTCAGTTTCAGCGGCAGTCAGTCGTATGGCTGCTTTTGCCGAAAAATATACCGATAAACAGCTGTCACCCAAACCTGGTATCGCGATTAAACATACCAAATTCTTTGTTGACGGTGTGCTGCATAAACCGATTATGACTGCGTCACTCCTTTCGCCCTATTTAGACAATCAAGGAAATGCCGCAGAACCCTGCTATGTTGAGTCTGATCGCTATGGCGATCTCTATTATCCGAATGATATTTTGGAACATTTAGTCCTCGAAGTCAGCCAAGCCGGGTTTCATCCACATATGCATACCGTGGCGGAAGGCGCAATCGAAGTTTGTCTCAATGCCGTTGAGAAAATGCGTCAACAACTACCCAATAAAGACATTCGCCCAGCATTTGTACATAATGAGCTTGCAGCCCCTCATCAATATCAGCGATTTGCACAATTAAATGTGATTGCCTCACTCTCTTTCCAGTGGGCCGGTATGCCCCAAGCGTTAATGGATGATGACAAAAGTATTATCGGTGAAACTCGTTTTGCTGAACTTGAACCAATTGCGAAATTTCTCGATGCCGGTGCACGTATCGCCTTTGGGAGTGACTGGCCTATCGATCCACTTAATGAATGGTATGACTTTAAAGTGGCGATGACACGTAAAATCAGTCAAGCCAATGCCCCGCGTCTTGATACCGATCGAAATCTCACGGCGATCGAAACCTTGCGCGCAGCAACAATAGATGCGGCTTATGCTATCGGCTATGAAGATCAATTAGGTTCAATTGAAGTGGGTAAATTTGCCGATCTGATTATTTTAGATAGGAATCCTTTCCAGATTGCCGCAGAGGATATTGAGCAGGTAAACGTACTCAGCACCATTGTGGGTGGCGTGCCCGTCATTTAATCCTGACCTGTCACCTTACTAACGATACCGATGAGCAAATATAAGGCCTTTTCGGTATCGTTTTTGATCCATGGATTTAACTATTTGCCGCCAAATCAGCTCGATATCAACCATATTTCAGCTTCAATGAGTTCAATCAATCGCGCTTCTCGACAGCGTAATATTTATTATATTCAATTAGTTAATTACAATGTCATTTATCTCATCCGCATCAGCAAATCGCCTGCTTTTCAAAAAAGAATTGCCATAATAATCAGCATCAGAAAAAACTCTCCTATGTTATTGATAAATAAGATAAACATAAATCAATCTAGCTTATCAAGGACAAAAAACTTGCATAATTAGCCAATTGTGGGACAATTCGCTACCACTTTTTAGGCTGGTGAATATAACGATAAAGTCTGTTAGTCGTTTTTTATTGTCGTTTTGGACTAGGGAGAGAGAAACAATCATGTCCACAATAAAAATGAAACGTGTTTTAACCACACCTGCACTTGTTGCTTTCGGTCTTGCTTATATGGTGCCACTGGGCATCTTTACCACCTATGGACAAGTGACAGTATTAAGTAACGGCCATTTGCCAATCGCTTATATCATTACGCTGATCATGATCTTTTTTACCGCTTTAAGTTACTGTCGAATGACCAATTTATTACCTCTTTCAGGTTCTGCTTACTCCTATGTACAGCACACTTTTGGCGGTAAAATGGGTTTTTTAGTTGGCTGGACACAAATCCTCGATTACTTATTTCTGCCAATCTTAAACTATATTGTGTTAGGTCTCTATTTGCATGACCGTTTCCCCTTTATTCCGGAATCGGTCTTCGTCATATTGTCATTATCCAGCGTCAGCTTTCTCAACTATTTAGGTATCAAACTGATCAATTCAGTCAACTTTACCTTAATCATTGTGCAAATGATCTTTATTCTGCTATTCGTGATTTTGGCATTTTCTGGCGCCGATCTGAGTCCTGAAAATCTGTTAAAACCGCTCGAATTTGGTCGCCATGATTTTAGTGGTCTATTATCCGGCGCGGCGGTTCTCTGCTTAGCTTTTTTGGGCTTTGATGCCATTGCAACATTAGCCGAAGAGTCCAATAATGCCAGCAAAACGCTCCCCAAAGCAATTTTATGGACAGTGGTGATTGCCGGTAGTATTTTTCTGGTCGTCTCTTATGCCGCTCATGTGGCCTATCCTGACTGGTCACAATTTATCGGTAGTAATGAAGATACCGCCAGTTTAATTATTGTCAGGCATGTAGGTGATTTTACCCAATTAGGTGGCCATTTCTTATCTAGCTTCTTCTTAGCAGCCTATTTAACCGGGGTATTTGCTTCAGCGATGACGGCACAAACAAGTATCTCGAGAATTTTCTTTGCCATGGGACGTGAAGGCGTTTTGCCAAGAAAAATTTTCTATCGTGTACATAGACGATTCCATACCCCCTATCTCTCAATCCTGTTTGTCGCTGTTTTTTCACTGTTATCTTTAGTGTTATCACTCAGCTTAGTCGTTTCAATGATTAGCTTTGGTGCACTGGTTGCCTTCACCTTTGTCAATTTATGCGTCATTAAAAGCTATCTGATTAACCGTCACCACTACACGGTTATCAATCTGCTTAAATATGGTTTACTTCCGGCGATTGGCGTCATCCTTTCACTCTGGTTATGGACACATCTGGACAGTATGGCGATGAAAATTGGCCTGTTATGGCTATTGCTAGGTTTTATTTATCTGCTTTACTTAACTCGTCTATTTACCCGGCAGGTGCCTTCACTGAATCAGGATGAAATTAGTCGGATTATCGAATAGCCAGAAACAGAGGTAGGTAACAAACATACCGGCTAAAACCGCTTACAGTCAGTTTGACAATGAGCGTTAACGAGTTAATTGGCTATGGCTAGTTGCTTATCTGATGGACAATATACTCATCGAATAGCTTATGTCGCATCGCACCAGTCTGATGATATCAAGATACCAAGAGATTATCGAGTATGGTTAACCAGACAGCAACACGTCTCATCTTTTAATGGCCTTGATTGAGCCGGTTATGTGGCTTGTAGACACACGGACTCAATCAAGCAATAGGCGTACAGACAAATAAAAAGAGTTCACAGATAACTATAAAATAGCAGGAATAGAGAGAAAAGAGAGCCGATATTCAAATATCGGCTCGAGAAAGCAGACTAATGGCGACGAAGCTCTTTTAAATGACGTCTTTCTGCACGTCTGATCAACAGCCATGACACAAAGCCAATAATACCAACAATCAAGAGTATGATAGTGGCTAAAGCATTGATTTGTGGGTCGACCCCTAAACGTACTTTCGAGAAAATCAGCATCGGTAGTGTTGTTGCGCCCGGTCCAGCCACGAAACTGGCTATCACGAGATCATCAAGCGATAAGGTAAATGCCAATAACCAGCCAGAGACCAAAGCCGGAATGATCATGGGAATCGTAATAATAAAGAAGACCTTCAATGGATTAGCGCCAAGATCCATCGCCGCCTCTTCTAACGATTTATCTAGTTCCCTTAATCTGGCACTGACCACCACCGTGACATAAGCAGTACAGAACGTCACATGTGCAAGCCAAATAGTTAACGCACCACGATCTTGCGGCCAACCAATCGCCTGCCCCATCGCAACAAACAGCAACAGTAAGGCTAAACCGGTAATCACATCAGGCATCACCAATGGCGCTGTCATCATAAAAGAGAATAAGTTAGCACCACGGAAACGACGGAAACGAACAATCGTAAACGAAGCTAATGTGCCCAGTACAACAGCAACGGTCGCCGAGGCAGCTGCAATACTGAGACTTAAAATCACCGCTTTAATTAAAGCACTATTATTAAAGAGTTCGCCGTACCACTTCGTTGACCAACTCGCCCAGACTGTGACCAGACGAGAGCTATTAAATGAGTAAATCACCAGCATTAACATCGGGATATATAAAAAAGAAAATACCACGATTAAGATTAATGCCTTGAGACTTTTTAGCGTTAAGGCCAATGTCACAATAAACGTCACAATCAGACTAAAAACGAATACCCCGATAAAAATATCTGCATACTGAGCAGGTGAAAGCACCAGATCAATCAATGAGATTGATGAAATCAATATCGTTAAAATAAATGACGCGACTAAAGTACCAATAAATACACCCGCCGCTGATCGCACAATAATTTGAGTATTCATCATTACTTCCCTCCCATCTCTTTATTCTGATACTTATTAAAATAGAATATTGGAATGATCAATATTAATAGCATCACCGAAGCAACTGCCGCTGCCGCTGGCCAATCTCGATTATTAAAGAACTCTTGCCACAATACGCGACCTATCATAATCGTATCAGAACCGCCAAGTAGTTCAGGAATCACGTACTCACCCACTGCGGGTATGAAAACTAACATACCGCCGGCGATAATACCGCTTTTGGTTAATGGAATAATCACAGAGAAGAAGGTTTTAATCGGTTTACAACCTAAATCAAGTGCAGCTTCAATCAGGGTATTATCTACCTTCACTAAAGAGTTATAGATAGGTAACACAACAAACGGTAAATAGGAGTAAACAATACCGATATAAACGGCTAAATTAGTATTCAAAATTACTAATGGATGATCAATAACACCGAGCCACATCAAGAAATTATTCAGCAAGCCATTATTCTTTAAAATACCGATCCAGGCATAAACCCGAATCAAAAAAGAGGTCCACGACGGTAAAATCACTAATAATAATAAAATATTTCGGGTTGATGATTTACACTGCGAGATCGCCCAGGCTAAGGGATAACCGATTAAAATACACAATACCGTTGATATAAAGGCAATTTGGAGTGACTGCAAATAAGCACTGATATAAAGTGTATCATCGAGTAAATTTAAATAGTTACCAAAATTCAGTGAAATATTGAGTAATCCCTCATCCCATGAGACTAAGTCAGTATAAGGTGGAATCGCTCTAACCATCTCTGAAAAACTTAATTTAAACACAATTAAGAAGGGTAATAAAAATAGCAACGACATCCAAAGATAAGGCACCGCGGTGACAAAAAGCCGACCATAAAGTGCCATTAAATCAGAGTCATCTTGCACTTTTTTCATATTTTTCAATGAAAAATAGATCAGTAAACCACCGACAGGAATAAATGGAATACTACCGATGATAACCAGCCAGTAAGCAAATCTTGACGCTTTATATTGAATTAAAAATAATCCAAAAAATGAAATTAAGATACCGACGGTTAACAGTGTCAACCAAATATCCACACTGACCATATAAACTACTTCATGCGATACAGAGTAATAGTACGACAGTACTAATACTAATATATGCAATAGAAAACAAGACCCAATCGTACGCACTGAGAGCCTCCTACTATCCAAAAAAACAAAGAATCATTCTGTTAATACCACACAGCTATCAACATCCCAGCTGAGATACATATCATCACCCCAAGTTGGCATGCCTTTTCTAAATCGATCCTCATTTTGTAGCTGAGCAATAACGATCTGTCCACTATGCAACTGAACATGATAAATTGATAAGTCACCTAAATAGGCGATATTCACCACTTCACCTACCGCGAAGTTATATCTATCGTCAGGGATCTCATCACACCATTTAATTTTTTCAGGACGCAGTGCTACCATGATAGGAACACCATCAATAACAGGAGAGTCATAATCAACTTTAATCGGATGTTTAAGCATTGGACAGTTAATCACCAGTCCATCTTCTAAGGTTTCTTGTAGCATACCTTTAAAGATATTTACTGAACCAATAAATTCAGCGCTATAAAGACTGGTCGGATGCTCATAAATCTCTTCAGGCTCGCCAATTTGCACGAACTGACCTTTATTCATAATCGCAATACGGCCGGCCATGGTCATGGCCTCTTCCTGGTCATGAGTCACCATGACACATGTCGCACCGACTTGTTCTAAGATATCGACCACTTCAAGTTGCATTCGATCACGTAATTTTTTATCTAAAGCCCCCATCGGCTCATCGAGTAGCAATAAACGCGGACGCTTCGCCAAACTACGCGCTAAAGCAACCCGTTGACGTTGTCCACCTGAAAGCTGATGCGGTTTACGCTTACCAAACTCTTCCATATGAACTAGCGAAAGCATCTCTTCAACGCGCCGTTTAATCTCTTGTTTATCTAATTTATCTTGCTTTAATCCAAAGGCAATATTTTGTTCAACGGTCATATGCGGAAATAGTGCATAAGACTGAAACATCATATTGATCGGACGCTCATAAGGAGCAACTAATGAAAGATCCTGTCCATCAAGTAAAATTTGACCTGATGTCGGTTGTTCAAAACCAGCCAGCATACGAAGTAATGTCGACTTACCGCTACCTGAAGCACCGAGTAAAGCAAAAATTTCACCTTCGTAAATCGTTAAATTGATATCATCAACCGCATAATAGTCACCACCAAATATCTTAGTGAGATTTTTGATTTCTAATAAAGGCGTCGCTAATTTTTTTCGATTAGGATGATTTTGTACTGGTATTACATGTTCATTCATTTTCAGCATTCCTCACAAACAGTATGCCATAAAAAAACGAGACGGTAGGCTTATTGGCTACCGTCCGTATTTGTTACTTACCTAGTTGTGTAAATAACAAAAAGTGAATTCCGTTATTGCATCACAATTAGACTAATTTTACTTACCTGTTCTAACCTTCGTCCAGGTTCGCGTCATTACGCGCTCTAATTTTGGATCTTGCACTTTTAAGGTAAATAACTTCTCCATTATTTCAGGCGTCGGATAAATGGCGGGATCTTGACGAATCTCGGTACGAATGAATGCATCTGCTGCTTTATTTGCGCTGGCAAAATTAACATCATTAGTCACTTGTGCCGCAATTTCCGGACGTAAAATAAAGTTAAGGAATTCATGAGCCGCTTCAACGTTTTCCGCATCTTTTGGAATAGCAAAAGTATCAAAGAAGACTAACGCTCCCTCTTTCGGAATAAAATAGCGGATGTTGACGCCATTTTTCGCTTCTTTTGCACGATCGCGCGCTTGTAAAATATCGCCAGACCAACCTAACACAACACAAATATCGCCATTGGCAATATCATTAATATACTGTGATGAATGGAAATAACGAATATTAGGTCTTAATTTAGCTAATAGATCATAAGCCGTACCAGTATAATCTTTCGCATCAGGACTATTTGGATCTTTACCTAAATAGTTAAGCACACTGGCAAAAACTTCAGTTGGGGCATCAAGAAAAGCGACACCACAATCTTTTAATTTTTCTAAATTTTCTGGTTTAAAAATCAAATCCCAACTATCAACGGGAGCATCATCACCTAAACGTGCCTTGATCATATCGACATTATAGCCAATACCTGTTGTCATCCAGACATAAGGAATCGCATATTTGTTGTCAGGATCATGAGATGCCATTAACTTCATTAAGTTAGGATCTAAATTGTTCCAATTTGGCAACTTACTCTTATCAAGCGGAAGATAAATGTCAGATTGAATCTGACGCGCCAGAAAACTATCAGAAGGAGAGACAACGTCAAAACCAGAACGTCCCGCCATGAGTTTGCCTTCTAACACTTCGTTAGAATCAAAAACATCATAAACGACCTTAATATTCGTTGTTTTTTCAAAATCAGATATCGTTGACGAACCGATTTGTCCAGCCCAGTTATAGACACGAACAGAATCATCTTTAGCCAGTACCGGCTGAGATACGGCGATAGTTGCGCCTAAGATCATTGAAGTGATAGATAATAAAGATTTATTTGTAAAAAATTTGTTACGTTGAGTAAACATCCGCACAACTCCCACACGCTCGGGTGAAACACAGTGTTGAACACAATGCCTGTCTTTTATATTTAAAATTAAAAGCAGACACCCAAATTTTGCTGGTTAGGCAAATCCGAGGTAACCGCGAGTCAGTTATTTTGTAATGACCAACCGGAGAATTGATTCGATTAATAAAACTGATTCTTCGTCTAGTCTTTTCATTCCTAAAAAGACAAACAACAAATTAGGACACCACCCTCGCTCTACGGGGCAAAGAATACCTTAATTTTAAAATAAGTCCACCATTAAAAAGCGATATACAACAAATTTAAATTAAATGTTCAAAAAAAAAACAAAAAATAATTCAACCGCTAAAATAGAAAATTAATGATATGTTTGCGATGATGATAACGCAGTACTATTTGGTAATGCTGCATCAATGAGCACATCACACTGTTTAAGTTCACTGACTAATTGTAGCGCTTGCTCTTCGAACTGCTGCATAAAGAGAATAAATTGCTTTAAACTTAACCCTTCACCACAACTGATAGTGTGCATAATCACAAATTTTGCATTACCTTCATCTTGGAGTTCTAAGAACACTTTAAGTATCGGAGAAGAAGCATTGATAAGGCTTAAGTCCGCAATCAGAGAGGCTATAGCACTTTGTTTGACTTCGACGGTTATTCGATAATAAAGAATATCATCAATCAGTTCAATTTTGGCGTCATCAATCTCATTCTGATCTTTGACCCGAACAATATGCAATCCTTGACAATATTCACATTGATAATACGCTGTGCCTAACATAGTCAACCAATCAGTTAATTGTTTGCTATCGATAGAAATTTCCAATATTACACCTAATCATAATCACGCAAGAAAATTTGTCGATAGTTTACACTAACTACCTGAGAGTGATACAAATAATTTAAATCGATTAGTGTATTTGCTGTTATTTTCTCTATAATAGTTTCTATATTGTCCGGTTTATGTGCATCGGTCCATCTCAAATAAGGAATGGTTATGTTAACTGTCATCTCACCAGCCAAAACACTTGATTACGAAAGCCCTATAAAAACCAAGCAATTAAGCCAGCCTGCCATGTTAGCCAATTCACAACAATTAATTGAACGGGCCCGCCAATTAACCCAGTCTGACCTTGAAAAGCTGATGAAAATTAGTCCTGCGTTAGCCAAATTAAATCATGAACGTTTCGCACAATGGCATCAACCTTTTACATTAGACAACGCACGCCAAGCTATCTTAGCCTTTAAAGGTGATGTTTATGAAGGCTTAAATACCGATGATTTTGTTGAGCAAGATTTCACTTTTGCTCAACATCATTTACGCATTTTATCTGGATTATATGGTCTGCTTCGTCCCCTTGATTTAATACAGCCCTATCGTCTGGAAATGGGTATCCGTTTAGATAATAGCAAAGGTAAAAACCTTTACGCTTTTTGGGCCAATCAGCTCACCGATAATCTTAATCAACAACTAGCTGAACAGGATAATCCGGCGCTAATTAATCTGGCTTCTGACGAATATTTTAAAGTACTGCCTCAGCAAGCATTAAAATTTCCGGTTATTAAACCGATATTTATGGATGAAAAAAAGGGCGAATATAAGATTATTAGCTTTTACGCGAAAAAAGCGCGTGGTTTGATGAGCCGGTTTATCATTAAAAATCGGTTAAATACCCCTGCTGCATTAACCGAGTTTAATACCGAGGGTTATCAATTTGATAAACAGCAGTCAATAAACAATACATTAATCTTTAAACGTACCGAGAAAGCTGCCTTAGCCAACAAGTCATAGCTTTGGCGCTCCCCCCCCCTTTATGCCTGTCAACTGATATTTGATGATGACAGGTATTGAGGATACCCTCTTGCTCTATCCTTAAGTACGTTAAATGCGCAATCTTATTTATTCAGGCTGATTAAGGTGACCCATATCGTCTCTAAGATTGAGCAAGAGTCATGAGATCCACAGCTGATTAATCCTATTTCATTCATCACTAATATCACTCACCGAATACTGAAATAGCGATAATTTTATGCTAGAATGAACACAAGTAAAATTGAAGGGTTAACTGTCATGAGTATAACGATTAAGACGCCTGAGCAAATTGAAAAAATGCGTATTGCAGGTAAATTAGCAGCTGATGTATTGGAGATGATTGAACCATACGTCAAACCAGGGATAAGCACCGGTGAACTAGATAAAATCTGTTACGATTATATTATCAATGTGCAAAAAGCGATTCCGGCCAATATTGGTTATCATGGTTATCAGCACACCAGTTGTATCTCAATCAATGATGTCGTTTGTCATGGTATCCCAAATTTTGAAAAAAAAATCAAAGAGGGTGATATCTTAAATATCGATGTGACCGTGATTAAAGATGGTTTTCATGGTGATACCTCAAGAATGTATATCGCAGGCAAACCGTCGATTCTTGGCGAACGCTTGTGTAAGGTGACGCAAGCGTGTTTATATAAGGCTATCCGTCTAGTTAAGCCTGGTTTACGCTTGCGTGAAATTGGTAAAACGATTCAAAAGCATGCCGAGTCAGCAGGATTTTCATCGGTTCGTGAATATTGCGGTCATGGTATTGGTCAGGTCTATCATGAGGAGCCACAAGTGTTACACTATGATGGCGACGATAATGGGGTAATTTTAAAACCGGGGATGACCTTCACCATTGAACCAATGATCAATGCCGGAGACTGGAAAACCAGAACCATGAAAGATGGCTGGACAGTTAAGACTAAAGATCACAGTCTGTCAGCTCAATATGAACATACCTTACTGGTCACCGATAATGGATGTGAGGTATTAACCTTAAGAACCAATGAAGATTTTCCTCGTTTAACTGAACATCAATCCTGATTGCATCTAAACGCGTACTCACCTTAGTACGCGTATTTTCCCTTTAACTTCAATGTTAATATCATATTCTCTATTATCATCTGGTTCTATTGACCCCATAACCTTCAAGTTTAGAACTGTTTTGCATTCATGATGTTTGCATTCATCATGCCAACCAGATGAAGAAGCACTGCTGAAATCATACAGATAAAATCTGCTCTCATGTTGGGTGGTGTATGTGGCTGAATTAATAATATACAGCGATATATTTAAGCGAAAAAAATGGGTAGCCAGACTACCCAATGATATTAATGAATCACTTCATCACTATCCGAATTATTTTTTCGTCTTCATTGCACTCATCGCACGGCGAACAAAACTGATACAGATAACCACAAATAAGATTAAGCCGAATAACTGCTCAACAACGCCGACTTGTGTACCGAATACTTCACCCATCCAACTACTGATTGATAGCGGTGCATCGCTATAACCACTACTAATACTCAGGACGATACAGACTGCAAGAATAACCCCAACTAAACTTTCACCGACGATTAATCCTGAAGCAATCAGAGTCGCTTTACGATCAACTTTCTGGTAAGCCTTTTTAAATTCAGCTTGTGAAGTTCGTTTGGCGACCATGCGACGAATCAACCAGGATAAAACAGATCCAATAATTAACGGTGTAGTAATCACTGGCGGCAAATAGATGCCCATACCAACTGCTAAAGCCGGTAAACGAAATTTAGATTGACGTTTTGCCAGTAACAGATCAATCACAATAATCACTGCCCCTAAAATCAGACCAATAATAATCATATTCCATTCAAGTTTATGAGAAAAAATACCTGTCGCAATCGTCGTCATCAGTGTCGCTTGTGGTGCTGCTAATACTTGTGAAGTATCCATCCCCGCACGCGGCATTGCCCCGGTAAAACCATAGGCTTGGTATAGAATATCCAGTACTGGCGCAATCACAATGGCCCCAACCACACAGCCGATAAGCAAGGCAACTTGCTGGCGCCATGGGGTTGCTTTAACTAAATAACCGGTTTTGAGATCTTGCAGATTATCGTTTGAGATCGTCGCAATCGCCAATACTGCCGCAGTCGTAAATAGCGCAAGCGCTGTGGCAAATTGACCGTTAGCGGCATGATCCAACATACCATTTATCTCACCTAAACCAAGTAACAGTAAAGAGATCACTGTTACCGCAATAATGCCGATACCGGAAATAGGACTGGCCGACGATCCGACTAATCCCGCCATATAGCCACATGCTGCCGCAACTAAAAAGCCCATAATAAAAGCAAACAGTACGGCGCAGATGATTAACGACCAAGCGACACCTTCTGATAGACCACTATCACTCACAAAACCATAAAATGTCACCACTAAAATAATGAGCATGGCAGCCATAATAAGTAAGATTGTTTTAGGCGATAGATCTTGTTCAGTTCTTTCAATCTTTTGCTGACCATTTTCTGATTTCAGCGAACGAAATGAAATTTTTAAGCCTTCAATAACCGGCTTAATCAATGATAACAAAGTCCAGATAGCGGCAATCGCTAAGGTACCTGCACCAATGAAGCGAATATTACTTGCCCATAAGCCCATAGCAACATCACTTAAATCAGCTCCTGCAGGATAGTCAGCCATTGAACTTAATACCGGAATGGCCACGCCCCAAGCAATTAAGTTGCCAATCAAAATGGCGATACCGGAAGCAATACCCACTAGATATCCAGCACTTAATAACGCTAATGAAAAACCCATCGGTAATTGAAAAATCGCTTTACCTGAAGCAAACCAGTAAGCGGTACTATCTGAAATAGCCCGTAATCCACCGGTTAAAAAGCTCACCACTGCAGCAATCGTGCCCCCAAACAAAATATCTTTAAGACCTCTGCTGGTTCGAACTTCTGTATCACTCTCTTCATTTTCATCTTCATGGCCAGCTTTAAGAATTTCTGCTGCCGCAACCCCTTCTGGATAAGGCAGATCACTCTTCACGACCATCACATGACGTAAAGGAATCGAGAAAAGTACCCCAAGCATGCCCCCCGCCGCACAGATGGCCATCGTGCTCCAAAACGGAAAGTTTTGCCAATAGCCAATCATCAGCAATCCGGGTAATACAAAAATAATCGATGATAACGTACCCGCAGCTGAAGCTTGCGTCTGAACCATATTATTTTCTAAAATAGTGGAACCACTAAAAAAACGTAACACAGCCATTGAAATGACCGCCGCAGGAATTGCGGAAGAAAAGGTTAAGCCCACTTTAAGCCCTAAATAGACATTAGAAGCGGTAAATACCACAGTGATCAAAGCACCTAAAATCATGCCTCTCAGCGTGAGTTCTCTTAAATTATTCATAAATTATTAGCTCAAAATAGTCATAAACTTCGCTATTATAACCATAATTTGATATTTTTTTTTATAAAATGTCGTTAAAATCTTCATTTTAATAGTTTAATTGCTGTCTGATAATCGAAAACCGTATAAAAAAACAACACACTACAGTGCTCAAGCTTATCTTTCAGGTTGAATTTTTTAACGATAGTTGCTAAAGTCAGCGCTGGCAAGTATTAATCATTTGCAAATCCGTTTAATTGAGCTTACACTTGTACGCTAATTTAAGAATCAGATAGCCAAAGGTAGACTATGTCGTTTGAGAAAAAATCATCTTATACAAAAGCAGACCTGATTGCATCAGGTAATAATGAACTATTTGGTCATGATGGGCCGCCATTACCAGCAGATGAGATGCTGATGATGGATCGCGTGATTGAAATGAATGAAAGTGGCGGTCACTTTGATAAAGGTTATGTTGAAGCTGAACTAGATATTAATCCTGACTTATGGTTTTTCAAATGTCATTTTAAAAGTGACCCAGTTATGCCTGGCTGCTTAGGTCTTGATGCTATGTGGCAGTTAGTGGGTTTTTATCTTGGCTGGTTAGGCGGTAAAGGTAAAGGACGCGCCCTTGGGGTCGGTGAAGTGAAATTTACGGGTCAAGTGCTACCGACAGCGAAAAAAGTGACCTATAAAATTCATTTTAAACGTGTCATCAATCGTAAGTTGATTATGGGACTGGCTGATGGTGAAGTATTTGTTGATGGTAAATTAATTTATCAAGCCACTGATTTAAAAGTCGGTTTGTTTCAGGATACTACCACATTCTAATTAAAAATGGGGCTTAGCCCCATTTTTTATACGCAAATCAGGCTACTGATTTATTCAGCCACTGCCGCAATAATTTTAATCTCAACTTTGTATTTTTCATGCATAAGACCGCTCTGAACAGTGCAGCGTACCGGCGCATGACCCGCACAAACCCACTCATCCCAGGCACGATTCATCGCTTTGAAATCAGCTTTATCAATAATAAAGATCGTCGCATCGAGAATACACGATTTATCGCTACCGGCTCTGGCTAGCATGTTATCAATTTCAGCTAATGCACTTTGGGTTTGTTCATAAGCATCGCCATCAAGCTGGGCTGGTACGCTAGTATAATAGATAACCCCATTATGTATGACTGCTTCAGACCAGCGCGCTTCTGGATCTATTCTGATTATGGACATTGTCTCTCCTTTTTATATTATGATACTTGTATAAACTCTTCTCTTAACTGCTTAATCTCATCACGCAAGACGCCGGCTTTCTCAAATTCGAGATTTTTAGCGGCTTCATACATCTGCGCCTCGAGATCTTTAATTTTTTGCTGAACCTCAGTGGCCGACAGTAGATGATACGCTTGACCTTTTTCATACAATCGACTTTTACTATTGGTTTTCTTCTGCCCCATGGTCGTCCCTAGAATATCCTGAACCTCTTTGCGAACAGAGGTTGGGGTAATTCCATTGGCCAAATTAAAGGCTTCCTGTTTTGCACGACGGCGTGCGGTTTCATCGATGGTAGTTTGCATGGCTGGCGTTATCTTATCCGCATATAGAATTGCTTTACCATTGGCATTTCGCGCGGCTCGGCCCACCGTCTGAATTAGTGCACTGACTGAACGTAAAAAACCTTCTCGATCGGCATCTAAAATCGCCACTAACGAAACTTCTGGGATATCAAGTCCCTCACGTAATAGGTTGATTCCAACCAAAACATCGATTTCACCAAGACGCAAATCGCGAATGATCTCCATACGTTCAACGGTATTAATATCAGAGTGTAAATATTTGACATTGATACCGTGCTCAACCAAATAGTCGGTCAGATTCTCAGACATTCGTTTGGTTAACGTGGTGACCAAAACACGTTCATCATTCGCCAAACGAATCTGTATTTCGGATAAGAGATCATCCACCTGAGTGGTGGCTGGCCTCACTTCAAGAATCGGATCGAGCAAGCCGGTTGGACGCACGACTTGTTCAATGATCTCGCCACTGGATTTTTCAATCTCATATTTCGCTGGCGTCGCTGAAACATAAATCGTCTGCGGCATGATACTTTCAAATTCGGTAAATTTCAGTGGTCGGTTATCCAAGGCCGACGGTAAACGGAAACCATAATCGACTAAGGTCATTTTACGTGAACGGTCACCATTATACATCGCGCCGATTTGTGGAATTCCCACATGCGACTCATCAATAAAAAGTAAACCATCAGAGGGCAAATAATCGAATAACGTTGCAGGTGGATCGCCGGGCTGACGCTGCGATAGATAACGTGAATAGTTCTCTATCCCCGAGCAGTAACCAAGCTCATTCAACATTTCAATATCGAATAGCGTCCGTTGTGATAGACGCTGCTCCTCAAGTAAACGATGATTATCAAGCAGCTCCTGACGGCGCAGCGCTAAGTCCTCTTTAATCTGTTCCACCACTAAATCTAAACGATCTCGTGGCGTCACATAGTGCGTTTTTGGATGAATGGTAATTCTTGGCACCTCATTCACTATCTGACCGGTCAGGGGATCAAAGATAGTAATGCGATCCACTTCATCATCAAACAATTCAACGCGAACCGCCGTTGAATCGGAATCAGCCGGAAAAATATCAATCACATCACCGCGAACTCTAAAGGTCCCTCGCGAAAAACCAAAATCGTTTCGTTTGTACTGTAACTCAGCCAACCGGGTCAGAATAGCTCTTTGATCGGTGATCGTACCGCGCGTTAAGTGCAAGATCATCGCCATATACGTTTCCGGTGCACCCAAGCCATAGATTGCCGATACCGATGCCACAATCACGACATCGCGACGTTCAAGTAATGATTTGGTCGCTGACAGACGCATCTGCTCGATATGCTCGTTAATCGACGCATCTTTCTCAATAAACGTATCGGTCGTCGGTACATAAGACTCAGGCTGATAATAATCATAGTAAGAGACAAAATACTCTACTGCATTTTCAGGAAAAAAGGCTTTCATCTCCCCATATAGCTGAGCCGCCAAGGTTTTGTTGGGCGCCAAAATAATAGCTGGTCGATTATGCTTGGCAATCACATTGGCCATGGTAAATGTTTTACCGGATCCAGTTACACCTAACAGCGTCTGATGTGCAATACCATCATCAAGATTTTGCAGGATCTTTTTAATTGCTTCTGGCTGATCACCAGCGGGTTTAAAATCAGAATGCAATTTAAAATTTTTCATTTCATTTTCCTAAATTATAAACTTAAATTTTACCTATTAATAAAAAATTATCCCCAAAAAAGCTTGACCTTTATTCTTTTACTGTTATGACCGTTTTGCATCACTAAAATTATAAAAAACGGGTTCACCACACGACTTGATTTATTATAACTTATTGATTTTATTTAATTTGAAAAAAACCGATCACATTATGACCAAGTTGACCAAAAACCTTTGATTTCTAGAGGTTATCCATTTTTTCAATAATCTATTAACAGAGTTATCCACAGGCAACGGGGATAACTTTTTTAAATCACCTAAATTTAGTAGAATCCCTATAATTCAAGGAATTAGCCTCATAAAAAGTACGTGAATTAGCGCTAGAGATAATCGCCAAGTGATTTAATTTATTTTTATTAATCCTACTTTTAATCGTTATTGACTATCTTTTAGGGGATTCGGTCATTTTATACTGATAGCCTCTCTCTTCCTGACTAACAAATGTTAAGCAGTGGCTGATGCAATTTGGTGCATCTTCGGCGTGATGAGAGACAAAGAGTAACTGGCTGTGCCCCTCTTCAATTAAGCGATCTATCCAGCGTTTAACTAATTCTCGATTTAATTGATCCAATCCTTGCAGAGGTTCATCAAGGATCAATAAGATCGGATGCTTCACCAATGCACGCGCGATCAAAATCAGCCGCTGCTGTCCCCAGGATAACGAATGGAACGGTTGATCAGCTTTATCAAGTAGATTCAACAAAATTAGCCACTCGTTAGCCAGCTTTAACTGTTTATCACTGATAGCGTTATACACACCGATTGAGTCAAAATAACCAGAAATCAGCACATTGCGTACACTACTGCTGACACGATAATCTAAATGCAGGCTACTACTGACATAGCCAATATGTTTTTTGATATCCCAAATGGTCTCCCCTGAGCCGCGCTGACGTCCAAACAGACTTAAATCATTGCTATATCCCTGCGGATGATCACCGGTAATTAAACTAAGTAAGGTGGATTTACCCGCCCCATTTGGGCCAATAATCTGCCAATGTTCACCGGCATTAACCTGCCAGGTTAAGCCATTGATGATGGCTTTGTCATTATAGTGCACGTAACCATTATTCAGCTTAATCCGTGGCACGTTGGCATCTAGCACAATCAGATCGTCATCTGACGGTGGTAAGGTAAAGTGAGCAAGATGTTCCAGATTAGTAAACTGTTTAATCATCTCATCTTGTAACATGGCTGCTTTAGGCCCTTGTTTAACTAATTCACACTCGACTAAAACACCAACATGGTCAATAAAATCGGGAATATCATCAAAACGATTTAACACCAAAACCAATGTCATCCCTTGTGCCGATAACGCAGCTAAGGTTTTTGCCAGCTGCTGACGAGAAAGAACATCAAGCCCATCAAAGGGTTCATCGAGCACCAGTAAATCAGGTTTTGACATCAATACCTGACATAATAATGTTTTGCGCGTCTCACCGGTTGAAAGATATTTAAAGCGCCGCTCAAGTAAATGTGCAATACCAAATTGTTGCGCCAGCGCCTCGCATCTATCAGCATCACTGACCTGCGCCTGAATAATTTGTGCGGTTGTTCTGCCGATATCGTCTTCATCGGCACTTAGCAGATCGGTATTGTTTCGGTTCCACTCTTCATCAACCAGTTTTTGCAACTGTTCTAACGATAATCGAGCCACCTTTGCAAAGCGATTGTTATGCTCACCGGATTGTTCTGATACTGCGCCGGCAATCACGCGCGCGAGCACCGATTTACCACTCCCATTACTGCCGACAAAAGCCCAACTCTGACGAGGTTCAATGCATAATTCAGGTATAGAAAATAGTCGAAAATCACTGATGCGATATCGGCCTTGAGAGATCGTTAACATAAATTCTCCTGTTATTATTTTAATTGTACGTAAAAACAGTATGCCGTCTTAAAACATCCAAGTGAAATTATACCAATGTGGCTAAAATAATATTTTCCGGATTAACTGATACGCTGACAATATCACCCTTTTCATATAACTGGCGAAGAAATTGCGCTGCCGATAAAGTCGCACAGATGATTAAACCAGATGGCAGTTGTAGCTCGATCTCATGCCATAAAGCATCGCTCATCACATTAGAGATAGTTGCGGTAAACTGGTTATCACTATCAGTCTGTACCTGCTTTGATATGGTGACGTTAGGTGCTTTTATCAAGAGGATCACGGCTTTGTTTTCTGCCAAATCAAGTCGTTTGATACTGCCTTGCGTCATATTAACCGTCAATCTGGTTCGTCCATCCTCTAACAGCACCTTAACTGCACCTGATAATGCGGCATCAGGTAACTGAATAATCGTACCATAAAGCTGATTCCGTGCACTTGTCTGCACTGACAGCTTTGCGGTTGCAGCTAACAGGTTATCCAAAGGTGCATCATCATCATTCAATGTTTTAAAAGCACGATATTCAAGTGTGGTTAATAAATCATATAACTGAATAAAGCGCTGCGCATACCGACTCAATTTCGCGCCGCCGCCGCCTTTACCACCAATCGAGGCTTCAACCATCAGTTTGGGTGATAAGGTATTCATTTGATGTACCGCATCCCAAGCCGTTTTATAACTGATACCCACCATTTTAGCCGCCTGGCTTAATGAGCCAGTGATTTTGATCTGCTTAAGTAATGCGATGCGACGTGTATCGGTAAATAACTGCTGTTTTAATTTTAAGGTCAGTAAAATCTCTGCTTCTAGCATCATAACACCTAACGTTTGCATCAATGTGGCGGGCTTATTTCTGCTGTGATTATACCATAATTTTAGCAGAAATAAGTGGTTTATAACGAAAGGGAAGACCAGAATAAATTGATTTAAAATCAACGATAACAAGATAAAATATAGCGCTAAACACTGGTTGAAACAGTGATTTTTTGAACAGAAAATCGAGCATCACTATACGAATGACTCGGTATCTGATATTATCGCTATATTATTTTTTATATAACGATAAAGAGATGATCATGAAAAAAATAATTCCTCTCATAATGATGTTATGCTGTTTTACCGTCAATGCAGCAGAAAAAATTACCGTTTTTGCCGCGGCCTCCCTCACCGATGTCATGGAAAATATTAGCCAGCTTTATCGGCAAAGTCATCCAGATACCGATATTGTCTTCTCTTTCGCCTCTTCCTCTGCCTTAGCAAGGCAAATAGAACAAGGCGCTCCGGCCGATATTTTCATGTCAGCTGATCAACAGTGGATGGATTATTTGTTAGACCGTAATCTGGCTAAAAATAAAGAGACCTTACTGAAAAATACCTTAGTGCTGATTGCCCCAAAAACCTCACCAATCAATAACGTTATCATTGATCAACATACTGACTGGTCAACTTTATTACCTGCTGGTTCACATTTGGCTGTTGGTGATCCTGATCATGTGCCGGCGGGTGTTTACGCCAAAGCCTCATTAACCCATCTAGGTGCTTATAGTCGATTAGAATCCCAGCTTGCTCGAGCAAACAATGTCCGTGCTGCGCTGATGTTAGTTGAAATGGATGAAGCCCCATTGGGCATTGTCTACAGTACAGATGCACAAGTCAGCAATAAAGTGAAAATCGTCGGTGAGTTTCCGGCTGACAGCTTTGATGCCATCGAATACCCTATTAGCCTATTAAATGATTCAGCACCAAGTCAGGCCTTTTACACTTTTCTAAAAAGTCCACAAGCCAAAGCGGTATTCGAAAAATATGGATTTGTCACGCTATGATACTCACTGCGTATGAACTGCAAGTCCTTTATCTCAGCATTAAAGTTGCTGCGGCAGCCATCATCTTTAGTCTGCCGCTGGGCATTTTAGTGGCCTGGATTCTGGCGCGCTTTCAGTTTATGGGCAAATCCCTGCTCGATAGTTTTATCCATTTACCGTTAGTCTTACCGCCCGTGGTATTAGGTTATCTACTATTACTGACCATGAGCAAAAAAGGGCTGATCGGTAAATGGCTTTATACTTATTTTGATATTAGCTTTAGCTTCAACTGGAAAGGTGCCGCTTTGGCCTCGGCGGTCGTCGCCTTTCCGTTAATGGTTCGTTCGATTCGCTTAGCCATTGAATCCATCGATCAGCGTCTGGAGCACGTCGCCCGCACGCTCGGTGCTAGCCGTTTACGGGTCTTTATAACGATTACCCTACCATTAGCCTTTCCGGGTATTTTAATGGGGTTAGTACTCGGTTTTGCGCGATCGCTGGGTGAATTTGGTGCAACCATCACGTTTGTCTCGAATATTCCCGGCGAGACGCGGACACTGCCGTTAGCCATGTACACACTAATAGAGACTGTCGGCGGTGAATATCAAGCCATGCGTCTGTGTATCATTGCAGTCATAATGTCGATCATTGCCTTACTCGCCTCCGAGTGGCTAATGCGTTGGCACAAACGCAAGCTTGCAGGATAATTATGCTCTCACTCAAACTCAATAAAAAATTGCCCCATTTCACCTTCCATCTTGAACATGATTTTGTGTGTGAAGGTATTACGGCCATTTTAGGCGTATCCGGCTCTGGCAAATCAACCTTAATTAATTTGATCAACGGCTTAATTAAGCCTGATTCTGGCTCTATCAGTTTAAATGGCCAGACACTAGTTGATAGTAGTCATCAGTTTTTTGTACCACCAGAAAAACGTCATATCGGTACTGTGTTTCAGGAAGCGTTACTATTCCCACACTACTCAGTCTTAAAAAATCTTACCTATGGAATGGCAAGTAATGGACAAAAGCGCTTTGATGAAATTATTGATGTTCTCAATATCCGGCATTTATTAAATCGTTATCCGGCGATGCTCTCTGGTGGCGAAAAACAGCGCATATCAATTGGTCGAGCGATATTAAGTGATCCGCAACTATTATTACTTGATGAACCCCTGTCTGCACTCGATATGCCACGTAAAAAAGAACTGTTAATCTATATTAAACAGCTAGTCGCAGAACTCGATGTTCCCATGCTTTACGTGACGCACAATATTAATGAAACCAGGCAGATTGCCCAGCATATTGCCATCTTTGAGCAGGGCCAGTTAATTGATTATGGTGAAACGGCCACTATTTTAGAGAGTCCATATCTCAAGGAGTGGCTATAAATCACTTGGTTCAATATCCTGTTGAATCGCCGATTGAGAATATCAGACTTTGTCATTTCAATTTATTTAAAATAATGTCTTTGTATTTCAATAAGAAAACAACATACAATGAAGTATTTAAGCTGATTTTTTCCTCAACAATTGGGCAATATTGTCAAATTTGTCTGATTTATTGATTGTGATATTCTCATTTCGTTCATATGAATAAGGATGTTAATATGTTAAAAACTGGCACTCAAGCACCTGAATTTACGCTGCAATCAAACTTAAATAAACCGATATCTCTCAGTCAGTTCGCTAGTCAAAAAGTCATTCTGGTTTTTTATCCCGCAGACTGGAGTAGTGTCTGTTCCGACGAACTTTCAATCTTTAATGCCTCACTCAAATTATTTGCCAAAAATAATGCTACCGTCGTCGCTATCTCGGTTGACAGTGTATCCTCTCATATAGTATTTGCCGAAAAACACCATCTAAACTTCCCTTTACTTGCCGATTTTGAACCTAAAGGTGAGGTCTCCAGACGCTATGAAAGTTATCATACCACTGAGGGCCACAGTAAAAGATCGCTTTATCTTATCGATGAAACAGGCACTATTCGTTGGAGTGCGTTATCTGCTGATGGCATTAACCCTGGCGTTGATGGTGTCATTGATGCCTTAGAACAATTAAATAAGGAGTGAGTGTATGCCATTAAAACCGACTGTGTCAGCCAATGATCATATACAAGGCAATCCGCAAGCAACGATAGAATTAGTTGAATATGGTGATTATCAATGTCCATACTGCCGGGATTTTCACTATACGGTCAAATCGTTACAAGTAGAACTGGGCGACAAACTTAAATTTATTTTTAGAAATTTTCCACTCGATATGCATCCCAATGCGCTAGATGCAGCCATATCTGCAGAGCTGATGGCTAAACACCAGCAATTTTGGCCAATGCATGATCTGCTTTATGAAAATCAGCAACATCTTGACGATAATTCACTCATGCAGTACGCCAAGCAACTCGGCGTGACGAAAAAGCAGTTTAGTGCTGACTTTCAAAACACCGCTTTGATAAAAAAAATTGACAGTGATATTGAGAGTGGCTTACGTAGTGGCGTCAATGGCACCCCATCTATCTACATTAATGGGAAAAAATATCAGGGCGATTACTCGGCTCAGGCACTACTCAGCTATATCCAGACGCTGATTTAAACCCAGTTGTATACGATTCAAAAATGGCTAAACAGCAGCTGATGTAGAAGAATCACGCTATTTTAAACAGATGAATAATGCCCTAATGATTAGTTCATTAATAGGCACTCTCTGGTGTGGTAATTCGAATTAATTTTGCGTTTAAAAATTCGTAGAATCCTGCATCGGCTTGTTCTCGACCATAACCAGACTGCTTAGTTCCGCCAAACGGTAGCTCAGGTGAAATCCCGGTAATATGGTTAATATATACCATACCGGTCACCATTTGACGTGCTATCTTAACAGCTTCATCAGTATTATTACCAAATACTGTCCCGCCTAAGCCAAACTCTGTATCGTTAGCCAGTTTAATCGCCTCTTCAATATTTTTGACTGCATAGATACACAGAACAGGACCAAAGATCTCATCGGCGTAGGCTAACATGCCCGGCTTAATATCGGTTAGGATAGTCGGCTGCATAAAAAAGCCTTCACGGTCGAGACGATGACCACCATAAACTAATCTCGCCCCCTGCTTAACCGTGGTCTCAACCTGCTTAAGCACATCTACCAATCCCTTTTCAGTGCTCAGTGGTGCAAGCTGCGTTTTAGCCTCAAGCGGATCACCAATCACAATCTGCTTATAGATATCGGTTGCACGGCGAATAAACTCATCGGCAACGCTCTCTAAAACAATAATACGTTTAGGTGAAATACAGACCTGGCCGGCATTCCATAAACGTCCGAAGGCGGCCATATTCACCGCTTGTTCAATATTGGCATCGGCTAAAACAATAAAGGCATCACTGCCGCCCAGTTCCAGCGTAGATTTCTTGATGACTTTACCTGCTGCTGCGGCATAACTCGAACCCGCCGGTGCACTCCCGGTGAGTGAGACCGCCTTTACATAGGGACTGGCAACTAACTGAGAAACTCGGCTACCTGACACAAATAGATTACTGTAAACACCTTTGGGTGCGCCTGCTTCGATAAAGATTTTCTCCATCATCTCTGCGCACTGAGGCACATTCGAAGCATGCTTTAAAACCACGGTATTGCCGCCCATTAAATTGGCTGCGGCCGTTCGGGTGATTTGATAAAAAGGAAAATTCCAGGGTTGCACGGTCAATAACACACCAAGTGGTTCATAACTTAAAAAGGCTTTACCCTGCTTCACAGTTAACTGCCGATCGGCTAGCAACTGCGCACCATTATCCGCATAGTAATCAAAGATATCGGCACATAACTCAACTTCAGCAATGCCTTCGGCAACCAGCTTACCCATCTCAACAGTGCATAATCGTGCCAGCGCCTGCTTACGCGTGCGCATAATCTTGGCAACGTTATGCAGTAATTGCGCCCTTGTTGCAATTGATGTCGTCTTCCAGGATAAAAAAGCTTGATCGGCAGCAGCTAAAATATGGTCTAATTGACTATCAGTCATCTCTTTAAAGACTTTTTCAATCTTGTTTGTGGTCGGATTGAGGGTTTTGATTGATGATACAGGAGCAGACATATTTAGTACCTCTTTACAGTGTGAGCAATTTGCAACTAATCAACTGAATTAGTCGCCTTAATAATAACAACACCGCTGGTGCCGTTACGCGATGCTTGGGTAAAATAGCCGTGTTTAGCCAAAATCGTCATGTTTAATCTTTCAGCGTTATTTGAGCAATATAGCATCAAATAAAACACATTAAAAATTAAATAGTTAAATCACACTTATCGGGATTAAAAGATACCGTTAGCATGTTGGGGATATCGCTAAAAAGAACAAAGACTGAATGAATAAAGTCTCTTTATCCTATCAGTCTGTGAGATTAATCAGAGGAGTGGGAAGTCGGCTTGTTTAGCCGCGCTTTGTAAAACCGTTTTTGCAGTGATAATATTTTGACGCCACTTATCGTCTTGCGCCCACATTTCAATCACCATAGGTGCCGTGTAATGGATGGCTTTCAGCGTTTTAAATATCGCCGTAAAGTCAACCTCACCTTCGCCGATCACTAAATCGCGAAACTGGCCCGCATAATTAGGTTTGACTTTAAAGGTATCTTTGAGATGAATCTGGACGATATGATCGCGACTTAACCTTAATTCAGTACACGTATCGTAGTTCCAACCATTGATATTACCAACATCAGGATAAGCCATAAAATAAGCGGAATTGACTTCTCGTTTAAGAATTTCAAACTTACTGAGCGCATTAAGGTAATCCGTATCCATAATTTCTACTGCCAGCATCACACCAGCTCGCTCAGCTTGCTTTGCAGCCCACTGCATACCTTCAATAAAACGAAGATGTGTTTGCTCATTAGCTGGTTCATAATAGACATCGTATCCAGCTAACTGAATCACCCGAATACCCGATTTATAAGCAAATTCAATGGCTTTATTCATGATCTCCTGTGCTTTTAACCTTATCGCGGCATCCGCCGAGCCAAACGGATATTTTCGATGCGCACTTAAACACATCGAATGTAGCGGGAGCTGATATTGTTCACACAGATGACGTAACGCATAAATCTCTTTCTCTGACCAATCCAGTCTTTCCTGACGTTCAGCCGATTCATCGATAGAGATCTCAATAAAATCAAAACCTAAGCTTTGTGCGGTTTGTAGTTTTTCCGGCCAGGTGTAGATATTGGGTATGGCTTTTTCATAAATGCCTAATCGAGGCGTTTGTTTGGTTTTATACATAACTCTACCCACTATAGATACTAATCATATCGATAATAAACAGGCACCACACAATTGTCATGCCTGACCTGTTGCGATGCGTTTAAGACCAATAACGATTAATTTGCTTTCGTAGTGCCTCAGCAGTGGTTTTGCCTTTATCACCGGTTAATGCTCGTCCCGCGATAAAGGCTTTCGCCTTAATTTCGGCAAACAGATGCACATCTTCCGGCACAATGCCGCCGGTAATCGATAGTTCAAGACCCAGATCGGACAACTTTTTCATTTTTTGCAAATCTTCTGCAGTCCACCCCACGCCAGCCAGTTCGGCATCCCGTGAACGGTGATAAATAGCTTGTTTAATCCCCAGTTCTCGCCACGCTTTCGCATCTTCAAATGTCCAGTTACCATAAATTTCAATCTGTATTTCACCGTGATACTCATCAGCGACTTTCTTACAAGCCGCGATAGTGGCAATATGTGCAGCAGCTGAGACCGTTAACCAATTGGCGCCAGCACTAAAAGCCATTTTGGCTAAAATTGCTCCCCCATCGGTGGTTTTTAGATCACAGACAATGATATGGTCAGGATGATTTTTTTTAATCTGTTTAACCGCATTCATCCCTTCGGCAAAAGCTAGAATCGTACCAATCTCTATAATATCGACATAACTTTGCACGTTGTTAGCCACCTCAAGCGCAGTAGCTAAATCTGTTTGATCTAAAGCAATTTGTAACATCGGTTGCGTCATAGTGAACTCCTTTTATTTCTGTCCGTAGTAAGCATTTTCACCATGCTTACGAAAATAGTGTTTATTGGATAAAGCTGGTTGAATTTTGATCTCTTGATTAAGCTGACGGGTATCAAATGCCATTAATGCGACCTCCTCAAGCACCACCGCATTGTGCACCGCATCCAGTGCACTTTTCCCCCAACAAAATGGCGCATGTCCAGATACCACAACACCAGGCATCGCAACCGGATCAAGCTGGCGGCGCATAAACTCTTCAATAATCACTAAGCCGGTATTTTCCTCATAATCTTGACTAATCTCGGCTTCATGTAATGGGCGCGTACAAGGTATATCACCATAAAAATAGTCGGCGTGAGTCGTCCCTAAAGCCGGAATATCCATACTGGCCTGAGCCCATACCGTGGCGTGACGAGAGTGAGTGTGAACAATGCCCCCAATCGAATCAAAGGCGCGATATAAGGCCAGATGAGTTGCGGTATCACTAGAGGGATTCAGCTCCCCTTCAATGACATTACCATTAAGATCAAGCACCACAATATCGGCTAACTGCATATCCTCATATTCAACACCAGATGGTTTGATCGCTATTACGCCTCTTTCTCTGTCTATCTCCGAGACATTTCCCCAGGTAAATGTCACCAGTCCATAACGAGGCAGCGCCAGATTAGCGGCTAGCACTCGCGTTTTTAAGGTTTGAAACATAATCAGGCTCCCAGCGTTTGATCAATGACGGCATAAATATCTTCTTTACAGTGGCACTGTCTGAATTTATTCAGATCGACACCGGTCTCACTCTCTTCACTCTCTAAAATGGAAATGACTTCCATTAAGCCCTCCATATGCTGATCTGAAGTGCTACCGGCTAAGGTGACCAGCACATCAACCGGTTCATCTTCACCCTCAAAATAGATCGGTTTATCCAGAGTGACTAAGGCAAATGCGGTTCTGTTTACGCCATCTTCAGGCCGCGCATGCGGCATAGCAAAGTTGGGCGCAATAATGATATAAGGCCCCATTTTTTCAACACAGTGAATAATCGCATCGTAGTAATGCGGTGTGATAGCCCCAGAACTAACTAACATATCGGTGCCTAATTTTATCGCCGATTGCCAGTTTTCAGCTTTGGCCTTGAGTAAAATTGAATCATTTTCCATTAAGGACTGTTTAAATGCCATATCATGTTCCTTTTCAATTTTAATACGTTAACGATCAGATATTTTGTTAATCAGTTCGATCAGTTCATCACCAAATGTCGCAGGGTTAAGCATATTCTGTACGCCTAAGGCATACTGGCCATTATTCACTTCTATTTCATGGATAAGATGTTTAGAAGCCACAATAATATCCACATTAGGCAGACGAGATTTGTAGTCAGTCACCGCACAGGAATCCATGATGTTTTTGATGCCTTTCTTATCGAGATAATTAGCAATTTTCATTTTCATCATCATAGAGGAGCCCTGACCACTACCACAGACCGCTAAAATACGCACTGGATAGCCTTCAGCAACGGCGACTTCAGCCATTTTTTCAACCACATCAAGATCAACATCCTGATGCGGGTTATTATCCTCAGGCTCAGCAACCATCGCGGCTTCTTCTACACGTAGCTGCTTAGCCGCGAAGAACATATAGACCAGTGATAATGCGATTAAGAGATAGATAAACAGATGAGAAGCCGACAAACCTTGTAAAACTGGCGGGAATAAGATTGACCAGTCAGCCATGCCCATCCAGGCATCGATAGGCGTATTATTCTCGGCAAAAATATGAATGACCCAAGCAGAGCCTAATACTTCAATAATGCCCATGACAAAACAGATTTTCATCACCGCTTTCCAGCCACCAAAATGATTGGCAAAAACACCAATGGTCGCATTGGAGAAGAACATCGGAATAAAACCAGGAATAATCATAATTGGCGATTTAAAAATCAGTAACAATCCTAGTGCCACAAACTGTCCAAGTGCGCCCCAGATAAACCCAAATACCATCGCATTCGGTGAAAAGGCATAAATTGCCGCACAATCGATAGCTAAGACAGCATTAGGAATCAAATGCTCGGAAATCCCTTTAAAAGCTTCGGAGAGTTCGGCCACAAACATTCTTACGCCGGTAACAATAATCTGTATCGCGACAGCAAATTTAAGTCCCGTCTCAAAAATATAAATCGTCCAATGGGTTGAACCGGCCATGGTTTGTAAATTATCTAAACCAAATGAGAGCAAAATGATGCCAAAAAATAGCGTCATAACAATCGTTGTCGCGGCAATACTATCGTGAAAAATATGTAACCATTTAGGCAATTTTAAATTATCGACTGACTCAGCTTTATTTCCCAACTTCGGGGCAACTTTAACCGCTATCCAGGAGGCGAGTTGTTGCTGATGGCCAATCGAGAAACCAGCCCCGCCGGTCACCGCCTGCGTTGGCTTAAACATGATATTTGAAAAGATTCCCCAATATAACGCAGTGATAATAGCGGAATAAATAATCGTCTCCCACATCGAATAGCCGAATAAAAAATAGAATAGCGCGATTAAGCCCACCTGTTGAAACATGATGTGGCCAGTTAACATAATCGTCCGAATACCGGTTATACGGCGAAATACCACCAGTAAAATATTGAGCGCTAGTGCAAGCAGTACGGCATATCCAACCCAGGAGTAATACTCACCCATATTATTTTCAACAGCGACCATCGAGGCGTAAGCATCAATAATTGAGCCACTAATGTGATGATATTCAGAGAGTTTTTCAATGACCGGTTTAAAGGTTGAAACAAGTACAGTTGAGCCGACTTGGAGTAACATAAAGCCAACAATCGTTTTGATGGTTCCCTTCAATACGGTCGTAATATCCTTACGTAGCAAACAGTAACCTAAACAGGTAACCAGTCCTAATAACAAAGGCGCCTTTGTCATCACTTGACTATAAAAGATATAAAATGCGTTATAGATGACTTCCATATATCCCTCTCGTTAATTACGGCTATATTAAATACTAAACCAGTAAGATTCTCAGACTTTTGATAAACCACCTTAATCAGGTTTTTTGCTCACATCTAAAGCCATGATGAAAATAGGTGTATTTGATTTTTAAGCATCATACAAAATCAAAATAAATCAAAGAATGATTATTAATGATTAATTTGAAGCAGATCACCTTTCTATTTAATTAAAAAAAATAACTGTGACGCCTATCACAAAATAATTAACAAGGATGAAACAACCATAAACAAATCAACCCAAACCATTGATAATTAATCAAATTCATCTTAATGGAAAATTATTTATTTGAATTTATATTGACAAGATTAAAAATGAAAATTAACATCAAAACCAATCATAAAATGATTAGTTTTGATTTCATTGCGCAAGATGTCACACGGAGTATCAGGATGAATGAAATAACCCGACATAATGAAATTGTTGCTTTAGTGAATAATAAAGGCATGGTCAAAGTGACCGAATTAGTCTGCCATTTTGCTATCTCGCCAGCTACCGCTAGACGAGATATTAGTAAATTAGATCAAGACTGCCGAGTAAAAAAAGTTCGTAACGGCATTATGAAAGTAGAAGAAAAAAAACCCATTTGGGCACCGCTTGATATCACCAATACGGATAATTATCACGAAAAAGCCCGTATTGCATTAAGAGCGGCCAAACTCTGTCATGATGGCGAAAATATTATTATTAACTGTGGTTCGACTGCTTTTTTATTAGGCCGGGAACTGTGCGGTAAAAATATTTCGATTATCACCAACTACTTTCCCTTGGCAAGTTATCTGATTGAAAATAACCATGAAAATGTCATTATCATGGGCGGGTTATATAATAAATCACAAAATATTATCATCAACCCGATCGGCAATATTGCTAACGCTTATGGCGGTAAATGGATGTTTACCAGTGGCAAAGCGTTGACGCCGACAGGATTATATAAAACCGAAATCTTAACCGCCGTTTCTGAACAACAAATGCTCGATAAAACAGAAAAATTAGTGGTGGTTGTCGATAGTTCAAAAATTAGTATGAAGGTCGATGCAGGCATGCTGTTTTGTCCTGTATCTAAAATTGATGTTTTGATCACCGGCAAGCAAGCCGATAAAGCGGTGATAGAAGCAATCAAACATCAAGGAGTTGAAGTCATTTTGGTTTGATCACACATAAAAAAGGATATTACGATGAGCAAAATAAATGAAATTACCCGAGAATCTTGGATTTTAAGCACCTTTCCAGAGTGGGGCACCTGGTTAAATGAAGAGATCGTAAGCACGAAAGTGAAATCCAACACCTTCACGATGTGGTGGCTGGGTTGTACCGGCATTTGGTTAAAATCAGCTGGTAATACCAATATTTCCGTTGATTTTTGGTGTGGTACCGGGAAACAGACTCATGGTAATCCGTTCATGAAAAACCAGCATCAAATGATGCGAATGGGTGGCGTGCGTGAATTACAGCCTAATTTAAGAACCAGCCCTTTCGTCTTAGATCCATTTGGTATTAAAGAGATTGACGCGGTGATGGCAACACATGATCACGCCGATCATATTGATGTCAATGTGGCGGCGGCAGTGATCCAAAATTGTAGCGATAAAGTGAAGTTTATTGGACCCAAAGCCTGCGTAAAACTATGGCAAAAATGGGGCGTGCCGGCTGAACGTTGTATCACCGCCAAAGTAGGCGATGTCATTCAAATCGGTGATATTACCATCAAAGTACTCGATTCGTTTGATCGTACCTCACTCGTCACCCTACCAGAAGGGACTTCATCAACCGATAAGAGCATTCTCGATGGCATGGATGATCGCGCAGTCAACTATCTGTTTGAAACCACCGGCGGCGCGCTGTATCACTCTGGCGACTCCCACTATTCGAACTATTATGCTAAACATGGTAATGACCATAAAATTGATGTTGCCTTACTCTCTTATGGTGAAAATCCGCGCGGTGTTACCGATAAGATGACCTCAGCTGACATCCTACGCGCAGCAGAATCATTGAATACCCAAGTAGTTATTCCGTTCCATCATGATATTTGGGCTAATTTCCAGAGCGATCCACGTGAAATAGAGGTGTTGTGGGATATGAAACGAGACCGTTTACAATATCAGTTCGCCCCCTTCTTTTGGCAAGTAGGCGGTAGATATACCTATCCGGATGATAAAGGTAGAATGCATTATCAGCATTATCGTGGATTCAGAGATATCTTCACCGACGAACCTGAACTACCTTATCGCTCTTTCTTATAATCGTAATTAGACATAAAACAGCGATAAAAAAGCCATCTATCAAGATGGCTTTTTAACTCAACACCCAGCGAAGACAACCACATCATTCAGAACAATCAGTCTCTAATGTCACCAATGCCAAACGTTCGCCGGCAACCACATAGTCACCATTATCATGCCAGGCACCCAGCACAAAGCGCTGCAGTTGTTTACCTTGATATTCAAACTGATAGCTTGCTGGTCGATGAGTATGCCCATGAATCAAGATATCGGCCCGATATTTAGTCATGATATCATTGACGGCTTGGGCATTCACATCCATCACATCATCAGCCTTTTGTGAATTACGTTCACGACTTCGATTACGTAAACGACGAGCAATATATTGGCGAAAAATAGCAGGTAACAGTAAAAAGCAGTTCTGCCATAAACGGTTATGCACAATACGCCGAAAACGCTGATACGCAGCATCATCAGTACATAGCTGATCACCATGAAGGATTAAGATATTTTTATCCCCTTGCTTGAGCACGTAGATTTCCGGCAGTATCGTCATTGCACATTTTTTAGCATATGACTTTCTGAGCAAAAAATCACGATTACCCTGAATAAAGAAGGTCCGAATTCCGCGTCGCGATAGTGATTTTAACTGATGAGCAATATCATTATGTAGCTCAGTCTGAATATCATCACCGACCCAAGCATCAAACAGGTCACCTAAAATATAGAGTTCACTATAATTAGGCAACTGCTGAAGAAAGCGGATAAATGATACCGAGATCTCCGGCTGTTTATCACTGAGATGAATATCAGCAACAAAGTAACGCAGCATAATAATTTAATTACTCAACGGTAACACGTTCAATGACAACATCTTGAACAGGCACATCACCATGCATACCATGATTACCGGTTTTAACGCCTTTAATCGTATCAACCACATCCATCCCGTCAACGACTTTAGCAAATACACAATAACCGAAGCCATTCATGTCAGATGAACGATAATTTAAAAAATCATTATCAACAACATTAATAAAAAACTGCGCCGTTGCTGAGTGTGGATCGTTAGTACGCGCCATTGATAATGTACCACGGTCATTTTTCAGACCATTAGCCGCTTCATTTTTAATTGGTGCTTTGGTCTTTTTCTGTTTCATACCCGGTTCAAAGCCGCCACCTTGAATCATAAAACCATTGATGACACGGTGAAAGATCGTATTGTCATAAAAACCCTCTTTGCAATATTCAACAAAGTTTTTTGCAGTTTCAGGCGCTTTATCATCAAATGTCTCAATTTTAATATCACCTTTGTTAGTATGAAAAATAATCATGTTGTTCCTCTATTGATAATGAAAAAATGAATAATAAAATCATGAATGCCACACAAAGTGATCACCATGACTGTTAATAACCGGTACTTAAATTAATGACAATGCTGTTCACATGCCTCGAGCGTATTACGAATCAGTGTTGCCACCGTCATCGGCCCCACACCACCGGGTACGGGGGTAATCCAACCGGCACGCTCGGCGGCCGATTCAAATTCGACATCACCAACGACTTTACCCGATGCTAATCGATTAATCCCAACATCAATCACAATCGCCCCTGGTTTTATCCACTCACCTTTCACAAAGCCCGGGATACCAACGCCAGCAACAACAATATCTGCTCTCGCGACATGTGCGGCGAGATCAACCGTACGACTATGGGTGACAGTTGTCGTGCAGCCCAATAATAATAGCTCCATTGCCATCGGTCGCCCAACAATATTAGATGCGCCGACAACCGTTGCATTCAATCCTGATAACGCAATGCCCGTCGACTCTAGCATCGTGACAATCCCATAAGGCGTACAAGGACGCAGCTTAGGATCGCGTTGACAAAGATGACCGATATTATAAGGATGAAAACCATCGACATCTTTACTTGGATGAATATGCTCCAACACTTTGGTTTTATCAATATTATCCGGTAAAGGGAGCTGCACTAAAATACCATCGACTGCGGGATTATGATTAAGTTCTGAAATCAACTTCAGCAATGCCTCAGTAGTTGAGGATTCGAAGTCATAGGCAAAAGAGATAAGTCCAACTTCTTCACACGCTTTACGCTTATTTCTCACATAAATATTGGAAGCCGGATCGGCACCAACCTGAATAACCGCTAAACCTGGCGCACGTAATCCCCGCTCGAGCCGTTGTTCTATTTTTTGTTTCACTTCATCGCGAACCTGCTGCGCGAGTGCTTTACCATCAATAATTTTTGCTGCCATTGTAACAATTCACCTCTTACTCATCGAATATCATTAACCACACAGGTATCTCTCACCAATATTATATCATTCACGACTAGGGATAAGAAACCTCATTCATTCTGCGTCTTTACAGCAAAAAGTTGATACTACCTGCGGATGTGCTGAAATTGATTAATCTGTCAGTAAATCAGTCAATATAGATTAATCAATCTCCGCACGCAGCAGATTATATTGCGTATTAATGTCCGCCATTAAGTCACAAACTTGCTGATTAAAGATTTTCAGTGCTGGTTTTTGTGCTTTCCACTCTTCGCCCGCAATCGTCTTGATTGCTGAATAATTTTTAAAGATATTAAAATGGATAAGACTATCTAGCGTTGCCGTGGTAAAAATTCTTTTAGCAATATCTTCACCATCATGTTTAATCGCATTAAACTTTTGATGATTAAAAATGAGTTGCTCATCCTGATGATAAATAGCGGCATCTAATATCGCTTTCAGGCGAGTATTTAAGCGATCAATATATTGGATTAATCGACTATCATTACCTAATCGTTTATCAATAGCGCTAATGAATACCTGATAAATATTCGCTAACTGTTGATCAGATAGCAGTAAAAAAGCCGGTAACTCCTTTCGCAAATAGGTCTGAAACGCCGCTGCTTTTTGTTGGATTACGCGATCGCTGGTAACATTGCGTTGATTTAACGCCATTTTGCCATTGGGGAAAATTTTCAATTCGCTGTTTTGCTCGATCAATCTTACCGATTGTGTATCAATAATAATGTCAAAATTTGATGCCACAGGACAAGTCGTTTCTGCTGGTTTAGCCAAACTGACGACACTAAAACAGGTTAAAAAAAGGCATAGTATAAATTGTTTAATCACACTTATCATCCTATATCAGCTTATTATGCAAGATGCTTGCTTGAAGCAAAATCATCATTTTTACGGTCAATCTGATCAAGGTTTGCTCGTAATCCAATCATGATAATGTGTTATTCTACTATTGTGATCATTTTTTACGGATATTTGAAACAGATAAAACGGCGTAATCGGTTTACGCTTCAATGAAAGAAAAGTAGCACAATATCATGCTACTTTCAGATAAATATCTTAGATTATTGGGCTTTTAACGTTTGATGAAAACTATCTAATTGTGCTTGCGCTTCATCTAACTCAGCTTGAGCACTGTCTATTTTACGTTGTAATTTTGCTAATTTATTCACTTTACCTTCAGCTTGCGCCTCCGCTAAGTCAGCTTTACGCTCAGCCACTTTGGCAGTTTTTTCTGTTACTTTAGCTTGATATTTTTTTTCAAGACTTGAATCAGAGCAATTGCTGATGGTATCAGCTAACGCGGTATTTAAACCCATCGTTTCTGCAGTGTTGTTATTTGCCTTAGCATAGGCAATTTGCGTTTGAATCGCTTTAATTTTACTTTGACAGGTTAATCCTTGTTCTGATGCAAAAGCACTTAACGGTAATAATACCGATAAAAGTACTACGGCTTTCTTGACTGATATCTTAGTCATATTTACTCCATCCTAGTTGTTTTATATTATTTTATTTACGTAAATAAACGTTTTTGATTTTATGGCCTTCGCCTTTAGTCAAAATTAAATTTGCCCGCTCTCTGGTTGGCAAAATATTTTCGACTAAATTCTTCTCATTAATATCATGCCAGATATTGTTGGCAATATTAATGGCTTCCTCTTCGGTTAACTTTGCATAGTGATGAAAATAGGAGTTTGGATCACTAAATGCACCCGCTCTAAATTTTAAAAAACGATTCACATACCACTGATGTAACAAATTAGTATCTGCATCAACAAAGATTGAAAAATCAACATAATCAGAGACAAACACGCGATTATTTTGCTGCGAATGATTAACTGTACCTTGTAAAACATTCAACCCTTCGAGGATAAGAATATCAGGGCAATCAATCATCAGTTGATTATCATCTATGATATCATAAATCAGATGAGAATAGATCGGCGCTTCGACATGTGACTGACCTGATTTTACATCGGCAACGAATTTCAGCAATTTTTTGGTATCATAAGATTGTGGAAACCCTTTTTTATTCATGATTCCCCGTGATTCAAGCACACGATTAGGATATAAAAAACCATCGGTTGTGACTAACGCCACTTTACGGTGCTCTGGCCAGCGAGTGAGTAACGCTTGCATAACCCGTGCAGTAGTACTTTTTCCTACCGCAACAGAACCTGCGATACCAATAACATAAGGCACTTTCTGTGTTTTGCCCAAAAACTGACCTAATACGGCCTGTCGACTAATATTTGCGGTGATATAATAATTAATTAAACGTGAAAGCGGCAAATAGATATCACTCACCTCTTCGACAGATAGACCTTCATTAATGCCTTGTAATGATGCCAAATCATCTTGCGTCAGCGTCATCGGGATAGCATTTCGCAAAGCGGCCCACTCTTGACGGCTAAACTGCATATAAGGACTGATATTATTTGTCATCTTTCATCTTCACTTGTTGTTCATTAATTGATTCACCGGCTCTTTTTACCAATTGCCGAATAAAATCGCAAGCACTTTCCAAACAATCTATACTTTTTTTTGCCTTTCTGTTACATTTCATACTAAATTTCAATATGATAATACATCAATCTATCACTCTATCTTATAATCTGGAATATCATGGTATATAAAGTCCCCTGCAAACATAAAAAGACCCGTCAAGAAATTAATGATGAAGGCCGTCTTTTAAAGAAAAAACGTAAGCATAAAGGTTTACCTAGTGGTAACAAGCAAAACGATAGTGAGGGTAAAAATGGCTCACGTGGCGCATCAAATTTAAATGATCCGCGAATTGGCAGTAAAAAACCTATCTCTTTGACAGCACAACAACCACAAACTACGCCAAGAAAAGTAGAAAAAGCACAAAAAGTCAACTTACCACCAGAAAAAGAGTTAGCGCAGTTAGAAAATGATCCCAAATTAGAACAGTTACTCGATCGTATTGATGAAGGTGAAACGTTAACTGCAGCAGAGCAACTTTTTGTTGACCAAAGCTTAGAACGTATTGAAATATTGATGGATATGCTCGGTTATGAATATGACGAAGGTGATGATGACGAGCAAGATAACGGCAGAGATGATATCATGAAATTATTGAAGCAATAGATCATAATAATGTTGATATTTGTTATGATAGGGTTGTATTTGGGACTACTAATCTCTACCCTACTTTATCTACGCAAACTAAAAAAAATCAGAAAAAAGACATCCTCTCCACCCAAGGTGTCGCGCAGAAAACGTAATAATTTAAGATATTAACCGGAAATCATCATGCTAAGAACTCATCGTCCTCATCAAGTTGAATGGGACAATTCACTCATCAAAAAATATAACTACTCCGGACCTCGTTATACCTCCTATCCAACCGCACTCGAATTTAGTGAACAGTTTTCCGAAACCGAATTTGAACAGGCGGCAGCTAAGTATCCAGAAAGAGATCTCTCGCTTTATGTCCATATCCCTTTTTGTCATAAACTCTGTTATTTTTGTGGCTGCAATAAAATTATTACGCGGCAAACCCATAAAGTCACCCAGTATTTAGACACTTTAGAAAAAGAGATCATTAGCCGGAGTAAACTATTTACTCATCGCACAGTCACCCAGCTTCATTGGGGTGGCGGTACCCCAACATTTCTGAATAATCAAGAAATTAGTCGTTTAATGCAGATGCTCAAAACGCATTTTCAGTTTGCTGATAATGCCGAAATGTCGATCGAGGTCGATCCGCGTGAAATTACGCTGGATACTATCGATCATCTGGCAAAAGAGGGATTTAATCGATTAAGTATTGGTATTCAAGACTTTAATAAGCAGGTACAGCAACTGGTTAATCGTGAGCAAGATGAAGCCTTTATTTCAGCGTTAATTCAACGCGCCAGAGCGCAACATTTTAAATCGATTAATCTCGATTTGATCTATGGTTTGCCAACGCAGACTGTGGAAAGTTTTGTCTATACATTAAATAAAGTCATTGAGTTATCGCCTGATCGTCTAAGCGTATTTAACTATGCCCATCTTCCCGATCGTTTTGCCGCACAAAGAAAAATTAAAGATGATGATCTACCCAATGCTGAAGTTAAACTCGAAATTCTCGAAAAAACGATTGAGTCACTGACTCATGTAGGCTATCGCTTTATTGGTATGGATCACTTTGCCAAACCGAATGATGAACTTGCACTGGCGCAAGAACAAGGTATTTTACATCGCAATTTTCAAGGTTATACGACACAAGGTAATAATGATCTGCTTGGGCTTGGCGTTTCTGCGATCAGCATGTTAGGCGATAGTTATGCACAAAACCAAAAAGAGCTGAAACTCTATACGCAAGCGGTCAATGAGCAGCAACATGCCTTGTGGAAAGGTTTTACGATGAGCCTGGATGACATTATTCGCCGCGATGTCATTAAACAACTCATCTGCCATTTCAGATTAGACAAAAAAACCATCGAAACGCAGTATCAGCTGGATTTTGAGCAATATTTTACCGAAGATTTAGTGTTATTGGCACAATTCGAGCAGGATAATCTCATCATTATGAATCAAGATGAGCTGATTGTGACCGCTAAAGGACATCTGCTGATTCGTAATATTTGTATGTGTTTCGATGTTTATTTAAGAAGACTGGCAAGACAGCGGCAATTTTCACGCGTGATCTAAAACAGTGCTCATCATCTACTTTTTGTACATGATGAGCCTGCACCATTAAGATAGGATTTATCCAGAATCGTCTGCCACCAAAGTGGATGAGCAATATACCAGATCATGGTTTGCATGAATCCTTGTTCAAACGTATAACTTGGTTGCCAGTGCAGCGTTCGTGTTATTTTGCTATGATCAATCGCATAACGGTAATCATAGCCAGTCCTATCACCCATTAAACCATCATTAATGTAAAAGCTATTAGTGGGGTTAGTCAGCTACAATCTGTCGAGCATAACGAAAATCAGTGACAGTAGCTAAAACGGCATCAATGAATTTAACTGCGAATTTAACTGCTTAGTCCCGATTTAAACTTAATACATCACGCATATCATAAAGACCGATAGGTTGCCGTGCAAGCCAAGCAGCAGCTCTAATGGCGCCATTGGCAAAAGTCATTCTGCTGGTCGCTTTATGGCTAATTTCAACGCGCTCACCCATATCGGCAAATATTGCCGTATGCTCACCGACAATATCGCCGGCACGAATCGTAGCAAAACCGATAGCGTCACGTGGCCGTTCCCCTGTATGACCTTCACGGCAATAAACGGCACATTGCTCAAGATCACGACCTAAAGTATCGGCAATCACTTCCCCCATTGCCAGTGCAGTTCCTGAAGGTGCATCCACTTTATGTCGATGATGAGCTTCTATAATTTCAATATCGGTATAATCTCCCATCACTGTGGCGGCTTTTTCCAGCAGCTTCAATAATAAATTAACACCCACACTAAAATTAGCCGCAAACACAATACCAATATCTGCCGCAGCTTGTTTAATGCGCTGTTTGCCTGACTCATCAAAACCGGTTGTACCAATTACCATCATTTTGCGATGCTGCTGACAATAAGTTAAATGCGCCAGCGTCCCATCCGGGCGAGTAAAATCGATAAAGATATCAAAATGATCTTTTGCTAGTAATAAATTATCTGAAATCAAGACACCTATCTGACCAATACCGGCTAATTCGCCGGCATCGCTGCCAATCAAAGAAGAACCTGAACGTTCAAAAGCAGCCGTTAAAACTACACCATCAGCATGCTGTATTGCTTCAATTAATTGTCGTCCCATCCGACCACCTGAACCGGCGACCGCAATTCTAACTGGATTTGTTGTCATCATCTCTCTCTCAGTAATAGCATCATAGTCAATATTGTAATCAAAAAAAAAGCCAATCACTAATCAGTTATACTGATAATCGAGTATCACTAATTATGCTTGTTTATTATCGCTATACTATCAAACGTAGGCTGTAAATATCACTGTTTTAGTTTATATTGATCAAATGATGATGAATAAGCAGAAATAACCTACTGAAAAATATCGACATATTGATACCAACACCCTCAATTACTCATAAACTGAGCTTATCGTTATCGAGTGAAACCAACCATTTAGCCATAAAAAAACGTGTAGTCAGACACTACACATTTTACCGAAGATTAATTCAAGATTAAAGAATATCGAGAAGTTCAACATCAAAAATTAATGCGCTATAAGGCGGAATATCAGCACCCGCACCACGCTCACCATAAGCGAGCTCTTGTGGAATAAAGAGTTGCCATTTAGCACCAACGGACATTAATTGCAGCGCCTCAACCCAACCAGGAATCACACCATTAACCGGAAACTCTGCTGGCATGCCTCGTTCCACTGAACTATCAAACACCGTACCATCAACAAGGCGGCCGGTATAATGAACGCGAACGCGATCAGAGGCTTGTGGACGTGCTCCTTCACCGGGTGCGAGGATTTTATATTGCAGGCCAGATTCGGTACTTTTCACACCTTCATTGCTGAGATTCTGGCTTAAGAAATCTTTACTTTTTTGGATCGTCGCTTTTGAGGCTTCTTCTCGATCTTTGGCTGCAGCTTCGTGAACTTCACGCAGTGCATGATGTAAAACATCTAAAGCCACTGTAGGTGGATTACCGGCTAAAACATCGCTAATACCAGCCGCAATCGCCGCTGAATCGAGATTTTTAAGTCCGGTCGTTTGGAGTTGTTGGCCAATTTGTAAACCGATACCATAACTGGCTTGTGATTGAATAGTATCAAAAGTAACTTTTGTCATCATTTTTCCTCATATAAGATCCGAATAAAACGCTATGCTACCGGATCTTAATGCATAAAAAAACCCGCATTAGCGGGTTTTTAATTAAAAGTTGAAACTGATTAAGCTTCAGCAACGATATCCACGATAATTTTCGCGAATACTTCACTATGAAGTTGTAGTGAAACTTCATGTTCGCCAAGTGTACGTAATACACCATTTGGTAAACGCACTTCACTTTTAGCAACATCAATATTTTTCGCTTTGATCGCATCAGCGATATCACGAGTACCGATAGAACCAAAAAGCTTACCTTCATCACCAGCTTTAGAGGCAATTGTAACTTTACCTAAAGCGACGACTTGAGCGGCTCTTGCTTCAGCTAATTTAAGCACGTCTGCTAATTTAGCTTCTAATTCAGCACGGCGAGTTTCGAAAAACTCGATATTTTGTTTTGTTGCTGGAACTGCTTTTCCTTGTGGAACCAAGAAGTTACGAGCATAACCTGCTTTAACGTTAACCTGATCACCTAAGCTGCCTAAGTTAGCAACTTTGTCGAGTAGAATAATTTGCATTATATATTCCTCTTGTTGCTAATTACTGATTGTCAGTATAAGGTAATAGGGCTAAATAACGAGCACGTTTGATAGCACGAGCTAGTTGACGTTGGTATTTAGCGCATGTACCAGTAATACGGCTTGGGACAATTTTACCACTTTCAGTGATAAAACTTTTTAACGTAGAAATATCTTTGTAATCAATTTCTTGAACGCCTTCTGCTGTAAAACGGCAGAATTTACGACGACGGAAATAACGTGCCATGTGGCTACTCTCCTAAAAATTCAATATGGTCAGCATGTAAAACAAGTTGGTTTATATTATTTTGCCTTTTATGCAAATTAATAAAGCCATGAACACAAATCTTACTGCCTTTCTGTATACTGTTAATTAATTCAATTTGTCCACTGATAACAACGGGGATATTACACCATACCTTCCGTTTAAATCCTGCTTCAATCTGCTCTGATACATGATCAAGATAGAATTGGCAATGCGGAATACCACTTGGACTTACTTTTCGAACAGACGTTTTATTCACGATACCCGTGAGCACCATTCGATTAGTCATTTGAATTAATCTTCTGATTCCTCAGAACTTGCCTCTTCGTCAGCGTCATCATTGACACCATCAGCAAAATTATCATGAGGTTTACGCTCATCTTTTGCTTTTAACATTGGAGATGCTTCAGTAACAGCGCCTTTTGTACGCATAATTAAACTACGAATTACTGCATCGTTGAAACGGAAGTTATCTTCTAACTCGTCAACAGATTCTTGAGTCGCTTCTACGTTCATAAGAACATAATGTGCTTTGTGCAGTTTTTCGATCGGATAAGCCAATTGGCGACGACCCCAATCTTCTAAACGATGGATAGTACCACCAGCATTAGTTAATGCACCGGTGTAACGTTCAATCATACCAGATACTTGCTCGCTCTGGTCTGGATGAACCATAAAAACAATTTCGTAATGACGCATTATAGCTCCCTACGGATTAGTCAGCCTTCTGTCTGGGTCAACCGTAGCCCATTGAAAGCAAGGAACATGAAAGATAGACGGTTGAAATTGACGGGGCATTATATCCTAAGCAAGCCAAAGATGCCAGTAGATCATCTAATTATTTATTATCAGCATCACGATAGTGCGCCAATCAGTGTCTGGCAGATACCTACAGGCCTTAAAAAAAGCGTGAGGTGATCAGTTGGAATGATTTTCATCGTCAATCACCCTATTTGATTGATGACAGATCAAGCGTTGCTGGCGGCTTTGATACCCTTGAATATGGATAAATGTAACCTGAATCAAATCACAATCTGCACTATAGGCGGTGATTTGATGTTGATAGTGCCAGCGTGTGGCATCATAAGGTAGTTGATCAGGATAAATCTCCAGCTGTTTGAAAGCTAAACGTTCAGCGTCCAGTAGACTATTTTGCTGTAACCAAAGCCGCTGCAAGTTCTCTTGAAACTGCACGAGCGCGATCACGATAATCGAGAACAACATTATCGCCACTAAAAATTCAACGGTACTGATGCCTGCTTGCGCAGATAATGAGTTATTCGTCACAATCACGCTGTTTTTTCTCCGGACAAAAATCCAACCAATGACCTTGGGTAATCGCTAACTGGCCATTAGGAAGATACTGGGCTAAATAGTATAGTGGCAGTGTTTTACTCACGCCTTTAACTAAAACAAAATCGGCTTGTGATGACGTTTTGAAACACGCGGTCAGTGATAAGCTACTCATCCGTTGGCAGTACCAAATTCGGCTGGGTACTGGCCACGCTTGTGACAAAGCCCAATTTAATCCAGAATAGGCTTGATTATAGTGCTGATAATAACGTTTTTCATAAAAGTCGGCTTTTTGCCAGTATGACTGCACCTGCATCATCGCGGTAAGCAGTAGCAGACTGAGCATCCACAATATCATGACCATAGCGATAAGTACCATGCCCGATTGCGAGGATAAATTAACGGTTTTCATAACGAATCCACTGTGCATATTGATAACATAAAGTGGGCTGAAATATCAGACAAGCCGATAGCCTGAGTTGTAAATAAGTTGGCTTGTCAAGCAGCGTAAATGAAGTCACCTTAATTTCTCGTTCATCAAATAATTTAATCCATCCATTACCGCTACAATGCGAGACATCCGAAGCATATTCAATGTTATGTTGATGATAACGATAAGCAAAGCTAGCGTTGCTGCTCACATTAGAAGCCACATCAGACGATTGAGCAATACCGGATAGGTCATAGCGTATGATCAGACAAGGTCGTGCGGGCTCAATCACTATCGCCGACTGCATTTGCCCGCTTGAAAGGGACAATTTAGCCATAAAGCCCGCCCGCTTAATATCTTTGATCATCGGCAACATACCCCAATCGACCGCTTGGCGTAATCGTTGCTGTTGATAATGTTGTAATAAGTGTCGATAGAGTAACGGAAAAAACAGTATCAATGTCATCATCAAAAGACTGGATAACATCAGGATTAATAACATTTCAAACAGACTAAAACCACGCGAATTTAACATATTGGTATACCACTTATTCCCCTCGTTTCACTACAATAACGTAGACGCCCCCTGCCTGAGATAATGATATGGGTGCGACCTTGCGAATTCTCTAAAATCAGCGTTCCAGGCTGAGCATTGGCGCGTTTGCCATAAAAAGTTAACATCGCCGTGTCATTAAAATGGCTCAAACGAACCGTAGACGCTGGCGAAAAAAAATAGCGGTTCCCCTTGAAACAGGAATCTGGTCGGGTTTCCTGATAATCGACACTCAGACACCAAGCGTTATCTTGCTCAAATAAAAAAATAGTGACATTTCGGTTTTGCCAGTTCGCCTCCGACTGTGCTTGTTGTATAAAAGCGAAGAGTGATAAGGTGGCCGACGCCAGCGCGTTTCGTTGCTTAAGTATCGACCATTGATCGAGCCCGACTGAAGATAATAGGCCTAAAATCAATAATGCAATTAATAGCTCAATAAAAGTAAAACCGAGACTATTTTTGATTATCGCAACGGATAGCCGCAATCACATTCCCCATAATTATTATGAATAAAGTGTATTGAGCATAATCTCTATCACTATTCGCTCACCACTTAAACGAAAATAGTGCGATAGATTTCACAATAAACTAAAATAACTTACTGATTTTTAAGAAAACAAATTAACATAGACACTTTAGCGCTTCCGATTCAGGTCGATTCGCGTTAAACTTACCGGTTTGATTAAAAATATTTTTTGAAAGACAACAAAGGTTTTAATTCATCCATGAGTAATACAGCAAACTGGCAACCAAGCGCACCTGTCGCAAATTTATTAAAACGCGCAAAAATCATTAAACAAGTGCGACAATTTTTTACCGATCGCGGCGTTCTTGAAGTCGAAACACCGGTAATGAGCCAGGCCGCGGTAACGGATGTCCATTTATCGTCCTTTCATACTGAGTATTATGTGCCCGGTGATACGGCTCACCAACACGCACAAACATTGTCCCTGATCACCAGTCCTGAATACCACATGAAGCGCTTAATTGCCGCAGGTAGTGGCCCTATTTTTCAGTTAACCAAATGTTTTCGTAATGAAGAAGCTGGGCGTTATCACAATCCCGAATTTACGATGCTTGAATGGTATCGCATACAATTTGATATGATTCAGATGATCAATGAAGTTGATGACCTGTTACAGATTATTTTAGATACTGAGCCTGCGGAGAAGATCAGTTATCAAAACGCCTTTCAGCGCTATTTAAATCTTGATCCATTAACGGCCGATAATGAAGCGTTATGTAAAGCCGTCACCGCCCTCAATCTGGGATTTGAGACCAATAATGTTGATAATGACACCTTACTCCAGTTTTTATTCACCTTCGGGGTCGAACCCCATATTGGTCTAGAGAAACCGACAGCCGTTTACTATTTCCCAGCCTCGCAAGCAGCTTTAGCTGAGATCTGCAGCGAAGATCATCGCGTTGCGAAACGTTTCGAATTCTATTATAAAGGTGTAGAACTGGCCAATGGCTTTAAAGAGTTAACCCATGCCGGTGAACAGCGTGCTCGTTTCGAGGCAGACAATCAACAGAGAGTCGCGCGTGGTCTACCTGCCCAATCAGTTGATGAGCTTTTTTTAAACGCTATTGAAGCCGGTTTACCTGACTGTTCTGGCGTCGCGCTAGGTTTAGATCGTTTAATTATGCTGGCACTCCATGCTGAAAAATTAGGCGATGTCATCTCTTTTACAATAGACAGAGCTTAAGCCATGCTGACAATCGGACTTACTACACTCTCGATTATCGGCGTGGTCATCATCATGATCCTGCTGATGCTCAGTATTGTTATCATCAAAACAAGACTCAGTGCGAGCAATCAGCAGCTGCTCTTCAATTTACAATTGGAGCAGCTTGAGCAAGAGAAACGCCAATGGCAATCCAATCATCAAACCATATCATCCTCGTTAAATCAAGCACAGTTACAGCTGACAGAGCTGAGCGCGCAAAATGCGGCCTTAACGGAAAAACTCAATTTGTTAGCGGTTTATCAAAATCAAAATCAGGCTTTAGAAGCTGAACTCAATCAGCTTAGAGCCCACTATACGAAGCAGTATGCCGAGCTAAGTGAGCTCAAAACACGATTACAAGAGACGAAACTATCGGCCGAAGAAAAATTGCAACTGTTAGCCCAAAGTGAACTGCGTCTGACCGAACAGTTTGAAAATCTGGCCAACCGTATTTTTGAACACAGTGGCAAGCGGTTTGAGCAGCAAAACAGACAAAGTTTAGATCACTTATTAACGCCGCTCAAAGAGCAACTAGCCGGCTTTAAAAAACAGGTTCAAGATAGCTTTGGCGAAGAGGCCAAAGAGCGTCATACCCTGACCCATGAGATCAAAAATCTGCAACAACTCAATCTGCAAATGGCCAAAGAAGCGGTTAATTTGACCAATGCTTTAAAAGGTAATAACAAAACCCAAGGTAATTGGGGTGAAGTCATTCTGAACCGTATTTTAGAGTCATCTGGACTACGGGAAGGCTATGAATATGAAACGCAAGTTAATCTCAATAATGAAGCCGGCAAACGTTTACAACCCGATGTTATTATTCGTTTACCGCAAAGTAATGATGTCATTATTGACTCAAAAGTGACCCTGATTGCCTATGAGCGTTATTTTAATAGCGATAATGAGATAGAGAAAGAACAAGCACTGGCTGAACATCTGATAGCGATTCGTCAACATATCAAACAGCTGAGTCACAAGGATTATCATAAGCTGTCGGGAATAAAATCACTCGACTATATACTGATGTTTATCCCCGTTGAACCCGCTTTCCTGACGGCGATTGATCGCGATCCGACCTTAATTAATGAAGCATTAAAATGTAATATTATGCTAGTCAGCCCAACCACCCTGCTAGTTGCGCTGCGCACGATCAATAATTTATGGCGTTATGAGTACCAGAACAGACACGCCCAGATGATCGCCGAGCGAGCCTCAAAACTCTACGACAAAATGCGTGGTTTTGTGGAGGATATGGAAAGCTTGGGTCTTAACTTATCTCGCGCTCATAAAGCTTACGAGGACTCCATGACAAAATTAACCAAAGGTCGGGGTAATGTCATTGGTCAGATTGAGCAGTTTCGAGAATTAGGTATTGAGATCAAAAAACCAATTTCACCGAAAATAAGCCAAACAGCGTGTGATGAATTTCAAGCACAACCCGATAGTGGTATGTTGTTAGCTGAACAGTTACCTGAGCAGTTGTCTGAACAGCGCTTAAACCCGCACTCAAATGAAAGTACAAACGATGAAAGGAATTGACTGATGTCTAAACTGCGCGTGCTATTTTCAACCTCTTATGATCCCTACTTCAATCTAGCGGTTGAAGAGGCGATTTTTCGCCATCTGCCAACCTCACAACATGTCCTGTTTTTATGGCGCAATGATCATACTGTTGTTATCGGCCGGGCACAAAACCCCTGGAAAGAGTGTAACACCCGAAAAATGGCGGAAGATAATATCAAATTAGCCCGACGCAGTAGTGGTGGTGGCGCCGTTTTTCATGATTTAGGTAATACCTGTTTCACCTTTATGGCAGGTAAACCCGATTATAATAAAACGATTTCAACTCAGATTATTCTTAATGCGCTGCATAGTTTCGGTTTAACCGTGAGTGCTTCAGGTCGTAATGATTTAATCTTACATACCCCAGAAGGTGAGAAAAAAATCTCTGGCTCAGCTTATAAAGAGACGCTCGACCGGGGATTTCATCATGGTACCCTACTACTCAATGCCGATTTAAATCGCTTAGCTGACTATCTCAACCCCGATCCGAAAAAGCTTCAGGCCAAAGGAATTACGTCGGTAAAAAGTCGGGTAACCAATCTCGTCATTTATCGGCCAGACCTTGATCATGGGTTAATCAGTCAAGCGATTATCGACGCCTTCTTTGACTACTATGGCGAACGGGTTGAACCTGAATTTATCTCGGAACAGAATCCGCCGGATATTGCTGAATTTAGTCAAATTTTTAAACACCAAAGCAGCTGGCAGTGGAATTTTGGCCACGCGCCCGCCTTTAGCCATCTTATCGAAACCCGATTTATCTGGGGTGGCATCGAAGTCCATTTTGATATCGAACAGGGTAACATCACCCAGTGCCAGATATTTACCGATAGCTTACAACCCGCGCCACTTGAAGATCTGGCCAAGCGCTTAATCGATTGTCAGTATAATGCCACCGCTCTGACAGCCCTCTTCCACTCTTTAATAAGACAATATCCAGATTATATTGTGGAACTGACCGAATTATCAGACTGGATGACAGCGCAAATCGAATAAACATCGATTGATTCATTATTATCAAATAACTACAGATAATCAGATAGTTACAGAGGATATTGATCAAGCCTATAGCAAGGAGACTTGCAGTATCCCAAACCTGTTTTGTGTTTTTTTGTTCTGATTAAACAAAAATAGTACAAATCTAATAAACACAAATTATAGAATGATTTTTTTTCATAAAAATAGTTATATTTTATAAAATCATCTGGTTGTTTGAAATCATCATGCTATAATGCCGGCCTCAAAAACAGTCGTGGCTATTATTAGCGTATCCCGCGCCAAAGATACGGTTGTTAGATATTGTTTTGGTTATGCATCATAATACATTCAATACAGTCCTATTCTCTCTTCTATTATATCCATTTTTGGAGCTATTCCATGCCTACTAATTCGACGACGAAACGATCGTTTTTGGATCGCTATTTTCAATTTCAAGAAAATAAAACCACGTTACGCACTGAACTTATCGCCAGTTTTACCACCTTTATTACCATGGTTTATATCATTTTTGTGAATCCTAAAATTCTCGGCGATGCCGGCATGGATTCGCAGGCGGTTTTTGTCACTACCGCGCTAATTACCGGTATCGCTTGTTTTCTGATGGGGATTATCGCTAAGTTACCGATTGCCTTAGCACCAGGTATGGGCATTAATGCCTACTTTGCTTATGTCTTAGTCGGCTCAATGGGACTCACCTGGCAAACCGGCATGACGCTGATTTTTATGGGCGCGGCGGGTCTATTCTTATTATCGCTGTTTCGATTACGTTACTGGATGATCTCCAATATCCCCTTCTCCATCCGGATTGGCGTCAGTAGTGGCTGTGGCTTATTAATCACGTTGATAGGATTACATAATGCCGATATTATCGTCGCCGATCCCGATACCATGGTCAGACTGGGGGATCCAACCTCGATTCCTTTTGTCTTAGGTAGCTTAAGTTTCCTGATTGTTGCCGTACTGGCCCAGCGTGGCTGGAATGCCTCTATTTTACTCTCTTTTATTATCATTACCATCATTAGTTTAATCATTGATCCCAATGTGACTTATCACGGTTTAGTCAGTTTACCGCCAGATATCTCAACGGTGGTATGGCAGTTAGACTTTAAACATATTTTTGAAATCTCGCTGGTGGGTATCATTATCTCCGTGATGTTAATCAACCTGTTTGAATCATCCGGTACCTTTATTGCAGTTACCGATAAAGCTGGCCTAGCGGATAAAAATGGCTGCTATCCTAATCAACAACGATCACTTTATATTGATAGCAGCTGCTCAGCGTTAGGTGCCGCCATGGGGACTTCAGCAGTGACCGCTTATGTTGAAAGTGCCACCGGCGTGGCGGTCGGCGGCCGAACTGGCTTGATGGCCTGTGGCGTCGGTATCTTATTCTTCTGCGCGATCTTTTTATCTCCATTAGAAAAAATGGTGCCGCTCTATGCCACAACGGGAGCATTGATTTATATCGGTGTGTTAATGGCCTCCGATTTAGCGCGCGTCAAATGGGATGACTTAACCGAAGCGGTACCCGCGTTCGTTGCAACCATTATGATGCCTTTTACCTTCACCATTACCGAAGGCATTGCAACCGGTTTTATTACCTATGTCTTGATGAAAGTCTGCGCAGGTAAATTTAAAGATTTAACCATTTGTTCTGTTGTTATGGCGATCTTATTCTTAGCTCGTTATATTTTTCTCTAATATCTGTTGACTGAAAAATAGGAATACATTAATGACTAGTATGTATAAAGAAGATATCTGTGAAATGATCGATGCGGGTGCCGCTAAACTCCCGGCTGATCTCATTATTACCAACGGTAAACTGGTAAATGTGAACTCTGCAGAGATCTATGAGGCGGATGTTGCTATCTATAAATCACGTATTGTCGCCACCGGTGATGTGTCAGGCTATATCGGGGATAACACGCAAACGATAGATGCTCAAGGTAAATATATTGTTCCTGGCTTAATCGATGGTCATTTACATATTGAATGTAGTAAATTATCCATGACCAGTTTTGCCAAAGCCGTCCTTCCGCACGGCACCACTAGTATCATTTCTGGTTTAGATCAATATATTGTGACCGCTGGACTCGATGGCATTAAAGAGATTTTAGCTGAGATCGATGGTACGCCACTAAAAGTGTTTTGGGGACTACCTTTCCTCACCCCTTACACCTTACCACAAAGCAATGTGGGCTTTAATGTCACCGCTAAAACCCACGCTGAAGTGCAAAAATGGCCTGAAGTATTTGGCGTATGGGAAACTGTGAGTGAGTTTATTGAAAATCAGCATAGTGATGTGATGCGGGCGATTGAATATGCGCGAATTAACCGATTACCGATCTTTGGCTGTGCGCCAATGACACGCGGTCATAAACTGAACTCAATTTTATGTGCTGGTGTCCGTTTAGATCATGAAAGCTACGACCATCAAGAGATGATGGAGAAAATCCGCAAAGGGATGAACGTCATTATTCGTGAATCCTCTATTTCTCACTTTTTAACTGAAAATGTGAAAGTGATTACTCATTTAAATCCACGCGTTTCACGCCGCGTCAGCTTCTGTACTGATGACGTGATTGCCTCTGATATTGTCGCTAACGGACATATGGATAAACTGATTCGTATGGCCATTGCCCACGGTGTCGATCCGATGACGGCGATTCAAATGGGCTCAATTAACTCAGCCGAAGCCTACCGTATCGATCATCTAGTTGGTTCTATCTCACCGGGCCGTTTTGCCGATATCCTGTTGGTTGAAGATTTAGTGAAATTTGAAATCGATACCGTTATCGCCAAGGGTCAGCTAGTGATGCAAGATAATACCTTAACATATGAATTTATCCCGCCTAAACGCAGTGATACGCTACTCCAAAGTATGAAACTTAAACCAGTTAACGCCGAGGATCTTAAAGTACGCACTGAGGTAAATGCAGATAAAGTTCATGCCCTATCCATGGATGTTGACTTCGATATTCCGTTTGTGCGTCGTGGCCGTCAAGTCGAGCTTGTCGTCAAAGATGGGATCGTTCTGCCTGATAGTGATAACGATGTTCTTTATGCCACAGTCATTGAACGTTTTGGTAAAACCGACACCAAACCAGCCGTCGGTTTTTGTTCTGGCTGGAAATTAAAAGCCGGCGCCATGGCCAGCTCTTGTGCGCCAGACGATAATAACGTGGTCTGTATTGGGACTAACTCAGAAGATATGGCTATTGCCATCAATCATCTGGCAGAACATGGTGGCGGTCAGGTGATTGTCAAAGATGGCCAAGTCTTAGGCTTCTTATCCTTACCGATATGCGGCATTGTATCAGACCTTGATCCGCACACTATGGCCAAAGAAGAGGCGAAATTATTCACCTTAGCTCGCCAGCTTGGTTGTGATTTACCCGATCCACTCTTTTATATGTGCTGTTTACAAATTACCGCTATTCCTGATTTTGCGATGACCGATCTTGGTGTGATTGACTTTCATGAACAAGCTGTGATGGATCCGGTGTTTAAATGTGGCTGTACCCACGGTAAATTGCATCCTAAATGCCATCACTAATCGTGATACCCCTCACTAAGCAAGTTAATCGCTTAGTGAGGGGTATCAGTGCTCGTGGATTATTGGAATGATTAAATAAGTTTGAGGTGTTCTATGACAAAAAGACAACAGCTGAATGATTTAATTGATATGGCCGCCGGTAAAAAAGCCGTGGATCTATTAATCACCAATTGTAAAGTGATTGATGTTTATAACCAACAAATCGTTGCCGGTCCCCTTGCGATTGGTCATGGCAAAATTATCGGTTATGGTGCTGATTATCAAGCGAAAGAGATTTTTGATGCCGAGGGTGGCTATGTTATGCCGGGTTTAATTGATGGTCATGTTCATATTGAATCATCCTCGCTCACGCCGGCCCAATTTGCCCGCTGTATATTACCTTTTGGTACCACAACAGTAATAGCTGATCCCCATGAAATCGCCAATGTCTGTGGTCTTGATGGTATCCGTTTTATGCTTGAATCAGCTAAAAAAACGCCACTTAATGTACAGATCATGTTACCCTCGTGTGTGCCAGCAACGCCGTTTGAGCAAGCCGGCGCGATACTGCAAGCGGCCGATTTAGTCAAACTGATCAACGAACCGGGCGTTAATGGTTTAGGTGAAGTCATGGATTATCCTAGTGTAATTAATCACGCCGATAAGATGATGGATAAGCTCTGGATGGCCAAAGATCACGATCGCGTGATAGATGGTCATAGCCCTGGCGTTAGCGGCAAAGCGTTAAATGCCTATGTGATGGGCGGTATTATGACCGATCATGAGTGTAGCACCCCGCAAGAGATGATCGATCGTCTACGTTTAGGTCAATATATCCTGCTACGCGAAGGTTCAACCTGTAAAGACTTGTTAAATCTACTGCCAGCAATCACGCCCGCGAATGCACGTCGCTGCGTTTTATGTACCGATGACCGAGAAGCGGCAGATATTTTAAGTACCGGCCATATCAATAAAAGTTTACGCTTAGCAGTTGAGCATGGGTTAGATCCGTTAATTGCCATTACCATGGCAACACTCAATGCGGCAGAGTGCTTTCGTTTAAAAAATAAAGGCGCCATTGCACCAAACTATGATGCGGATTTATTGATTGTAGAAGATTTACACAGCTTCAAACCAACGCATGTCTTTGTGGCTGGAAAACAGATAGCTTATCAAGGTCAGTTGCTCATCGACTGGTCTGACTATATATCCGATAGCGTACTCAATAGCGTTCGTTTAGCTCCACTGAGTGCTGAAAGTTTTCAGCTGCCATTAACCAGCGGTAAAGTCAATGTGATTGGGGTTAATCCGGGTAGCGTACTGACTGAACATCTACAGCTTGAGGTAAACCAAGATCAGCTGGGTCATTTTGATGCCACACTCAATCCGGGTTTAAATAAGTTAGCCGTGATAGAACGTCATCATGCAACCGGCAATATTGGTTTGGGCATTATCGCCAATTATGGCTTAAAAAATGGCGCGATTGCCGTCACCGTTGCCCATGACTCACACAATATCGTCGTTGTCGGGGATAATGATCAAGATATGCTTACCGCCGTCAAAGATGTTGAGCAGATGGGCGGTGGTTTCTCACTCTGCCAAAATGGCCAAATTCTGGCGCATCTGGCGCTACCAGTGGCCGGCTTAATGTCCGATAAACCCGCGCAAGAGGTCGCTCAAAACTTAGAGCAGATGATTAAAGTGGCGCGAGAAGCCTTAGATATTAATCCTCAGGCACACCCTTTAATGACGTTGGTGTTTATGACGTTACCGGTGATTCCGGCGTTGAAATTAACCTCCACCGGCCTCTTTAATGTGAAAACCTATCAGCCGATTGATCTCTGCATTCACGATTAGATTCAGACTTGACCGATAATAAAAATGGCGTGATAACGCCATTTTTTATGCCTTATCATAGCATCAAACCAACCTCACCGGTTTTCCATCACTTCACCCATAGATTCTATCTATCCGATTTTGATATTAGAATGAAAAATCTTACAGCAATTAAACGCGTTTTCCTGAGAGGAAAAGCATCACTCATCAGTCAGCACATCCCCCTTTTTCAACGCATAGTTTTAATTAAATAAGTAAAAAATTCACTTTTTTCGACTGAAATTTTGTTGAAGATCCGTTATACTCTAGCAAATATAACTAACAATAAATTGAAGATGAAGCCATGGAACTATTCTCAAGTATCTTGATTCTTATCCTGCTTGTTTCACTATCAGGTGTCGCAGTAAAATTATTGCCCTTTCAAATTCCACTGCCATTGATGCAAATTGCATTAGGTTGTTTACTGGCCGCATTTGGTTTTTATGTTGAATTTGATCCTGAACTCTTTCTTGTCTTATTTATTCCCCCCTTACTGTTTGCCGATGGTCGACATACCATCTTAAAAGATTTTGTGCACAATATTCGCGAAATGGTTGGGCTGGCCTTAGTATTAGTGATTATTACCGTGGTGGCCTTAGGTTATCTGATGCATTGGCTGTTACCGAATGTCTCGCTCGCAGCGTCATTCGCTTTAGCGGCAGTGCTTTCACCTACTGATGCTGTGGCACTCTCCGGTATCGTCGGTAAAGGGCGCATTGAAAAAAATAAAATGGAAATCATTGAGGGTGAAGCCCTGATGAATGATGCTTCTGGTCTGGTCTGTTTAAAATTTGCGATTTTAATCGCCGTCGGTCAGATGGAGTTTAATCTTTTTCATATCTCGCTCAATTTCTTGTTTGTCGCGATTGGTGGTCTGGCCACTGGCTTTCTGGTCACCTGGGTTTATACGCGGATATTACGTAAACTCAATAATTTAACCTCACAAGATCCGGCTGTGCAAATCGTCCTGCTGTTCTTACTCCCTTTTGCGGTCTATCTGATTGCTGAGCATATTGGTTTTTCTGGTATCTTAGCAGCAGTGAGTGCCGGTATGACCGTGAATCAATCCGGTATGATGCGTAATGCGCCGCTGAACATTCGACTCCAATCAGACAGCACCTGGTCGATGCTCACTTTTGTATTTAATGGATTTGTGTTTATTTTACTCGGTATTCAGTTACCCCGTATTGTGAGTAATACTTATTTAGAAAACCAGCGCGATTCCACCATTGAGTTATGGGAACTGGCGGTGATTGTTGTTTTTGTTTATCTCGCGCTGATGGGCACACGTTTCTTATGGCTGTGGTTAATGAAAAACTTATCTGAGTCAATTAATCGCAAAAGACCCCTTGCCTTTACAAAATATAGCACGCGTGATCTATTAATCTCTACTTTTGCTGGCGTACGCGGAGCGATTACCCTTGCCGGTGTGCTCTCAATCCCTATCAGTATTACTGGCCGTTATGAACTGGTCTTTATTGCAGCCGGCGTTATTCTTATCTCCTTGATTACTGCGGTATTCGTTTTACCACTGTTGTTAGGTGGTAAAGTGATACTCGATAATAGTGAAAGCCTACGTGAAGAGATGTATGCCAAAGGGATTATGGCTGAAGAAGCGATTACCTCACTGGAGAAAATGCAGGCTAACTTACAAGAAAGTACTACCCATGAAATTGATAATGAAATTGTCAAAGAGGTCGGCTCGCGCGTCATTAGCTCGTTACGTCGCCGCACCGGTCTTAAAAATCAAGAAGAGAAAGCGCTCGAGGCAGAGAATCTTGAACGACGTATGCGTCTGGTCGCTATCGGTGCCGAACGTTCAGCGCTTTATCAGTTAAAAGCCAAAAAACAGATTAGTGATGACATATTTGAACGTCTGAGCTATGACTTAGTGTTATATGAAACTATGTTAGCTGAAGACAATTAATATAGGATAAAGGATTAGCATGTATAAAAAATTACACGCACTTGTTTTAAAAAAGACACCTTCGGTACTGTCGTTGACCCTACGTTACATCCCGTTTGGTTTAAAAAAACAGGTTATCGAGCAGCTGCTACGCCGTCAGTTTGAACAAGCTTTAGCCGATGGCGAGCTCGATTTTTTAGAAGATCGTTGGCTTAAGATTGAGGTCAGAGATATTCAACTGATCTGGTTTGTCAGTTTAATTGATGGCAAGCTTTGTGTCAGCCCTGATGAAATTGCCGATGTGGCCTTTAGTGGCGAAACTAATGATTTAATCTTGATCGCGACCCGTCGACAAGATCCGGATACGTTGTTCTTTCAGCGCCGTTTAATCATTGAAGGTGATACTGAGCTGGGACTGAACATCAAAAATCTGATGGATTCGATTGATCTCGATACCATGCCAAAATCCCTCAGAATGACACTGGAAAAATGTGCCGATTTTATTGAAAAAGGTCAATCGAGATACTAACAAATCAATATTCATAGTAATAAAAACACCCTCAAATGAGGGTGTTTTTATTTGCTTTAACAATTATCGGTTAAGCACGTTCAAAATAGTCTATTCATTGAAAGATAACCGTATCAGATAAATTATCTAAACAGTGCCCTAATAAATTAATGACTAGGTTGATAAAAAGCGCTGATTAGAAAATAAATACAATAAAAAAAGGCGGTATTAAACCGCCGGTTAATTCTCAACAATCAAGCAAGATAATCAGCTTGCTCTGTTCGTCGATAATCTTATTGTAATGGTGAAAGCGTGATCTCAACACGACGGTTTTCAGCACGGCCACTCTCATTGCTATTTGAAGCAATCGGTTGTGTTGAACCTGCGCCATAAGTGTACATACGACCTGCTGCAACATTTTGCTGAATTAACATATTCGCCACACTATTCGCGCGTTCAAGTGATAGACGTTGATTTGTTGCAACGCTACCGGTTGAGTCAGTGTGTCCGGTAATATTAATCGCCGTTTTGTTGTACTCTTTCAGCACTAAAGCGACACTCATTAAGGTATTGGCACCCGCTGGTTTTAAAACCGAGCTGTTAGTATCAAAGGTCACGCTATTTGGCATATTTAAAATCACATTGTTACCGTTACGCGTAACGCTGACGCCAGAACCGCGTAATTGATTACGCAATTTGCTCTCCTGCGCATCCATATAAGCACCAATGCCACCACCTAATGCCGCACCGGAAGCTGCGCCAATCAAAGCACCTTTACCGCGATCACTTTTAGATGAGGCCAACACACCGATACCTGCACCCACCAAGCTACCAATCGCCGCACCCGTGCCCGTTTTAGCCGCTTGAGATTCACCACTATAGGGGTCAGTTGTACAGCCAGATAAAATAAGCACAGCACTAAATACCGAAATAATTAACGCAGGTATTTTCATTTCCTCTCTCCTTTTTGTCTTTATTTGAATCATGTCCATTGATATTGAGATCAATACCTACAGTCATGATCATCAATAGTTACGCTCCAATAGTATATACGCAAATGATTGGCAGCGGCACTACTATTGTGTGCTTCAATTAAAAAAATGCCTTGGCATAAACCAGCAAAATAGACCGATATTCGCCTAACCTTCGATAATGATTCAACATAGTAGCATAACATGACTTAAAAAAGGTCAGACAATGTATCCATGCCTAACCTCTCAACGGTAGCGTTACGCTCATCGCGCTTAAGTCTATTTATTGCATGATTTTATTGATATCAAGACCCAAACCTTTTGCCACTCCTTCACCATAAGCCGGATCAGCATAATAAAAATGTTGAATCTGTTTTACTTGAATAGACTCATCGACCTGTTTTATCGAACCAACAATATTATCGATCAATAGCTGTTTTTGACTATCGTTCATCAATCGGAACAGATCACCCGCCTGTGAGTAATAATCGCCATCGATACGGTGATCGTGATGACCGGCATTGACATCCCCTAAATGGAGATCTGGCTCTTCATATTGCGGTTGTTGTTTCGGTAAATTGTCAAAACTGTTCGGTTCATAATTGGCATCACCACCACTATTACCATCCAGACGCATCGCTCCATCACGTTGATAGTTATGATAAGGACAAACCGGTTTATTAATTGGTAACTGTTGATAATTAGTGCCAATACGATAGCGCTGTGCATCAGCGTAAGCAAACACCCGGCCTTGCAACATTTTATCCGGTGATAAGCCAACGCCAGGCACGACATTACTCGGTGCAAATGCAGCCTGTTCCACTTCGGCAAAATAGTTGTCTGGATTACGATTAAGCTCCATCAAACCAACCTCAATCAGCGGATACTGTTTTTGCGACCACACTTTGGTCACATCGAATGGATTGGTTGAATGCTGCTGTGCTTGCGCCTCCGTCATAATCTGCATATACAGACGCCATCGAGGATAATTGCCTTGCTCGATGGCCTGATATAAATCCTCTTGCGCATAATCGGCATGGGTTCCTTCGAGCTCTTTAGCCTTTTGCGGCGGTAGATTTTTAATGCCTTGTTCAGTACGAAAATGCCATTTGACCCAATAGCGAATGCCATTATGATTAATCAAACTATAAGTATGACTACCATAACCATGCATGTGGCGATAACCATCAGGAATACCACGATCAGAAAATAGAATAGTGACTTGATGTAACGACTCGGGTGATAATGACCAAAAATCCCACATCATACGAGGATCTTTTAAATTGGTTCTGGGATCACGCTTTTGCGTATGAATAAAATCGGGAAACTTAATCGCGTCACGAATAAAGAAAACCGGGGTATTATTGCCCACAATATCCCAGTTACCCTGCTGCGTGTAGAGCTTTACCGCAAATCCACGTGGATCACGCGCGGTATCAGCTGAACCGCGCTCGCCACCCACAGTGGAAAAACGCACAAAAACCGGCGTCTGTTTGCCAATATGACTAAATAAATCCGCATAGCTGTACTGTGAAATATCCTGGGTGACCGTAAAGATACCATGTGCCGCCGATCCTTTGGCATGCACGCGTCTTTCCGGAATATTTTCACGATTAAAGTGAGCGAGCTTCTCAACTAAATGATAATCGTCAAGTAAAACCGGTCCTCTATCCCCTGCGGTTCTTGAATTTTGATTATTAGCAATAGGGGCTCCATTGGCGCCAGTTAGTCTATTTTTAGATGTCATCACATTACTCCTATGTTTTTATCAATGAATAAATCTTAATTATCATTATCGGCAATATCCGTATGCTGACAGGCGTCAAAAGCAGAATAAAGCAGACTTGCCTTCTCTTTCTGGTTTTAACTTAGCATATTTAAAAACAGATAACTATTTGTATTTGTACAAATTAACCCAGCGTATCTCACTCAGTCAGTTGCATAATTGATGCTCACATCGCTTGTCACTTTCATGAGCTTAGCAATCTGTTTCACTGCACCTGACTGTGAAACAATGACAGATAAGCATGACCGTTTATCATCTTGCAAAGCAGCATGGTGATTATGCTAACAGAGAATCACAACTGAAATAGCAATTAGAGTAATAGCGAACTTATTACGTGCATCCGTTCTATTGAACAGTATATAATAAGTACAAAATTAAACCGTTCAGACAGGCAAAATGGACTTGGTGATGAACTTGGTGTAGGCCCTATTTTTGAAAAGGAAACCGATATGATTAACTTGAATATAAAACCCGAGATTGCCGCGTTAGAACATGAGATGATCGAATGGCGTCATCATTTACATGCACACCCAGAAACCGCTTTTGAAGAGTTTAATACCACGCAGTACCTGGAAAAAAAACTGACTGAATTTGGTGTCGATAAAATTTATAAACACTTTGCACCGACCGGACTGGTTGCGATTATTCATGGCCATAAACCGGGTCCTTGGTTAGGTTTGCGCGCTGATATTGATGCATTAGATGTACAAGAAAAAAATAGTATTCATCACTGTTCAACAATACCAGGCAAAATGCATGCTTGTGGCCATGATGGTCATACCGCCATGCTTCTTGGCGCCACTAAATATCTGGCGCAGCACCGTGATTTTGCCGGTACCTTGGCCTTGATTTTTCAGCCTGCGGAAGAGAACGAAGGCGGTGGCCGTGTCATGGTTGAAAATGGTTTATTTGATGAACTCCCGATTGAATCTATTTATGGTATGCATAACTGGCCAAATATGCCATTTGGCGAATTTGCGATTAAATCAGGCCCGCTAATGGCCGCCTATGATATTTTTGAAATTACTATCAATGGTGTCGGTGCACATGCTGCGGCGCCCCATTTCGGCCATGATACGATTGTTGCGGCCGGCCAGCTTATCACGGCGCTGCAAAGCATTATGAGCCGTAATGTTGATCCGCTGGATGCTGGGGTAGTGAGTATTACCCAAGTACATAGTGGCGATACCTGGAATGTGTTACCTCAAGAGGCTATCTTACGCGGCACCGTCAGAACATTCAGACCGGAAGTCCAGGATAATATTGAGCAACGCATTAAAGCGATTGCCTCGGGTATTGGCTCGGCCATGAATGTTCAAATCGAGGTGATGTATCAACGTCGTTATCCAGCTACCATCAATTCTGTCAAAGAGACCGAGATTGCCATTAACGCGGCTCGAGCCGTGGTAGGGCACGATCAGGTCAATACTCAACCGAATCCGCAAATGGGGTCTGAAGATTTTGCCTTTATGTTACAACAAAAACCGGGGGGCTACATCTGGTTAGGAGCCGGTAAAGGCGCCGGTTTACACAACCCCGCTTTCGACTTTAACGATAAGCTCTTAAGCTATGGGGCAAGTTACTGGGTAGAAATCGTCAAATCGGTACTGGGTAAATAATTTTTCAGCCTCTCAAAGCGCCGGTAAAGTCTTTATCAGAGCAGAGACTTCACCGGTCTGTTTTGCTATTTATACGGCGATTATAAAATAGCAGATTAGTTGAATATGCTTTGATTATTGTTCATCTCACTTTCATCGTCCCGCCCGCCTTTTTAATCAATAAAGGCAGAATAAAGATTGAATCAATATGAGTTCCATACCTCTGTTATAATACTTAGCTACGACTCAGCTTACTTAACGGGCTGCCCTGCTAAACAAATCAACCACTTTCATGATCCACATTAATAAAAAATAGAAATAACTAATATAATCAAAATAGTACATAAAGCTAATGCTCGCCTTGTCTGGCGAAATGTACATAAGAAAAACTATTAACTCAGTAAATATGTTAAATAAATTTAATATGATGAAATTAATCTATATTTAGCGCCAATCTTTCCTGTATCATACCCAACCAAATCAAGTCGAATAGAAAATAATAAGGTTTTGTTTTGGAAGATATCTTTAGTTTAATTAATGAATTTTTTGCTTTTCTTGGCCCTATCACCGATGCAATCTGGGATTTTCCAACCAATATCGATTGGTACCACAACATTCCAGTCGTTGGTCAGTTCTCTTTCCCGGTCATTTTACTGATTGGTGTAGGTATCTATTTCACCATCCGTACCCGTTTTATCCAAAGCCTGAGTTTTGGTCCATCGATAAAAATTATGCTTTCTCGGCAAAAATCCAAACAAGGCGTGAGCGCTATCGGTTCTTTCATGCTAGGTCTTGCGATGCGAGCCGGACCCGGCAATATCGTTGGCATTACTGGCGCCATATCAATTGGTGGCCCTGGCGCACTATTTTGGATGTGGGTCGCGGCCTTTTTTGGTATGGCTTCGGCTTTTACCGAATCGGTACTTGCCCAAATATTTAAAGAGAAAAAAGGCAATGAATATGTCGGTGGCTTACCTTTTTATGGTAAACGCTTACTGGGTAATAAACGCTGGGTTGGTCTGTTTTTATCATGTGTATTTATCACCTATGCCCTATTTAATATTCCCGCACAAACCTTTAATGTCTTCTCTGCGATTGGTGGGATTGCCGAAGCAGCAACTGGAGAGGTGTATAGTCGTCAGTCAATACTTTACTACACGATTGCGATAATACTGGTCGTTGCCTGCAGCTTTATTATTTTCGGTGGTATCCGCCGGGTTGTCGCCTATTCCGATCTATTGGTTCCATTAAAAGCGACTATCTTCTGTGGGATCTCATTCATTATCATCTTAATCAATTTCCCGTTAATCCCTTATTTCTTCAAAGAGGTTTTTGTCGGGGCATTTTTACCCCATGCTATTTTTGGCGGTGCTATCGGCACGGCCTTAGCTCAAGGGGTTAAACGTGGCTTAATGTCCAATGAAGCGGGCCAAGGTACTATCACCATGGCCGCTGCCGTCGCCAACAATCGCCACCCTTGTGAACAAGGCTTAGTCCAGAGCTTTGGCGTTTTCTTTGATACGATGGTCATTTGTACCTTAACTGGATTTATTGTTGTCATGGCCCATGTTTGGACTGGCAGTGTGGATGGCGTGGTTTGGGAATCAATTAAAGCGTCCAAACTCAGTCTATATTTAACCTCGGTCAAAGCATTAGTACCCGGCATGTTAGCGGCGACCATTGAGATCATCATGTGTATTTGTTATGGATTGTTCGCTTTCACCACACTACTGGGGATGATCTCGTTTGCCGAGATTTCCGCTAATTTTATCTCCAGAAAGCCCAGTTTCATTATCGCTATCCGTATTCTTGGTTCATTTATCTTCGTGCCATTTGGCGCCTTAACGATTTTAGCCGGTTTAGAGCTAGGTAATCTATGGTATATCTCTGATCTCATGAATATCATCATGGTCTATCTCAATGTGCCATTACTACTAATTGGTTTACCGATAGTCCTAAAAGCCTTAGCGCACTATCGAAAAACTAAAGGTGGTAAATTTATCTCGCAAGATTTTGGTATTCAAACAGATTGCTGGACTGAAGAACAAGATCTCCATAAATAACCGATTAATTCAGCCCGTGAGTATCCATTAGTAGCCTCACGGGCTCCCTCATACAGTCTGTTTTTTTAAACTAATCCGTTTTTGGCCGCAATTTAGATAAATAATCAGCTGACGCAATGGATGTTCCGTGACCGACCAAAATCGACAGCATATCGTCATTGCGCCTATTAGGCACAAATAGATAAATTCGGATTTCTATACAATTATTGTTTAATAATATCGCTTAAAGCCTTGAGATTAATAATAAAAACGGCGTTTATATCTTAAACAATCAATATGACAAAATCGCTAATTTAAGGTAAACAAGGTTCACTAATTTTAGTCAAATTGTGTCACTTTATGGCTAGCCTTCACTCACCGTCAGCACCGATCTTTGACAATCTTAAAAATCCAGTTTCACTTTATTTGTTAAGGCTTGCTCATTTTTCTAGCCCATACCACACAACTAATTTTGCGACTATTATTAAGCATCAATTCTCAGCAAAAATTTAACTCAATGATAATCTTAACAAAAAATAACCTTTTCATCACCAAGCTACCGATAACTTTGTCTAGAAATTGATAATAACAACTGTTTATCTTGATAAAAAATAGGCCAACATGGTTACATCAAGCATTTAAAAAAGAAAAAATACGTTAAAAAATAATAAAATAACAATTAATTGCTATGCTGATCAAAATTCACTTAACCTCATTTAATTCCATGTGAATTTACAGAAAAAAATAAGCAAAAAAAAGCTATCGCTTAGAACTTAAAACCATTTTCCTAGATTGTATAAATCATCAACATTTTTGAGACCATAGTCACAATTATAGCGATACAGCAAGCATCAATGCCGCTGATGAGCTACATAAAAGAGTAGTTGAATATAAAAAAATACGCTGAATTTGACTTTACGTTTTATATACAATCATCGATCAATACTTGCGCTAAACATGACTTAAATGTAAAAAAATACTTAAGGTGTTAAGCTTTTTTAGCTTAATTATCGCTAAATATGCATATTTATCAAATATCTTATCAGATAAGGCATTGAACTAATAAGAAACCATTAACAAGACAAAATCACTTAATAAATTTAATAAAACGCAGAAACAACCAAAATAAACATTATTTACTTTCAAAAAAAAGAAATCTATAATGCGCGCTTTATTTTCCACCGAAAAAAAAGATATCTTCATCAATTTTGATTGCTAACAAGGGAAAAGATATGAAATTATCAAACTTAGCACTTATTACTCTATTATCTGGTTCAATGCTCTCAACCGCCATGGCAGATACCACAACGATTACTGGCGGTTCTGGTACCGTTAACTTTACAGGTAGCATCAACTCAGGTGCGTGCTCTATCTCTCCTGAATCAGTTGATCAAACCGTTGATTTAGGAAGTGTGACGAAATCTGTTCTTGAAAGTAATGGCACCTCATCACCACAATCATTCCAAATTAATTTAGAAGATTGTGATTTAACCGGATTAACCAATAAAACCATCAATATCACCTTTAGTGGTGCAGCAGCAGGAACTGGTTCTGATGCGACGTTGCTAGGAATTGTGGGTTCAGGTGCTGGCGCCGGAATTCAAATCACCGACAGTAACGGCACGCCAGTGACGTTAGGTCAGGCGACCACCTCTACTCATGTGCTACAAGCAGGTAACAACACCTTATTATTTTCTGCCTATTTAAAGAAATTAAGTAGCGCTGAAGAAGTGACACCTGGTGCATTTACTTCTGTGACTGATTTTGTTTTATCTTACGAATAAGATCGATGGTGGAGATATGTCTTATATCTCCACTTAAATACGCTTTGATAGGATAACAATATTGAAAAATAAACGCTACCTTGCTCGATATGTCTCTTTATTGCTGCTCATGTTCAGTACGGTGACAATCGCAGCGGATCCAAAGGGTTCCGGCAAGGTCCATCTACAAGGGGCGATTCGCAATTCAACGTGTATGATCGATACAGGTTCAACTGATCAAACGATTGAGATAGGCAAAACACCTATGGCTGAAGTTTATAAAGTCGGTGAAGGACCCAGTAAATTTTTCAGTATCAAACTCATCGACTGCAATTTTGAAAAAAAAGTAACTCAAGCGTGGCAAGGCTTTTATATCACCTTTGATGGTCCCGCTCATGATGATGCTTTTCAAGTTTTCGGGGATGCCAGAGGGGTCGAACTCTCTTTAAAAGATAGTCGTGGCACAATAATTACACCAGGTAAACCATTTTTACTCAACGGCACCGAAGATAATGAATCAGGCTTAACTTATGAGATTAAACTAATAGCTAATGGCCACTATCTAAAACCTGGTTATTATCAAGCGATCATACGTTTTAAACTCGATTATTACTAATTTTTTCACCCACGTTCATTCAGTAGGTATATTTTTTATGTCTTTTTGCTTAAGCAGGACACATATCTGGTCATTTATCGCTTTTATGGTGAGTATTACTTGCGCCAGAGCGACTTATGCTAATGATTATGTGCAGTTTAATACCGATGTATTAGATCTAGAAGATAGAAAAAATATCGACCTCAATCAGTTCGCCTTACCAGGCTATATTATGCCCGGTACCTATACCTTAAAAGTGAGGATGAACAATGAAGCTGTGTCAGAACAACCCATTGAATATTATGCATTGACTGAAGGTAATAGTCAGGCATGTTTATCAAAATCATTGATCGCTCAGTTAGGCCTTAAGCCGGAGATACGTAACAAACTAACCTGGCTGCATGATGAGCAGTGTCTTGATTTAAATAGCTTACCAGGTATGGAAGCTAAAGGAGACTTAGCCACTGCGACACTGAATATCCAAATTCCACAGGCTTATTTAGAATACCGTAGTAACACTTGGGATCCACCATCATTATGGGATGATGGTGTGAATGGTTTACTGTTTGACTATAACGTCACAACCCAAATGAACAGTAGTTATAAAAACGACCATAAATACTATAATATTAATGGTAACGGTGTAATGGGCGCTAACCTTGGCGCCTGGCGAGTACGCGCTGACTGGCAAGGTCGTAGTAATCATAGCTGGGGAGAAACCAACGAGAAAACACAGAATGTTTTTGATTGGACAAGGATCTATGCTTATACCGCCATACCACAACTCAATGCCAAACTCTCAATTGGAGAGAATTATCTAAGTTCAGCGCTATTTGATAGTTTCCGCTATACGGGTATCAGTCTAAATAGCGACCTGAATATGTTACCACCTAATTTACGCGGTTATGCCCCAGAAGTGACCGGTATTGCGAATAGTAACGCGACGGTGATTATTACTCAGGCAGGCCGTGTTATTTATCAAACGCAAGTACCTTCAGGTCCATTCCAAATTCAGGATCTACCGAGTGGGATCACCGGGCAATTAGATATACGCGTGGAAGAACAAGATGGCAGCGTACAAAATTATCAGGTCAATACTGCCTCAATTCCCTATCTGACACGCCCTGGTTCGGTACGTTATAATGTTGCACTCGGTCGTCCCACCAATCTTGATAGACACACACAAGGAAACTTCTTTGTTACCGGCGATTTTTCCTGGGGGATCTCTAATGGTTGGTCACTATTTGGTGGCAGCCTAAATAGTGAAAATTATGATGCGCTATCCTTAGGTTTAGGACGCGATCTCTTTAAATTTGGTGCTATCTCATTGGATATGACACAATCATTTACGCGATTTCCTGAAGAAAAAATGATGACTGGCGGCTCTTTCCGAGTGAACTACTCAAAACGATTTGATAGCTACAATAGCCAAATTCAGTTTGCTGGATATCGGTTCACGCAACGTAACTATATGAGTATGTCGGAATATCTCACCGCACTAGAGACCGGCGATCGTCGTAAAAGTAGTCGTGAAATGTATACTCTCTCATTTAATAAGAATTTTACCGATATCCAAGCTTCACTCTATTTTAATTATGACCATCAAACTTATTGGAATAGTTCAAATGTTGATCGTTATAGCCTTATGGCCTCAAAATATTTTGATATTGGCGCATTAAAAAATATCAGTGTCTCACTGTCTGCATACCGACAAGTGTTTGATAATAAGAATAATGATGGCCTATTCTTATCGCTCACCTTACCGCTTGGCGATGCTAACTATTTAGGTTACTCATTAACCCAAAATCGTCATGAAACCATTAATCAAGCTAACTATTATAGTACGTTAAGTGATAAGACTAACTATCAAGTCGCAGTCGGTAACGCTAAACAGGGAACAACGGCCAGTGCCTATATCAACCATCAGGCAAATAATGCCCGTTTAACCGCAAATGTTAACTATATGAATAACGAATATTACTCATTTGGTGTCAGTGCCAAAGGAGGGATCACCTTAACCTCAGAAGGTGTCGATACTCACCGAGTATCTAGACTAGGCGGCACCAGACTGTTAGTTGATACCGATGGCGTCGCTAATATACCCGTGAAAGGCAGTAGTTCAGCGGTGACCTCAAATCGGTTTGGTAAAGCGGTGATTCCTGATGTGAATAGCTACTATCGTAATAAAGTCAAAGTTGACTTAAATAAACTGCCAGAGGACGCAGAAGTCACCGACTCAGTCGTTCAATTTACCTTAACCGATGGCGCTATTGGCTATCGCAAATTCAGTGTGCTTTCTGGTCAAAAAATGATGGTCAATCTGACACTGGAAAGCGGCGAGCTTCCCCCTTTTGGCGCGCAAATTATCAACAACCGTCAACAGGAAACGGGTATCGTAGATGATAATGGCATGGCTTATATCAGTGGTATTCAACCCCATGAAGTGATGTTTATAAAATGGAACGGTGCACAACAATGCCGCATCGTCTTCCCAGCGCAATTAACCGATCTATCTAAACGATTATCGCTGGTTTGCCAAGCGTTAAATAATTAGTTAAATAGTCGAAAAAATAGACTAATTAGCTACGTGCCGAAAAGATTTTTAGATACTATTTCTTATCAACAAGAGATATATGAGGAATTATGATGAAAACCCCAAACATCCGTTATTTGTTACTCGCTGGTAGTGTGCTCATCAGCACATTTTTATCGTCAAATTCATTCGCGGCGATCTCACTCGATCGTACCCGTGTCATTTTTGATGGCAATCATAAATCAGAATCGATCAATGTGGCTAATAAAAATAAACAGTTACCCTATTTAGCCCAAGCATGGATTGAAAATAGTCAGGGACAAAAAATTAGCTCACCGTTCGTGGTATTACCACCGATTCAGCGTATTGAACCCGGCAAAGCGAGTCAGGTAAGAATTGAAGCGCTGCCTGAAGTCAAAAATTTACCCCAAGATCGTGAGAGTTTATTCTATTTTAATTTACGGGAAATTCCACCAAAAAGTGATAAACAGAACGTTTTACAACTTGCGCTTCAAACGAAGATTAAGCTGTTCTATCGCCCTGCCGCAATCAACGAAATATATAAAACGAATTGGCAACAAAAATTACAACTTATTATCCAAGGATCAACCGTTAAATTTAAAAATGACTCACCATTTTATGTCACAATTATTAATGCCGCGGCCACCAAAGCAGGTTTAGCCAGTAATCGTTTTGATCCGGTAATGATAGCGCCCTTAAGTGAAACTAAATTAGCGATAACAGCCAATTTACTCGGTAACGCACCGGTGCTCACTTATATTAATGATTATGGTGGACGGCCGAATTTGTTTTTTCAATGTAAAAATAACGTATGTCACGTTATTAACGATTCTCAATAATTAGGTGAACAGCGTATGTTTATCAGTAGCAGATTAAGATACCAAAAGTGGATGCAGATCATGGCTATCACTGTAGGTACCATGTTTACCGTTTCTAGCCAAGCCGTGGTCGATAATTGGCGCCAACCCGTTAATGATTGGGAGGCAGCTAGCAATCAGGGGGTGTTATATATCCAGGGCTCACTCACTCAAGGTAGCTGTTTATTATCAATGGATTCAGCGTATCAAGCCATTGATATGGGCAATACCGTCACGGCAGATCTCAAGAAAGTCGGTGATACAGGGCGACCTGTCGAATTTAGTATTGAGTTACTTGATTGTCTGCAAGCCTTAACTACCCTCACCAATAATCGCACAGATACGGTAACCTGGAGTAATCAGCAACCGGGCGTAAAAATACGTTTCTTATCGGCAACCAGCGCGATGAATCCGGATATTATTCAGGTCAATGGCGCAAAAGGATTAGGTTTACAGCTTATTACTGCTCATGGTCAAGTGCTATCGATAGGTGAAAATACGCCACCTCAATTATTAAACCTCAACAGTAATAAACTGAGCTATTTCGTTCGACCAATAAGAACAGCCGCACCATTAGTACCCGGTGCTTATCACGCGATAATCACTTTTGAATTAATCTATGATTAATCGACTCTGGAGTATTAATGATTCACATAAAGCGTTTTAACTCTTTGCTATTAACCGTCTTGCTCCTGCTGATTAGTCAAGGTTTATGGTTAGGCTTAGCCATGAAATCTGCTTTGGCTATCGGTAATATTCATATCACAGGTTTATTAATCAGTGAACCTTGTACGGTTTTACCGGAAAGTGCCAATATTGAAGTTAATTTTGGTGCATTGAATGATCGTGATTTATATCGCCTAAATCGAATTGAGCAGCCATTTCAAATCAATCTGACCGACTGTGATAATGCGATGGCCAAAACGATCAGCATCGCCTTTATGGGTAATGCCAGTAGCCAACAAACGGGCTTATTGGCCATTGATAGCCAAAGCCAAGCGAGTGGCGTTAGCATCGGCATTGAATCTGATGGTGGCCAGCTCATTGCCATTAATGAGAAAAATGGCCCCACATACCCTATCATCAATAAAGATAATACACTAATTTTTAAAGCTTTTTTACAGGCAGATCCGACAGCCATTAGCCAGAAAACTATCGGTCTTGGATCATTTAGTGCTACGGCGACTTTTTTGCTACAATATAATTAATTGGTACAAAATATGAAAAAATATCTGTTTATGTTGTTCATACTGCTGCAGTTGCCTCAGGCGGCAGCTTTTGTTTGCCAGAATAAATTGACCGGCAAAGAAATCGCCAGTAATGCGACAGTAACGATTGCAATTCCTATTGATGAAAACCTACAGCATGGTGATGAGAATATTTTTGGTAATGTCGGCGATTATCTAGAATGTAAAAATCATTTTCCTAACATTTATGTAGACTATATGGATCTGGCTGCTGGCGGTGTGACCGTTGGTAGTGTCATCTCATCACTCGATACAGGGATATATATCAAAGGTCAACGGCTTTCATCAAAAAATACGCCCAAAACCAATATTCTGACACTCACCGATAGTCTGTATCATCCTGTTGATATTCAAATGTTTTTTGTTACGCCCGCTGGACTTGGCGAAAGTTTAATTATCGAAAAGGGACAAACGTTGATGAAATTAAATTTAAATAAACACAGTACTTCTAACGGTGCCACGAATGTAGAAGAGAATTTTGTCTGGATATTCACCGCAGCGAATAAATCAGTACTAAGCACCGGAACGTGTAGTATTAATAATAATGAAGACATCTACGTCGATTTTGGTTTAGTTCCTAAAAATAAAATTGCGACCACCGGATTAGATAGCATCACACAAGCTGTTGATCTAAAAATTGATTGTAATGATAGCAGTATCAACAATCAGAAAATCAAAGTAACACTCAGTGCGGATGTAGCGGATTTTTCCAGCGATACGATTGCCACAAACATGAACGCGACCCTTGGCGTACAGATGTTTCATAATCATGTATTGGTCGCGCCATTTGGCAGTTTTCAATCAACGCTCAATGGTGGTATGGCTGATGAACAAGTGACCTTTGCCTTAGTTAAACAGGCCAATTTAAGCAGCAGTGATTTAGCGGACGGCCGTTTTTCAGCCAGTGCCTCACTCATTCTATCACTACCTTAAATATCCCCCAAAGACAGGCTGATGAGTACCTATCATCAGCCTGAAATCGATCTGATCAGTTGGATAAATCTTCACCATGAGAAGCGATCACTTTTTGATACCATGAGAACGATTTTTTCCGTTTCCGTTCAAAAGTACCTTTGCCATGATTATCGCTGTCAACATAAATAAAGCCATAGCGTTTTTTCATTTCACCGCTACTAGCCGACACTAAATCAATGCAGCCCCAAGTCGTATAGCCCAAAATTTCCAACCCATCCTGCTCAATGGCATCTTTCATAGCCTGAATATGCTGGGCCAAATAAATGATGCGATAGTCATCATCAATCGAGCCATCCGGCTCGACAGTGTCAATGGCACCTAAGCCATTTTCCACCACAAATAACGGAATATGATAACGATCATAGAGGGTATTCATCGTGATTCTAAAACCGAGTGGGTCGATCTGCCAGCCCCACTCACTGGCCGCCAAATAAGGATTTTTTAAGGTAGGAAATAAATTTCCCTCTCGGGTTTCATTGATTTTAGGATCACTGCTTGCCACACTAGAGGAGTAATATGAAAAACCTAAGAAATCAGCGGTATGCTGGCGTAAGATATCTGCATCATCGCCGATGATCGGCAACTTAATACCTTTTCGTGCCAGTGTTTTCAAGGCATAGTTCGAATAGTAGCCGTTGATCTGTACATCGGTAAAAAAGAAACTTTCACGATCAATCTCTTTAGCCGCCCAAATATCGGCTGGGTTGGGGGTATTGGGATAGTTTTCCCCGGCCGCAATCATACAACCAATCTGGTAATGATTATCGATACTTTTGGCTAGCTTAGTGGCTAGTGCACTGGCTACTAACTCATGATGGGCTGCCGTATATTTTACCTGTTCCTGATTTTCATGTTCATCAAATACCAGTCCAGCGGCCATAAAAGGCGCATGCAGCAGCATATTGATTTCATTAAAGGTAATCCAGTAGCGCACTTTTCCTTTAAAACGAATAAATAACACTTCACATAACCGTAAATAGGCATCGATCATCTGTCGATTGCGCCAACCACCGAATTTTTCGACCAGATAAATCGGACAATCAAAATGCGAGATCGTGATTAAGGGAGTGATACCATAAGATAAGCAGGTATCCACCATGTTTTCATAAAAACGCAGTCCGGCTTCATTGGGCTGTGCTTCATCACCTTGCGGAAAAATACGTGTCCAAGAGATTGAGAAGCGGTAAACCGAAAACCCCATCTCGGCAAACAGCGCAATATCCGTTTGATAACGATGATACATATCGATTCCCCGCGTTGCCGGATAGTCATAACCCGCTTCAAACTGTAGCATTTTACGGGTACCTGCCATAACCGCATATCGCTGTTCACCAAACGGCAACAAATCGACATTGGCTAAGCCACGCCCATCTTCCATCAGCCCACCTTCAACCTGATTGGCCGCAGTTGCACCACCCCATAGAAAATCTTTTGGAAAACTCATCTTATTTCTCCTTAACTAAGCCTTTTAAGAGTATTTGTCCCGCTGAAATCTCACTGTTATCGGTCGGTAAGATATCTAAATAATCGTCTGAATTGGTGATAATGATCGGTGTCACCGTTGAGAATCCCGCAGCCTGTATCTGCTGCTGATCAAATGAGATCAATGTTTGTCCTTTTACAATCCTGTCACCGGCGGCGACAAAACTATCAAAGTATTGTCCATCGAGTTGCACCGTATCAAGACCGATATGAATTAACACTTCAGCCCCCTCATCAGAAAGTAGCCCAATCGCATGCTTGGTGGGAAATAGCGATGAAACGCGGCCATCAAAAGGTGCCACAACCTCACCTTTAGCAGGCTTGATACCCACACCTAAACCTAACAGTCCTTGTGCAAAAGCCGCATCCTCGATTTGGCTCAGTGGTATGACCTGCCCCGCAAGCGGGCTGTAGACCGTCATACTATTTAAGCTTTGCTGAGTGGCCGCTGCCGCAACGGTATCGGCGGAAGTATGCGTATTATCGAGCGTATCATCTTTATCTTTAAACATAAGCAGTGTAGCGACAAAGGCAATCGGCATCGCAATCGCAATCCCAATTAATCCCACCACAATATCGCCCATGCCTTGCGTTTGCGGATTGATCATGGCCGGAAATTCAAAAATACCAATACCACCAAAGATATATTCGCGTAAATTGGCATAACCGTAATAGGCACCGGCAATTGCAGAAGCAATGCAGCTAATAATAAACGGTTTTTTCAGTGGCAGCGTGATGCCGTAAATCGCTGGCTCAGTGACGCCAAAGAAGGCCGATACAGCAGCAGGAAAAGAGAGCTGTTTTAATTTTCTGTTTTTGGTTTTAAGCATAATCGCAATCACCACCGCCGTTTGTGCAAAGGTGGTGGCAAAGAATGGCATCATCACGTTATCATAGCCTAGTGTCATAATATTATTGATATACACTGGAATCAGCCCCCAATGCACGCCAAAAATCACCATAATTTGCCAGAAAAAACCAACTAAGGCACCTGCCAACATGGGACTAAAATCTCGCACAAGTAATATCCCTTCAGCGATTAAGGCGGAAACAAACGTCACAACCGGGCCTATCAGAATTAAACCCAGCAGCATAGCACAGAGCAGGGTTAACATCGGCACGGTAAAAAACTTAATCACATCGGGAATAATGCGATTAAATAGCTTTTCAAACTTAGCCGCAATATAGACAATGAAGATAACCGGTAACACCGTTGAGGTGTAATTCATGGTAATAACCGGAATACCAAAGAAATCTAAATAGATCGGTGACGAAAACAGCGTATGCTCAAACAGGGTGTATAGCGGTTGTTTTGTCGTTTCAATTTGTGCCAGTTGTAGTCCGGGATAACAGAGTCCCAAACCAATCAGCAGGCCGATAAACGGATTTAATTTAAATTTTTTCGCTGCGGTATATCCCAGAAAGACCGGTAAATACATAAACAGCGCATCACTCATCGCATTGATGATCTTAAAAACGCCGCTGCTATCGGGATATAGGCCCATTACACTGACTAGAATGTTCAAACCCTTTAGCATGCCAGCAGCCGCCATAATACCTAAAACCGGCTGAAAAATGCCAGAAATCAGGTCGATAAGCTGATTGAGTTTTTTCTGTTTTTTGGTATTGTCAGCCTCGGCCGCTTGCTCATCAAGACTGCCTAATTGATGCATGACGGCACTATAGACATCCGCCACTTGGTTACCGATAACCACCTGATATTGGCCACCGGATTTCATCACAGTCACCACGCCATCCATATTTTTTAAGATATCGTCATGGGCGGCCTGATCGTTTTTTAACTGAAACCTTAATCGGGTAATACAGTGGGTTAAGCTGATAATATTCTCTTTACCGCCCACCTCTGCAATGATTTTGCTTGCTAACTGTGTATAATCTGCCATTTTTGCCTCCAAATTAAACCTACGTTTTGAAGGTCTAGCCAACTGAATGTCACTATCCAAAAATTTAACGCGCGATTGCTGGGTTTGTTACTCTTGTTATTGTTGACTTATCACCTTCTGAATATGCACCGTTAAATATAAGCGCTCTTCATCAGAAAGACGATAGTGATAGTTATGATTCAAAAACGCTGTCATTTTTTCAACACAAGCATAGGCCTGCGGATACTTTTTCTGTACAAAAACAATCATATCAGGATCTTCCTGACTATTGTAGGTCTTTTCGGTCACAATACGCTGCGCAAAAAATTTTAAATGGGTAATAAATCGGTAATAGTAGACCGACTCCTCATTCAAATTAATATTGAAAAAATAGCGCACAATATTCGACATATCTTGCATGAGCTGCGTCATTTTAAACGTATCGATACTACCATCTTGCGACTGCGCATTGACAAAATGTAGTGCAATAAAACCGGCTTCATCTTCAGCGAGCGTCATTTCGAAGGTCTGTTGAATCGAGATTAATGCGCGTTTACCGATCTCATACTCGTCAGGATAAAAACGTTTAATTTCCCACAGTAAGGCATTTTTTAGCTCAATCCCTTCTTTTTTTCGGGTCAGGGTATTGTATAAATGATCGGCTAAAGATAAATAGATACTCTCATTGAGTTTCTTGCCCAGCACCAATTTCGATTGTTCAACAATCTCTATCGCCAGCTCAAGATAGGCGAGCGGCATCTGCGTGAGTAATTCTTCAAAACGAGCAAAGGTCTCGCGGTCGGATAGATGAAAAAATTGTTCAACCACTTGCTTATCGACATACTCACCTTTTTGTCGCTTAAAAGCGATGCCCTTACCTTTGATGATCACCTGCTTGCCACGCTCATTTTCAGCTAAGGCCACATTATTGTTGATAACTTTGATGATTTTCATTGATGTATCCCCAAAAACAAAAAAGACCTATTCCACCACACGACAAACCGCAAAAGCGTTATCGGTGGCGTAAATAGGTCTAGCCTGTATTGAAACAGTTACCATCCAATCTTACTACATTGATAAGGTTAATATATCATTTTGCTCAAAAATGTAAAGTGAGCCGAAGCACGAATAAATAACATATTTCAGACCACTAAGACGATAAGCTTAAGGCCTGATACCCTTCAAAAACGCTGACAGAATCAGCGTCTAGGGTTAGTATTCTCAAAGTCAGCGATACCGGCTTGAAGCAACGATTGTCGAATACCAACCAGTGCGACGAGTTAGCAAGCGATATTCAAGCCACTGCCTACATCGCTGAGCAAGGATATATTTATCGGCTTAATGTTGTGTTTCACGATATAAATAGTGAGCTTCATAAGGCTTAAGCACGATCTTATCAGTCAGGCTAAGCGTATCAGGATAGTTACGATACAGCGTCTGCCAATCTCCCAGCTGACAATAGTCCGCCAGACAGTATAATTGCGGTTGATCGGTTAAATTCGCGATGACCTGCAAGGTGGTCTCTTCAAATTGGCGACGATAGTGCCAGATATCCTGACTATTGGGACTCAGCTCCGTGAAATCACCGCAAGTAAAAATCGCATACTGTTGGCGCAGCTTAATTAAGCGTTGATAACAGTAAAATGTCGAATGTTTATCAGCCAGGGCATTGGCAACATTAATCTGTTTGGCGGTTTTACCTATCTCAATCCACGGCGTATTCACTGAGAATCCAGCATATTGACTGCTATCCCACTGCATTGGTGTTCGACTATTATCCCGTGATTTTTGCGCTAAAATCGCCATGATATGTGCTTCTGGCACGCCTTCAGCCAGTAAATGATCGTAGATATTGAGACTTTCAATGTCACGATACTGCTCAATCTCACTAAAATGGGGATTGAGCATACCAATCTCCTCACCCTGATAGATGTAAGGGGTACCTTGCATACCATGTAGCACCATCGCTAACATTTTTGCCGATGCGGTATGGTACTGCTGCTCATGACCGAAACGCGAGACAATGCGCGGCTGATCATGATTACACCAAAATAGCGCACTCCAGGCCTGATTATGCATCCCCTGCTGCCAGGTTTTAAAGATCTTTTTCAGCTCAATAAAATCGGGGTTCGCCACTGTCCATTTATTGCCTTGCGGATAATCCACTTTAAGATGATGAAAGTTAAATACCATCGACAGCTCTTGTCCGGTCAAACAGGCATATTGCTGACAGTGCGCCAGCGTGGTTGAAGACATCTCGCCGACAGTCGCCGTTTGATTTGGCTGAAAGACATCACGGCTGAGCTCTTGTAAAAATTCATGGATACGCGGCCCATCGGTATAAAAGCGCCGCCCATCCCCCTGATCATCATCGGGAAAATCCTGCTGTTTGGAGGCTAAATTCATCACATCGAGTCGTAATGCATCCACGCCTTTATCGATCCAAAATTGACAGACCTGTTTTACTTCATCGCGAACTTGCGGATTTTCCCAGTTTAGATCCGCCTGCTGCACCGCAAACAGATGTAAGTAGTACTGCTGACTTTCTGGATGCCACTGCCAGGCCGGCCCGGAAAATTTAGATTGCCAGTTATTCGGTAATCCGCCATCCGCTTTGCCATCACGCCAGATATAAAACGAGCGATAAGGGCTCTGCTTATCTAACGAGGACTTAAACCAAGGGTGCTCGGTAGAGGTATGATTAAGTACCATATCCATCATAATACGAATATTGCGTTGATGGGCTTTTGCCACCAACTCGTCAAAGTCAGCCATCGTACCGTAATCAGGATTGAGCTGATAGTAATCGGCAATATCGTAACCATTGTCGATTTGCGGCGAAAGGTAGATGGGCGTTAACCAAATCGCGGCAACACCAAGCTCAGCTAAATAATCTAAACGCTGAATAATGCCCTGAATATCGCCCATACCATTACCAGTAGTATCCTGAAAACTTTTCGGATAAATTTGATAAACAACACCAGTCTTCCACCACGCCGGTGAAGATGAGGGGGATAGCGGTTGTGAAAATTGTTTAGTCATCGGTTCTCTCTCTTAATTAGCTTGTAAAGTACCACGACGTTGTTTTACCCGATAAACCAACATCGTTAAGACAACAGGTATAATAATCGCAATCAGCATCGCTAGAATATAAATCCCCCAAAACATCGGCTGAATCGCTAAAATTCCCGGCAATCCGCCCACGCCAATCCCGTTCGATAGCACACCAAACAGGCCACACAGTAATCCCGCCACAGCCGAACCAATCATAGCGCAGAGCATCGGAAATTTATAACGTAAATTGATACCGTACATGGCCGGTTCAGTGACGCCAAGATAAGCGGCGATGGCGGCGGGGATCGATACCTCGCGCTCATTGTATTTACGGCTTATCAAAATAATCCCAACCACGGCTGATGCTTGCGCGATATTGGATAAGGCGATAATCGGCCATAAAGGCGTACCACCGATACTATTAGTCATTTGCAGGTCAATCGCCAGTGTAGTGTGATGAATTCCCGTAATCACCAACGGTGCATACAAAAAGCCAAACAGCGCCGAGCCAATTGGCGCAAAGCTACCGGTCATCAGTAGTTTAACCACATAAGCAATACCATCACCTAGCAGGCGACCAAACGGGCCAATTAAAGCATGGGCAAGGAAAATCGCCACCATTAAGGCCAAAATCGGTACGATCACCAAATAGAGATAATCGGGAATAATGCGTTTTAATCGAACCTCAAACCAGCCTAAAAACAGCCCGGCTAAAATAGAGGGGATCACCTGCGCCTGATAGCCGACTTTTTCAATCGAAAACAGACCAAAATGCCACACTTGCGGCACTGAAATACCGATATTATAGGCATTCATCAGCTGCGGAGACACTAAAGTGATGCCTAACACAATACCTAGCACCGGCGTGCCACCCATTTTGCGGGTCGCTGACCAGCAGATAGCCACCGGTAAAAAATGGAAAATCGCTTCACAGGGCAACCATAAAAAATCATAGAGGGTATTCATCCATGGATAGAGCTGAATCAAGGTTTTTTGCTGACTAAACTGGACTTCACCAATCACATTACGCAGACCCAGCAACAGGCCTCCGGCAATCAACGCGGGAATCAATGGGACGAATATTTCAGCCAGATTGGCTATCAATCTTTCAAAAAAGGACATATTCTGTTTAGCCGCCACTTTAACTTGTTCTTTACTGGCTTCAGTGAGACCTAATTGCTGGATTAAGACTTTGTAGTAGTGTTCAACATCGGTGCCAATAATGACCTGAAATTGTCCAGCTTGTACGAAACACCCTTTCACCGGCGGTAATGCTTTGATAGCCTCAATATCCGCCTGCTCTGGATGATTAAGCACAAACCGCAAGCGGGTCAGACAGTGCGTGACATTAACAATATTTTCTCTACCGCCAATCAATTGAATCAACTGGCTTAGGATCTCGGGATCGATAACTCTTTTTTCCACCATAGTAATGCCACTCCTTACGTGATTGATTTAAGCTGTCTCAGGCGCGATCAAAAGTCAGTTCAATAATCAAATCAATACTTTTGACTCATGAATACACTATAAATCAAATCAGAGACAATCTAAATGGGAACGTTCCCTTAATGTGAGTAGTATCACATATTCTGACTTTTAATCGATACTAGAATTAAACAATAGGGTTGATTTTAATCCTGAAGGTCTCATACAACGCAGTTGACAATTTCTCGCTTTTTCAGCAAGGTTAAGATTAACCTAATCAGATATTATCATCAGCAGACGTGCTGACTCGACATCTTAGAGCTAATAATGGTATGTTGGGGAATATCCTCGCCAGCGAGGAGGCGTAGTAAGCTGGTTGCGGCAATCTGACCCGAGGCATAAAAACCCAGATCAACAGATAAAATGGCTGGATATAAAAATTTGAGTAACTCACTATAACCAATACTACAGACCTCAACGGTATGAATTTGATTCTCTTGCAGATATTTACCAAGTCCTAATGCTAAACTATCGGTTGCACAAACAATGGCTGTCGGATTCGTGGCTAACAGTTGGCTAGCAAGTAGATAACCGCTTTGGCTATCAAGATCACCTAACTGCGCATGACAAGCCAATTGATGCTGCTGACAGAATTGTTGGTATGCTTGATAACGCAATTTTCCCGTCGTTAAGTCCGTCAACTGCACACCAAGAAAACCGATATTGCGATGCTGTTTTACTGTATAAAGATAATTAAGAACTTGGTATACCGCCCCGACATCATCGTAACAGATTGATGGAAAACGATTGATAATTCTGGCCATAAATAGTGCCTTATCCTGCCAAGGTGCAAATAATGTGGTATCAAGATCAGAAAAAGCAAAGGTGATTAATCCATCGACCTGACGACTCTGTAACATTTTTAAATGTGTTTTAACCTGTTGATGGTTAAATTGTGACTCGACAATCATGGCATCAATACCCTGCTGATAAAGTATCGGTAGCATGGCACGAACAGCTTGATTTTCAGCGTATGAATCCAAGCGCGTCACCATAATACCAATCACCTGATGATGATAACCGCGCATCGCCCGTGCTGATTTTGACGGTGAGAACTGCTGCTCGGCAATAATAGCCAATACTTTTTCACGCGTTGACGCTTTCACATTCGGATCGTGATTAATGACACGGGAAACCGTCGATTTACCTACACCACAAAGTTTGGCAATATCTTTAATCGTTAAATTTTGCATGGTTATTAATCAGTTACTCTTTTTAACTATTCACTTTATTCATAAGATGACACGACCACCTCACTCAAGTAGCAGCGATAAATACAGGAAATTTACCGCGTTATCATAGCATAGAATCAAAATCTATAAACTAGCGGAACACATTATCACCGACGACTTAAGCAATTCGCTGTGATTAAGGATTTATGCTACATCAAGGTATTACTTCCGATATTAAAAATTGTCTTTACAAAGTCACTCTTAAACATGTATTTTATATACATGTTTAAGAGGTTATCTATTTACGAAAAAATCATTAAAGGAAGCAACTATGTTTTGTATTCAATGTGAGCAAACAATAACCACACCAACCGCTAAAGGCTGTAGCTATGCTCAAGGTATGTGTGGCAAAACCGCTGAGGTATCAGATCTACAAGATATTTTAGTCGCCGCCCTACAACGGGTCTCCTTCTGGGCCAATCAGGGACGACAGTATCAGCTGATCAATCGCCAGATTGACCGCTGGTGCTGCCAGAGTTTCTTCTCAACATTAACTAATGTTAACTTTGATCCAGAAAGAATCTTAAGCTATATCATCGAAGCCAACCATTACGCGCTATTATTAGAGCAGCAAGTCGTTGCCGCCGCTCAGCAAGCCCAACGCCCGTTAGCCCCACTCACCTATGCCGCGAAAATGACCTATCCGACCAATAAAGCAGAGCTACTTGAACTTGCACCATTGGTGGCTTTAAACTGTGGTCATGAGCAGGTTGATGCTGATATTCTTGGTGCGAGATTACTGGCTTTATATGGCTTGAAAGGTGCTGCAGCCTATATGGAACACGCAGCAGTACTCGGCCAAGTGCGGGATGATATTTCAGCCGAGTATCATCGAATTATGACAATATTAGGTAATAATCCTAACGACCTCAATACCTTAGTCACGCTCTCTTTGGATATCGGACGTTTAAACTATCAAGTCATGCAGATGCTTGATTTAGGTGAAACTACCGCTTTCGGCCACCCAACGCCGACTCAAGTCAATACGCAGCCAATAGCGGGTAAGTGCATTTTAGTATCAGGTCACGATTTTCATGACTTACGTTTGATTCTAGAACAGACACAGAACACAGGCATCAATGTTTATACTCATGGTGAAATGCTACCGGCTCACGCCTATCCTGAACTTAAGAAATACCCACACTTAGTCGGTAATTTCGGCAGCGCTTGGCAGAACCAGCAACATGAGTTTGCCAATTTCCCAGGCGCTATCGTGATGACCTCAAACTGTATTATTAATCCATTTGTTGGTCAGTATGCTGATCGTATCTTTACCCGTAGTATTGTGGGCTGGCCTGGCGTGACCCATATTGAAGGCGATGATTTTAGCGCGGTTATCGATAGTGCGCTTAATCAAACTGGATTTACGTATTCACAAATTGAACATTTTATTACGATTGGTTTTGCACGCAATACATTGATGAATGTTGCACCAACGGTGATTGAAGAGATTAAAGCAGGCCATATTAACCACTTTTTCTTAATTGGTGGCTGTGATGGCGGTAAAGCAGAACGTCACTACTATACCGATATGGCTAGCAAAGTCCCCACTGATAGCGTCATTTTGACCTTAGGCTGTGGTAAATACCGTTTTAATAAACAGGATTTTGGTGATATTCATGGCATCCCGCGTTTATTAGATATTGGTCAATGTAATGATGCTTACTCTGCCATTCAGCTGGCGTTGGCTTTAGCTGAGACCTTTAAATGTAGTGTGAATGAACTCCCCCTCACCTTGGTTTTATCTTGGTTTGAGCAAAAAGCCATTGTCATCTTGCTAACATTACTTTCTTTAGGCGTCAAAGGCATTTATACTGGTCCGACAATGCCGGCTTTTTTAACCGATAATTTACTCTCGTTCTTACAATCTGAGTTTGATATACGCATGACAACGGATGCCGATTCGGATTTAGCAACAATACTATCGGCAAAAGTCGCTTAAATTATAAATAGTATGACATTATAACGCCACCGACCTTGATCGGTGGCGAAAGGAATAGCGATTATGTCTTTTTATCCTCTACCGCTTACTTTAACTGCTAGACATGCAGAAACCGTAGACTGCGAAAGTTTTTATTTCACTGCCAAATCCGTGCCATTTTTTTCGTTTAAACCAGGGCAATACGCTTTATTAGCCGTCACCATTGACGATAAGACCTATGTTAGAGCTTATTCCATGAGCTCACAACCCAATAGTCCAATCTTAAGATTAACCATTAAAAGAGCACCACAAGGGATTGTTTCAAACTGGCTGATTGATCATTTAAAACCAGGCCAGCAAGTCACACTAAATGGGTTTGCTGGGGATTTTAATATCATTGATCACCCGTTCCGCCGTAAAGTACTATTTATTAGTGCTGGTTGTGGCATTACACCGGTCATGTCGATGACGGAATATTTACTGAAACAGGCTAATCCACCTGCGATTGAATTTTTGCATTGTGCTAAAGATGAACACAACGTTATCTTTCATCAACAATTGATGGAACTAGCTCACGAATTTACAACTTTTAATTATCATCTCAGACTAAAAAGTTGTACGTCCGATCAGCCACACAGCACCCGTTCAGTGGGTCGTATCACTTCAGCATTTATCGATGCACACTATCCCCAACTAGCCAAAGAGTATACGCTGTTTGTTTGTGGTTCAGGAAAATTCACCGCCGAGCTTAAGCAATTACTCGTTGAGCAGGCTTTCGATATGGCTCATTTTCATCATGAATATTTTACGATCTCATCGACGGCTAACGATGATAACTTAGCCACACCATCAGCAGTAACAGTGCAGGTTCCGGCCTTTAATATTAATCAAACTGCTCAGTTAGAAGATACATTACTTGACGTTTTAAGCTCGGCACAATTACCCATTATTGCTGCTTGTCGCGCCGGTGTTTGTGGCGCTTGCAAATGTAAGGTTGAACAGGGTGATGTAAGTAGTGATAATATGCTAGCCCTTACTCAAGAAGAGATCGCACAAGGTTATCGCCTAGCTTGCGTGGGTAAAATTAAAAGCGATGTAGAGATTTCACTAATCTAAGTCAATACACAGTGATTGATTTAGATTAGTCGATTATATAAGGTAAGTGGCAATAAATAGAATGAGGGATTGTTTACGTGCAGTTATCCAGTTTTACTGATTATGGTATTCGTGTGCTGATCTATCTAGCCGCTTTAGATCAACATACCCTGACCAACATTAGCACTGTCAGCCAACGTTACCATATCTCTAGAAATCATCTGGTCAAAGTGGTACATAAGCTCGGTCAACTTGGTTATATCGAAACGATTCGCGGTAAAAATGGGGGGATCCGCTTACAAAAACCCGCTGCACAAATTAATATCGGTGAGGTTATCAAATTATTAGAGCCGCTCGAAATTTTAAATTGTCATCTCTCTTTTTGCCATATTAGCCCTGAATGCCGTTTAAAAGGTTATCTCAGCGACGCCAAAAAAGCTTTTTTACAAGCATTAGCACAATATACCCTCGCCGATCTGGTGGATGATAACCCTAAACTGATTAATTTACTGTAACCGTTACCTAGGGATTATCATCTTACTTTTTGATAATACTCATGTTGACCTAACTGATAGCCCATTTTTAAAGTGGCGGCAATGTTTCTAGCACTTAAAAAGAGATTATCTTTGGTCGTTTGAGGTTGTAATGCTGACTCTAGCGTCGATATGCGTGAAAGAATGCTAAACATGGCACTGATCCCATACGGATAGACGCTCTCCGCTTTCTCGCCAAAACTACCAACAATCGCAATAACCGGTTTGTGATACTTTTTTGCCAGCGTCGCGACGCCAATAGGTACTTTACCATTGAGACTTTGATGATCTAAACGACCTTCCCCGGTAATGACTAAATCGGCTTGTTGAATCAACGGTGCTAACTGAAGCTGCTCGGTGATAATCTCAATACCGGGTTTGAGCTGTGCATTTAAAAAAGCCAGCAGACCGGCGCCCATACCACCCGCCGCACCGGTACCGGGAATATGTTCAACATCTCGACCTAAATCTCGTTTGATGATCTTGGCGAAATGTTTGAGTGCTTTATCTAATAACGCAATGTCCTCGCAAGAAGCGCCTTTCTGCGGGCCAAAGACTGCAGAGGCGCCTTGTTGACCCGTCAATGGATTGGTGACGTCACAAGCCACCTCAAACTGACAGTCAGCAAGACGTGGATCTATCGCCTGCATATCAATACGTACCAGTTGACGCAAATTTTTGCCACCATAACCGATTTGTTGACCGGCATCATCGAGCAGTTTGACACCCAGCGCTTGCAACATGCCTGCGCCGCCATCATTGGTGGCACTGCCGCCGATACCGATAATAAATTGGCGCGCGCCTTTGTCCAACGCATCAAGAATTAATTCACCGGTGCCGTAGGAGGTGGTGGTTTTGGCATCGCGTTTTTCAGTCGGTACCCGCTCTAGTCCGCTAGCGGCGGCCATCTCAATAATTGCGCACCGCTTATCCCCCGAGAGACCATAAAAAGCTGTCCCTTTTTCACCTAAAGGATCGGTAATGGTGGTTGTGATAATCTCCCCTTTTAAAGCGTGCACCATCGCTTCAACCGTGCCTTCACCCCCATCGGCAATCGGTCTGATGATATAGTCGGCCTCGGGGAATATCTCACAAAAACCGGCTTTGATCGTATTCGCAATATCCAGGGCTGATAAGCTCTCTTTAAATGAGTCGGGCGCAATGATAATTTTCATATCTTTCCTTAATCAACGATTATTCCATACTGAGCATATACCGCTAATCGATAATCATGATAATTTATCCATTTACGAGATATGACCGGTTTCCTGACTATGCTTGCCCCCAAGACTTTAACACTACTCTGCGATAATTGCAGTATTATGCTCAATATGATTGTCATGCGACTGTATGTCTAGTTACTGAATTTCAATGTTGGCTAATTTTTCATAATAACAAGCTAAGGCACTATGATCCGCCTGTCCTAAACCCTCAGTACGCAGCGCTTGCATCATCTCCATGACCGCCGCGGTTAAAGGCAATGAGGTACCGACGCCATGCGAGGTATCGAGCGCGTTTTGCAGATCTTTAATATGTAAGTCGATTCTAAATCCCGGTTTAAAATTACGCTTAAGCACCATCGGGGCTTTGGCATCGAGTACCGTACTACCGGCAAGTCCACCGCGGATGGCTTGATAGACCAGCTCAGGATCCACGCCGGCTTTAGTGGCCAAAATCAGTGCTTCTGACATCGCAGCAATATTTAAGGCAACAATCACCTGATTGGCGAGTTTAGTGACATTGCCGGCACCAATCTCGCCAGTATAAACGACCGAGCCGGCCATGGCTTTCATGATTCCAGCATACTTATCAAATACGGCCTTATCACCGCCAACCATCACTGATAACGTGCCATCAATCGCCTTCGGTTCGCCACCGCTCACCGGTGCATCAAGCATCGATAAGCCCTTTTTAATCACTGCTGCATGGATTTCTCGGCTGGCGAGTGGCGCAATCGAACTCATATCAATAATCACCGTACCTGACGGCGCAAAGGCTAAAATGCCCCCTTCACCTAAAACAACCTCTTTCACATGCGGCGAATTCGGTAACATCGTAATAATGACCTGACAAGATTGGGCAATCGTTTTAATATTATGCGCGGCTTGAGCACCGGCTGCGACTATCTCATCAACGGCGGCATGATTTCTGTCATATACCACTAATGCGTAACCGGCTTTGAGCAGGTTACGACTCATCGGTTTGCCCATAATTCCTAAGCCAATAAATCCAATTTTCATTATTTCACTCCTCTGTTTTATGATTTCAAATATTTGTCAGCCAGTGCCTGAGAATGGGCACGTAATATTCCTACATCACTGCCAACACCAACAAAACTCGCCCCCATCGCCATATACCGTCTGGCATCTGCTTCAACTGGCGCCAGAATACCACAGGGTTTATGCAGTTTTTTTGCTACATCAAATACAAATTGAATTGCCTTTTGCACATCAGGATGATTAGGATCACCAAAATGGCCTAACGAGGCAGATAAATCACTCGGTCCAATAAACAGCAGATCGACGCCGTCAACCGCTGCAATCGCTGATAAATTATCCAGCGCCAGTTGAGACTCAATTTGCACCATCACGCTAATGCAGCGATTGATATTGTCGAAATAGTCTTTGATTCTGCCAAACTGATTACTGCGATGTGCAACCGAAACGCCCCTGATGCCTTCGGGTGGATAGCGAGTGGCGGCAACTGCTTGTCTGGCTTGGGCTTCGGTCTCAATAAAGGGAATTAAAAAATTATAAAAACCGATATCCAGTAAACGTTTAATGAGCACCGGATCATTACAAGCCGGTCTGACGATGGCCGCCGCTGAACTCTCTTTTAACGCCATCAATTGCGGTATAAGCGATAAAACGTCATTGGGCGCATGCTCACTATCGAGCAGTATCCAATCGAATCCGGCATATCCGAGGATTTCCGTAGTAATCAGACTTCCCAGCGCCCCCCAACAACCAATCCGTGTTTTTCCTGCTAATAGATCGTCTTTTAACTGATTATGACAACGCAACGTGTTCATTTCTGTTCTCCTTTACACCACTTGCCCCTCTCGCGAAGCTGATCGGCAGCGTGCTCAACTCAATATAATTAATCCCTAACGTACCAGACACGGCCGTTTGCTATCAAAGCGCCAGTCAGGAATCAGATATTGCATCGCCATCGCGTCATTACGCGTTCCTAATCCTTGTTGTTTAAATAATTCGTGGGCTTTCATCACTTGATCCATATCGATATCAATCCCTAAGCCGGGTTTCGCCGGTACTTTAATTTTGCCATTGACGATCTGCAGCGGCGACTTGGTTAAACGTTGATTGCCCTCCTGCCAGATCCAGTGGGTATCAAGTGCTGTGGGGGTTCCCGGTGCCGCGGCCCCCACATGGGTAAACATGGCCAGTGAGATATCGAAGTGATTATTGGAGTGAGAGCCCCAGGTTAAGCCCCATTCATGACACATTTGTGCCACCCGCACCGAGCCCTGCAGGGTCCAGAAATGCGGATCGGCCAGCGGGATATCAACTGATTGTAATTGCAAGGTGTGGCCCATCTCACGCCAATCCGTCGCAATCATATTGGTGGCCGTTGGCAGGCCGGTCGCACGGCGAAACTCCGCCATAATTTCACGGCCGGAATAGCCCTGTTCAGCGCCGCAGGGATCTTCAGCATAGGCCAGCGTGCCTTTCAGGTATTGACCAATCCCAATCGCTTCATCGAGCATCCAGCCGCCATTCGGATCAAGGGTTACCCGGGCATCAGGAAAAGCGCGTTTAATCGCTATCACCGCTTCAGCCTCATCAGCAGCCGACAGCACACCGCCTTTTAACTTGAAATCACGAAAACCATATTTTTCATAAGTCGCCTGTGCAAAATCGGCAATCGCCTGTGGCGTTAAAGCCTGATTATGACGAATACGATACCACTCACACTGTTCATCGGGTTGGCTTTGATAAGGCAGATCGGTTTGGCTGCGATCACCAACAAAAAACAGATAACCCAGCATCTCAACCTCATCACGTTGCTGACCATCTCCTAGCAGCGCAGCAACCGGCACATTTAAGTACTGACCTAACAGATCGAGCATCGCCGTTTCAATCGCCGTCACCACATGAATAGTCGAACGTTGATCGAAAGTCTGATTTCCCCGTCCGCCCACATCACGAGCGGCAAAGGTTTGGCGCACGGTATTCATCACATGATGATACTGCGCAATCGACTTGCCCACTACTAGCGGTATCGCCTCCACCAGCGTTTGCGTCACACAGCCCACACAAGGCACCTCACCCAAGCCGGTATGACCGGCACTATCTTTTAAAATCACAATATTACGGGTGAAGTAGGGTGAGTGAGCTCCACTCAAATTGAGCAACATACTATCAAACCCTGCTACAGGAATGACCTGCATAGCAGTAATGATCGGCGTAGATGAAAGCATCTTATTTTCCTCATTAAATAAATAACATATTGGTTATCTGACCAGACAAGGACGTTTGCGATCAAAGGTCCAACCGGGGATGATAGACTGCATCGCCACGCCATCATTACGGGCGCCAGAGGGTAGCTTTTGATAAAGTGCATGGGCTTTTTCAATCTCAGCCATATCGATATCGATACCCAGTCCAGGCTTACCATTGAGCTGAATATGACCATCGACGATTTGCAGCGGATCTTTTGTTAAACGGGCTTGTCCCTCCTGCCATATCCAGTGAGTATCTAATGCCGTAATCTGACCGGGTGCACTAGCGCCGACCTGGGTAAACATGGCCAGCGAGATATCAAAATGATTATTTGAATGACATCCCCAAGTGAGTCCCCATTCATGACAGAGCTGCGCCACTCGACTGGCGCCGGTAAGTGTCCAGAAATGAGGATCAGCCAGCGGGATATCGACGGATTGTAATTGCATGGCATGGCCGAGCTCGCGCCAGTTGGTCGCCACCATATTGGTCGCGGTAGGAATACCGGTAGCACGCCGAAATTCGACCATCACTTCACGACTAGAGTAGCCCTGTTCGGCGCCACAAGGATCTTCGGCATAGGTTAATATATCGTTTAATCCGTGGCAGAGTTCGATAGCCTGCTGCAGTGACCAACCCCCATTGGGATCGACAGTGATGCGAGCATCGGCAAAGTATTTTTTCAGCGCCTTGACGGTATCAATCTCTGTTTCGCCCGCAAAGACACCGCCTTTTAATTTAAAGTCCTTAAATCCATAGCGATCTTGCGCAGCCTGCGCTAAATCGACTATCGCCTCGGGAGTCATTGCAGCGCGGCGGCGCAAATTATACCAGTGATGCTGATTAGTCAGCGGGGTGTCATAAGGCAGATCGGTTTTTTGCGCATCACCAATATAAAACAGATAACCTAAAACCGGCACACGGTCGCGCTGTTGACCTGCCCCTAATAGCTCTGCGACCGGTACCCCCAAATACTGTCCCATTAAATCCAGTAAAGCCGCTTCAAGCGCTGCAACCGCATTAACCCGTAACTCAAAGGTCCAGGCGCCCTGCGCAAAACTATCATAATCAGTATTCACATAGCCCTGATGCATCTGGTTCACTATTTTGTTTAATAGCGAAATAGGCTGCCCTTCAACATGTGCAGTAGCTTGCAATAAAGCCTGCTCAATCGTGGTTCCGCCAGGTGCTTCACCCACACCAGTATGGCCAGCGCTATCCTTTAAAATCACAATATTTCGGGTAAAAAACGGGCTATGTGCCCCGCCGATATTGAGCAGCATACTATCCCAGCCAGCCACAGGAATAACCTGCATCGACTGGATGATAGGTACAGATTGTGAATGCATAGATTGACCTCGACTCATTGTATTAAATGACTGTATTGAAATGACTGAATTCAAATGACTACTTTTTTAATTCCATGCGCTTAATTGGTCCAACGATAAACAAGAAGCTAAACGCGGCCAGCAGAGCGTGCGCAGCAACAAACACCAGCGCCCATTCAAAGCGTCCACTTATCGCCACAATGTAACCAATAATAATCGGTGAAATAATACTCGACGCATTACCACACATATTGAATAAGCCACCCGCCAGACCGCAGATCTCTTTAGGCGCGGTATCGGCCATTACAGCCCAACCCAATGCGCCAAATCCTTTACCAAAAAAGGCCATTGACATAAAGGCAATCACCCAGACAACCGAATCAACATAGTTGCAAAAAATCATCGTCATCGAAAACAGCATCCCCATGACGATCGGTGTCTTTCTAGCAATCGAAAGGGAGTGGGTTTTACGCATCAAGAAATCGGAGCATACCCCGCCAGATAAGCCACCCACAAAACCACAAATGGCCGGAATAGCCGCGGCAAAACCTACCTCTTTAATATTTAAACCGCGTTCAGTGGCTAAATAGATAGGAAACCAAGTGATAAAGAAGAAGGTCAGCACATTAATACAGTATTGACCCAAATAGACGCCCAGCAACATGCGATTTTTTAATAACTGAGCAAGATAATTCAGTTTAGGTCCTTGCGCTTTTTCATCGTCAGCACAAGCCTGTTGGTCCATATCAACCAACCCGCCCCCTTGGGCAATATACTCAACCTCTGCGCTGTTAGCTAAGGGATGATCCTTCGGATTGCGAATCATCAACAACACCACAAAACTGATCAATATGCCAATCAATCCCATAAACCAGAAAACCGCTTGCCAACCGAACTCAAAGGTCAGCCAGCCCATGATTGGAGCAAAAATAACCGTCGCAAAGTATTGTGCAGAATTGAAAATCGCCACTGCGGTCGCTCTCTCTTTAGCCGGAAACCAAGCGGCGGTAATACGACTATTGCCAGGGAAAGATGGCGCCTCGGCAAAGCCCATTAGAAAGCGAAAGGTGAAGAGCATAATGATGGCCCAGGCACCGGTAAAAAAGTAGACACTACCTTGCAGTAAGGTGAAGATCGACCAGAAAAAGATACTACAGAAATAGACGCGCTTCGATCCGAAGCGATCGAGTAACCAGCCGCCGGGTAACTGGCCAATGACATAAGCAATGCCAAAAGAGGACATGACCCACCCCATCGCGGCAGCATCAAAACCGAGGGCGGTTTGCATACTTTTACCGGCAATACCTAAAGTTGCGCGATCGCCATAGTTAATTGCGGTCACAATAAACAGAAATACCACGATAGCCCAGCGAAAATTGGTTCTCTTGCGGGTCAGAACGATTGTACTTGTATCCATATCAAACCTCTAAAAAGTCAAAATTTATTTAGCATTAACGTGATATAAAACAATGCACTATTTTTAATTTTTGCTCAGAAACGTTTTATATGATTGGGCATCAGTATGGCGCTGAAAAAGAGAAAGATCATTGGAGGATAAACTGAAAAAAATTCGCTGAATTTAGATTAATTTGTGCATAATGCCTAAAAAAGGTTAACCTTTTCACACTTTTTGTTTTACTTGCTGAGTTTATGTGATTGCTATCACATAACATGATGAATCTGATAAAAAAAGCCATTTAAAAACTGACAATATTGTGCAAGATGACAATGTTATATTTCTCCTGACACGCTACTATGTTGAAAACATGCATCACAAGTCAGAGGAATATATGACCGATAATTTAACCAGACCACTATATATTAAGGTTAATCCACAAGATAATGTAGCCATTGTCGTCAATGACAAAGGATTAGCGCGAGGCACTCAATTTGACGATGGTTTAATCCTGCTTGATGATATTGCGCAAGGGCATAAGGTAGCCTTAGCCGATATTGCACAAGATAGCACCATTATTCGCTATGGTGAAATTATTGGTTACGCATTAACATCAATCGCTCGCGGTGAACGGATTGACGAAACAATCACGCGTATGCCCGTTGCCCCTCAATTAGACGATCTGGCTATTGCCACCAAAATACCGCCTGATTTACCACCCTTAACGGGTTATACCTTTGAAGGATATCGAAATGAGGATGGCTCGGTTGGCACGCGTAACTTATTAGGTATTACGATGAGTGTGAACTGCGTAGCTGGCGTGGTTGAATATGTGGTTAAAATCATCGAACGTGATCTACTGCCACGTTATCCGAATGTCGATGGGGTTGTCGCGCTGACCCACTTATATGGTTGTGGAGTCGCCATTGATGCCCCCGCCGCAATAATGCCAATCAGAAGCCTGCATAATCTGGCCAAAAACCCTAATTTTGGGGGTGAAGTGATGGTGGTCGGATTAGGCTGTGAAAAGCTCCAGCCGGCACATTTATTACAAGGAACCATCGACAGCATCCCGATTACTGTGCTTGAAAGTGATGATATCATCAGTTTACAAGATGAACGGCATCATGGTTTTGCTTCAATGGTCACGCATATTTTAGATGTCGCTGAACGCCATCTGGTACGTCTTAACCGCCGCCGCAGGGAAACGGTGCCGGTGTCTGAATTAGTAGTTGGTATGCAGTGCGGAGGAAGTGATGCTTTTTCGGGTATTACGTCAAATCCCGCGGTCGGCTTCGCTACTGACTTACTAGTAAGATGTGGCGCAACGGTATTGTTTTCAGAAGTCACTGAGGTGAGAGACGGTATCCATCTACTAACACCTAGAGCAGCTAATCGTGCTGTTGGTGAGGCGCTCATTAGAGAAATGCAGTGGTATGATGAGTATCTGGCGCAGGGACAGGTTGATCGTAGTGCTAACACCACGCCAGGGAATAAAAAAGGCGGATTAAATAATATTGTTGAAAAAGCCATGGGATCGATTACTAAATCAGGATCCAGTCCGATCGTTGAGGTATTATCGCCAGGTCAACGCCCGACTCAAAAAGGCCTGATCTTTGCCGCAACGCCTGCCAGTGATTTTATTTGTGGCACACAGCAAGTTGCATCCGGCATCACAGTACAAGTCTTTACCTCAGGTCGCGGTACGCCATATGGTCTGGCTATGGTTCCGGTCATTAAAATGGCGAGTCGTCATGAGATTGCCGAGCGTTGGTTTGATCTTATCGATATTAGTGCTGGCGATATAGCGCTGGGCAAAGCATCTATTGCGGATATCGGCTGGCAACTATTTCATCTGATTATTGCCGTGGCCAGTGGTCAACACATACCTTGGTCTGATCATTGGGGATTACACAATCCATTGGCTATTTTTAATCCTGCACCGGTGACCTAACCTATTTAATCTCAGATAATCTGAGCCGCCGTTAAAAAGGGCGGCGATCTCGATTGCATATCTATAATACCACTGCTGAAAAGCAGGTTAAGATTGTCACTCAATAATACGCGCTCAACTCGCTAGTGCTTATCTAGCTGTAACGCGATATAGAGTAGCATTCGATCGTCGAATTTATCCAGATTTAATCCGGTTAATTTAGCGATCTTATGTAACCGATACTCTAGGGTATTACGATGGATAAATAACGCTTGCGCTGTTTGGCTGTTATGTAAATTATGGTGAAACCACGTTTGTAAGGTTTTTTGTAATCCACCATGATGATCCGCTATGGCTAATTTTTTCAGCGGTAGCAGCAACTCTTCTGCTTGCCAGTTATAGCTTAATCCATGAAGTAATACCGGTAAAATTAGCGCTTGATAAGCGTAATTACGCTTAGTGAGCGAACGCTGTTTACCCACCAGCAGGGTAGTTTTAGCGGTTTGATAGGATTTGGCGATTTGCTTATCTTTTTGAGTAAAGAAGTTTCCAAGCGCAATACGCACATCAAGTTGATTTTGACTTTTAATTTGGTTTACTAGATTTTCTAGCTTAAGCTGGTGTTCAGCGATATCCCAACGTTTAAAACGATTCAGTGCAGGCATTAATATGACTATTTCATTTAATGATTGAATCGCGACTAAGCTATGTTTTAGCGTTGATTCGACGGTTTTTTGTAAATATTGTAACTCAGCCATCGCAGTGGTAATCCCGAGCTGCCCACTGTCGACTTCCAGCACCGCCACCACCCTTGCTAGCTCAAGATCAATCTGTAACTTACGCCCCCACTCGGCAAGATGTGTGTATAAATCATCAGACTGAATCAGTGAAAGAATTAACTCCTCCTTCAGACGATTATCTTGAGATAGTTGATTTAAAAGCTGAGCTTGTTCCATCATCATCTCAGCTGACATGCACACCAATTGACCAAACTGCGTAATCTGCTCAGGCTCGCCAGTTAGACCAATCGCACCAACGATTTTGAGGTTGTGTTTAAGTGGTAGGTTAATCCCTGGTTTAACGCCCTGTAGCGTTTGTGCGGTTGCTGAGTCAATTGAGACGACTCTTTGTTGTGTAATAGCCAATATTGCGCCTTCATGTAACTCACCTATTCTCTCCAGATCACCGCTACCAATAATTAGGCCATGTTCATCCATCACATTAATGTTGCAATTGATAATCGCCATAGTCCGTTGAACAATATTTTGGGCGATGTGTGGGGTTAAGTTATCATTGTTCATTAAATTGTTTGATAGTCAGGTGTCAATAGACTCATTACACCATGATTTATAGATTATATTCAATATGTTATAAAATAACGATGGCAATTTTGTGATAAAGATAACAAGACTCAATATAAACTATCAGAACCGCACTATGAAGTATTAGGTATGAGGTATGAGCAATCGACATCACACTATAAAATGAAAATAACACAGCAAAATACCCAGCAGCAAACGCTGGGTATTTTTGAATTCAGATTAGAAAGCGTAACGATAACCAATGTTAAACATCAAGTTGTTAAACTCATGACCCGTTGAATAATCAGCTTCAGCATAAATATGATGAACATGGGAAAAACTGATATTGGCACCTAAACCATTGTTAAACCAGTTAGAACGGAATATATAGTGATTAGGTCCACTACCATTAAAGCGGTAATCTACACTACCACTCATTTCACTGAGTAGGCCGGTTTTGACATAGACATTAACTGGGTTATTGCCACTAATTTGATAACCCAAGATGCCACTGACGCGGCCTAAGACACTATTATAATCACTTAATTTAATCGTCAAACCATTACTGGCATTTATATTATCACCATGTTGATAGCCATAGGTGATTTGGAGTTGTGGCTCGATATAGAAGCCTTGTTTGTCATCGGCAAACCAAACTCGTTTGCCGATTTCAGCTGATAGTGATAGACCTTCTGTACGGCCTTTACCTGCCACACTGGCCCCTTTAGTATCATAAACATTGAAGTTGTTTCTCATGTTGTTATATCTAAACGTTGCATCAAAATAGAAGCCATTATCTAATAAATAGGTTGCATAAATACCCGCTGAAATATTTTTGTTTTTACCTGTGCCGGCTTGATAATTGGGATCAGTTTGGGTATAACCGACCATAGCACCGATCATTAACTGCCCTTGCGCTACCGAAACCGGTGTATCAAAACCGAGTTGAGTTCCACTATAACGCATATCAAAATCAGTCATTAAACTGTCTGAAAATGAATCTAATTTACCGCCAAATGCTCTTAACCATAAGCCATTAGTTTGCGTACCAGAGAGCATGCCATTACGTAGATCACCTAAACGCTGCAGTAGCGTTTGATTTTCAATGTAATTGGTAAAATAACCGATATTTAGGAAACTGGTGGCAGCTTTAGCAGTAGTGGTTAAATTACCGCCTCCACCGTTATTTGAGCTACTGGCAGAATAGAGCTCTAAATTATTTGGCGATCCATCAACCGCTCTTAACTCATACTCATAAGCCCCTAATTCAACTTTATTGGCTAATGAAAAATCGGCATCATTGGTTGTGGTTTTTACTACCGTCAAGGTTTCATTGCCGGACGTTGAGGCTGCGCCATTATTCAGGATATTTAATTGATAAGTCCCTTGCGCTTGACCATTCACCGTTAATAGATCGCCCTTTTGGCCAACAATATCGGTGCGCATGTCAAATGTCCCGTTACCGATAAGCGAATTAGTGGTTAGCGTGACATAATCAGACTGATTGGCCCTGTTAGTCTGAGTGAAACTGATATTGCTCTGATTTAAATTAAGGCTAGAAACTTGCGAATTATCGCTTACATTCCAAGTACTACTATCCATGGTAAAATCGATCTCACTGCTGGCATCAGCTAATGTCGCCTTTCCATTTAACAGTGAACCGGCAGTCAGATTGGCTGATATCAGTCCTTTCTCCTCGGCATGAATATTACCATCAATATTGACTCGACCATCCAAATTAATGACCGACCCATCACCATTCACTACCAGTGCTAAACTGCCCGGATCATCATTAGCAATAATCCGGGTATGACCCGTTAAGTTGATCTTGCCCATTTTTTGCGCGTAAGCAGAGTAAGCTAAGCCAGACATGGTCAGGTTGGTATTTTCAGCGTTAATTACACCATTAGTATTAGCATAGAGTCCAATCACTTTTTTATCGGTATTCGCACTGTTATCAGCCTGAATATCAGTGTTAGCTAAATTTACCTGCGCCCCAATCCCACCAGATTGAACAGCCATTTTAGCCTTTATTGTGATCGTATTACGTTCGGTCTCACTGCCTAAAAAATTAATTGTCGATTTCGCACTAGAGATAGCATCACCTTGTACGGTATTCACTGAACTACCAGCACCAACATTGATAGTGCCACCATTAGAAGCTTGAATAGCATAACTGTTCATCCCTGTTGCTGTGGTACTGAGATGATCGGCCCTCACTAATGAATTTTGACCATAGGCCGATAGTGCACTGGTATTCGCCCCTTGCGTTAAGATTGTCGTATTTGAACCTAAATCAGTGGTTGATCCTTCCTGTAGATTAATGCCATCAGAGCCAGTCGTTATCACAGTTAAATTATCAGCCTTGAGTGAGCTCGATTGTGAAACTTGAATGCCGCCATCTGCGGTATCCGTTTTAATCACAGAATCACGACCTAAATCCAAATAAGCATTCGTCAGGTAAATACCATAACCATTAGGATTGGTGATACTCAGGTTCAATGCATTAGCCTGAATATGGCTACCGACTAGCCCATAAATCCCAATTCCTAATGCATTACCGTCAGTATTAATGACACTGCTATCCCCTAAATCGATCTGACTATAGCGACCTGCATTAATGCCGTATGCGTAGCCACCTGTCGCCTTTGTATTGATGGTTAAGTGAGTTCCTTTGACCTCTGTCGTATTTTCACCGATTTGTAGACCCGTTGCAGCAACACCATTACCGGTCGTGTTTATCGAGGTACCATCGCCCAAATCATTTGTGTTGGTGTTGCTGATAGTAACGCCATTTACCACTTGATCACTTTCAACAGTAATATCGGCAGAACCATTTATGGTTAAACTGTCTGTTGGTGTGGTGACATTGATACCGTACTTCTGTCCTTCATCAATCGATGAGACAGTATCACCGTCATTTAAGACAATACTACCGCCATTTAATGGTTGGTAATCAGTGGCATGTACTGACGAGGTATAATGAGTACTTAATATCATCGTTATCGTGGCTGTTAATAATTTTCGACTATTTTTCATCCCTAAATTCATCCTATGCTAGTACGGTAAAAATGAAATAATGATTATGAAAGTAATAATATAAACTTAATCTAATCACTTTAACTGACTAAAAAGTGATCATTTCCATCTATTCTATACTGTTTTTTAACAATTTTCATACAATTAGCATCGTTATCCATCAAATTAAAAATTATTCTTGGCCAAAAATCTCCCAGCATGAGATGAAAAGATAGCTGTGACAACGTTTAACGCTGTGAATATAAAAATACAGCTATTTCAACTAACGTTAAATAATCCGAATGTAAGCGAATAAATCCTAAGCGAAATTCGAATCTTCGTACCTAAAATTTATAAAAAAATGTAATTATTCTAATAATTTGGATTAATTAGTGATAAAATTTATGTATAAAGATAATCTTATTGGTTAAAGGGACGGAATGAATAATTTTAGGATTAAATTAAATAATCATGCAGATTATGTCCAAAAAGTTGATACTCACTACTCAACTGAAGCGACCACCAAGCAAATTTTAATCTTACCGTTATTAGATATTTTGGGTTTCTCATCTTATGAGCCAACAAATGGAAAAGCTGAATATAAAGCAGGCTATCTAATTGATTAAGCAGTTGAATAAAGAGGTAAAAAGCGTGGGCTTAGAGATCGGCATAGGTGACCGAGTTATCATCGATAAACCTAAAAATATTTTGAAAGTCAGTGGATTGATTCTTGATACTTATGATTATGTCAAAGATAATCATAATGTTAAAAAAAATAAGTCGTTATACTAATTGGAAACAACATAAACAACCAAGGGAAAATAAATATGAAAAAATTGATTAGAATGATAAGTCTTGTATTGAGCTTGACATTAATATTACCATCATCATCGGCTTATGCGAACTTAACATCCATTAGGCTATTAGGGGCATTAAGTAATGGTCTTTATGCATACTGCTACTACGAGATGTATTTTATCAATAGTGGATTTATTATTAAGACCTATGTTAAAAAGTATCCATTAAGAACGTTTACGCTTTGCCCAGAAAGGTAGCGATAGGTTAACTCATTATTAGTTTATCATGTTTTGATTAAAAGACGAGTAATCTTGGTCGTATTAAGTTTTGAACAAAAATACTATATATAAGATTACTCTATCATTTATTTTACTGTCTAAGTCAATGTGCTGACTTGGATCTCTCAAATGGGTTATCTATAAATAAGCCGTAGCCAGTTTCTTGTTTGATTGTTATTGCTCATGAAATGTTTAATTTCGAGGCGTAACATCAAGAGAGGAGTAACTACTGTACAACCATATCTTACGCCTTATTAATTTCAATCCTATGAGATTCATCATCACCGATTAGCTAGCTTGTCGTTATGCGCCGGTTTTGTAAACCAACGCATTAAGTAAGTTATTCACTTTGAGGGATAACTTGTGACATTTTCATCGCCAGATAACCAGGATCAGCCACCTCTTCCACTTCATTTAGATAATCAATCCCCCAATTCTCAGCATGATCTTTACCTGCAAATGGCTGTTTAAATTCAATTGACTGCTGCATCGTCAGATTCCAAACATTACCCGCAAACCAAGTACAGTTAGTAATTGGTGTGTAAACGCCTTTGTCACCTGGACCTGGCTCCATATGGAAGTTTTTCGCCAATTCAGTACTTTCATCATTCAATTGTGGAATCACGCTATTTTCCAGATCCATCATTTGCTGTTGGCTGATCGGCAAACTCAACTGATAAGCAAAACCACGCTCAGGACGATCATTGCTTCTATTTTTGGTGTAACCAACACCTTCATGGTAACCGTAACGGTGGCAATTTGAATCCGTCACATTTTCACTTTCAAACACAATAATCCAAGCATGGCCTAAACTACCGCCACCGCAAATTTTATTCAATGCTTTTACAACCGCTTTAGCGTGCGCGTTCGGATCATCAGGAAACTCCGCCGCAGCTTCATCGGCAATTTTACAAATTTCTTCCATATCAGTCGGTTCTGGTTTTCGGTTTGAACGTAAGCAAATTTGTGGATAGCCGACTCGCAGATCCCCTTTTGGCATTATAATTGATCCATCTTTAAGGTTGGTTAGCCCTTTAGGTAAAATAGTACTATTTTTGTTACGCATAAATTCCTCATATAATTTGATGGATAAAAGTTGTGATCTATCAATAGTGATTGGTTAGTCTTGAACCACCTGTTTTGTAAATATAACTAAGCTATCTAGTTAAGTGCTTATGGTATTGAGTTTAAATCGATAGATTTAGCGAATTTTTGGTCGCACTTATCTGAGAGTGATTAAATCATCTCTTTTTATCTCATTTTATCTCATTTTATGGATTGCGTTTTGCCCCAAATAACGATGCGATGAAACAATATTAGGATATAAAATAGTCCTCTATTTTTTCGTAATAATAGTTTCCAGTTTGCTTATTGTAAGACTTAAACATCACAGTCGTGTTCAATCTTCATCATCGTTAAAGAGGTTTACTTATGGTGATAAAGGATCAAAACGGTGGCCATTGATAGAGATAGAGATAGATATCGAGTTAAAAAGTTATTAAACAAAAGTTAATCTTAGTTAGATCAATAATTACGTTGTAATCATCTAAGTGATTTGCTGTATAGAAGGGATTAGTCGTATTGCACACCTAATAAATAATCGCCATTTTTATCAACACAAACCTCAATGCTTCGCTTGGTAATAAATGCCGTTTTACTCAGATCATATACAAATGTTGCTGCGTTATTAGTAAACTCCATATGATACCAAACCTTATCTGCCTGAATACTGACGACATTTGAGATTGAGCTAGCATAAAGACCTTGTACTTCTTGTGTACTCAACATTGTACCATTGTATTTGCTACAAATTACTTGTAACGAATCTAATGCAAAGCTTGAAGTCGAGAAAATACCACAAAAAACAGCAAGTAGTATTTTGGTTTTGATTATATTCATGTTTTTATCGGCCAAAATATTGACTATGTCTATTTTGATTAATCTGACACACTTTAATCAAAACCGCTGCGGCGGTTTTGATATTTTTGTTTAGCCTGCCGTAAGCGCTTAAGTATCCACCATACCATGTTCTTAGGCACAAGCTCATCACAACGCATAGCCCTATCCAATTTATCTGTGCATACCAATCTTAACCGTTAACTTTATGCCGTAGTCATGCACTATTTTATGTGATCAATCCATTGTAATGTGGGTTTATTTTTATTTAAAAATAGGATCAGCCCCCCAATAAGCAACCAAATACCTCCGACGATTTTAGCATCATGATTTATATATAATAACACGGGCAGTAGGACTGAGATCCCAATGATGGGTATGATAATATCAGACAATAAAGAGGATAAACCAATATTGTTCTTTTTAAATCTAAAGTAGCCAATCACGGCGATGTGCAACATAATAAACGCACTTAACGCGCCGACATCAACAAAAGAAACTAACGTGGGTAGCCCTTTTGCGTTGTTTGCCGCACTGGTCGCAAGACAGAAGTTAAAAGCAGCCGCAAAAAGAATCGCAATCGTAGGTACACCGCTATGCTTACCAACCTTCGCCAGTATTGGCGGTAAACGTTTATCTCGTCCCATACTAAATAATAAACGACTTGCCGCGGCTTGACCCACCATCGCTGCAAAGGCAGCACCAATAGCCTTCATCAAACCTAATGACCAACCCAGATAAAGACCCAATTCTTGGTTAACTATATCGTAGTAGGCTTTGCCTTGCAGGCTAGGGTTAGCTCGTAAATATGCCGGTGAATAAGGACTCAGTAGCGCGCCAATATAGGTTTGAATCACAAACAAGGCACCCGCTAAAATCAGACAACCGATAATCGCTTTACTGACCAAACTCCGTTCACCACCATTTTCTTCAGCAAAAGTCGCAATCGCGTCAAAACCAAGATAGGAAAGTGCTGCAATTGAGACAGCTGTAGACAGGTTACCCCAACTAAATCGTTCTCCACCAGAGAAAGGAACCAACCAGTCTCGCTCAATACCACTTGTCGCTAAGATCCAGATCCCCGCAAATAAAACTGCGGCTAACACAACAATTTCAACGATTAAAATCAGTAAGGTTATTTTAGCTGATTTCTTGACTCCGATTAAATTTAATGTGGTCGTGAGCACAACAGCAATACAGGTCCAAACCCAAACAGGCACTGATGGCATAATTGCATTTAATGAAATACCACTAAACAGATAGGCCACGGCAGGAATAAACAGGTAATCCAGTAAAAGCAGCCACCCGACTAAAAAACCGGCATGCGGATGAATACCTGCCGAACAATAAGCGTAAACTGAACCGGCATGCGGTAACTCGCTCGACATTCTAGCATAAGAGAAAGCCGTGAATGCCATCACAAATGTAGACACAATATAGACCAATGCAATGGCGCCATCACTAATCGCATCAAGCACACCAAATAAGCCAACTGGCGCTGCAGGTCCCATAAAGAGCAATCCAAGAATGACCAAATCTCTAAAACGCATACTTTTATTTAATTGTTGCATAGCCTTTCTCTGTAATAACTCGATTAATGACCGAACAGCTTAATTAAACTGATTCCAATCAATTAAGCATAAATCGGTTTTATCCTATAGACATGGGTTATATACGTATTGTGTCGCTATTTGCAACAAGGCTTGTTGATGTAAACTAGGCTGTGCAAACAGAGGCTAACACTAATAATAGATAATAAAAGAGCTCCCCATTCAGGTAAGTTATAAATCTAAAGGATAACTCATATTAGCTCTTGGATTTCATAGGTATAGCTCATTTGTGCCGTTTTACCTAACATAATTGATGCACTGCAATACTTTTCTGAAGCAAGTTTAATCGCTCGTTCAACCGCCTCATTAGAGACTGATTTACCCGTAATGACAATATGAAAATTAATGCTGGTATACACTTTGGGTGACGATGGTGCTTGTGTCTTTTCAATATCAATCCACAAGTCACGGACATCTTCTTTGGCCGTTTTCAAAATGGCGATAATATCATAAGCCATACAACCTGCTGCGCCATGTAGCAATAACTCCATAGGCCTGGCGCCACGATTACGCCCACCATGTTCAATGCCGCCGTCCATCACTAACGAGTGACCGCTAGCGGTTTCACCCATAAAACAAAACCCGTCAACCCATTTTAAACGATCTGTCATAGCGTTTACCTCTTAAAATATGCAACCAAGTTGAGGATACTTTATGTTGTTTAACCAATAAAATCAACCGCTTAATATTTTAAACCTATTTGAGAAAATCATACGCCCCCAAAAGGGCTTATTTTGCAGAGAAAAATAGTAACATATGGTGGGAGTCTTGAAACCTAACTCAATCAGCAGATTTTTTAGACCTAAACAAGCCTAGAAACCCGCTATATTATCCGCTAAAGTGGATTCGTTCTTAACGACACGTTATCGGCATGTAATGGTGATAATTTTACAAATTTAGTGAGGGTATTAACGCTGGTAAAAATAAGAGGTATCGCACTCGTTTGTTATAATAATACGTCAATAAATGGTGGCCCCTACTGGACTTGAACCAGTGACCAATCGATTATGAGTCGACTGCTCTAACCAACTGAGCTAAGGGGCCATAGTGAAGAGGATTGGGATTATAATCAACTTATCCGCATTTGACTAGTTTTTCAGATTAAAAAAAAGAGTATATTGACGATTATGATCTTAAATGCGCAGTTTATAAACAGAATTTGTGTATTGAATAAGAAATTGGCTGGCTTAAGCTGACACAATCCATTATATTGGTTTGGTACATTGATGACTTGAATAAGGAATGCACATGTCTTTAAAAAAATGTCTTTTAATCGCCTCTGCCGCAATGGTTCTCACCGCCTGTGGCACATCCGGCACCCAGCTAACCACGGCCGGCGAAGCAGTCAAATTTGTGGATGTTAAACCAGGTAGTGACTGCCAGTTACTCGGCAAAACCGAAGGCCGTCGCAGCAGTTTCTTTGCTGGCACCAAAACCCACAGCGAGCTGATCCGTGAAGCGGCCAAAGATCTGCAAAACCGAGCGGGCGCGATGGGGGGCAATGTTATCTTTAATGCCCAAGATGCCACCATGCAAATTGTTTCAGAGTTAGTGCCGACTGATGCCGTTATGGCGGGTGAAGTCTATAAATGCCCATAATCCACCTCGCCATCTGATAAAAATAGCGCTCTCGATAGGGCTATTTTTTTACTTAATCGACAAAAATGTGACATAGATCACATTATAAAAAGCAGTGACGAGAACCAAAGTGTGATCTATCTCACATTTTTTAATAAATTGAGATGAATTCGATCGGGATAACCTCATACAATAGCCATGACTTTCACTCAATGGAATACTTTATGTCTACATCAAATTTAAAATTAAGCGTTCAGAAATTTGGACGTTTTCTGAGCAATATGGTTATGCCAAACATTGGCGCCTTTATTGCCTGGGGTTTTATCACTGCCCTGTTCATCCCAACGGGTTGGTGGCCAAATGCGACAATCGCCCAACTGGTTGGCCCAATGATCACCTATTTACTTCCCCTGTTAATTGGTTATAGCGGCGGTAAATTAGTTTATGGTGAGCGTGGTGCGGTCGTCGGTGCCATCACCACCATGGGTGTAGTTGTGGGGTCGAATATCCCAATGTTCCTTGGCGCGATGATCGTCGGTCCTTTAGGCGGCTGGGTCATTAAGCAATTTGACCGTTTAGTTGATGGCAAAATCAAAAGCGGCTTTGAAATGTTAGTGAATAACTTTTCATCCGGTATTATCGGCATGATTTTAGCCCTACTATCTTTCTTCGCAATTGGTCCATCGGTAGTTCACGCCTCAAATATTTTAGCGCATGGCGTTGATTTTATGGTACAAAACAATTTGTTACCATTAACCTCAATTATCGTTGAGCCCGCTAAGATTCTGTTTTTAAATAATGCGATCAATCATGGTATCTTCTCACCCTTAGGTATTCAGCAGGCAGCCGAGCACTCTAAATCAATTTTCTTCTTAATTGAAGCTAACCCGGGTCCAGGTCTTGGTCTGTTATTAGCTTATATGTTCTTTGGTAAAGGTTCAGCGAAAAGTTCAGCGGGCGGCGCGGCGATCATCCAGTTCTTTGGTGGTATCCACGAGATTTACTTCCCGTATGTACTCATGAATCCACGTTTAATCATTGCGATGATTTTAGGTGGCATGTCAGGCGTATTTACCTTAACCGTTTTCAATGCCGGTTTAAACTCACCCGCTTCACCGGGTTCGATTATTGCGGTACTGGCCGTTACACCAAAAGGATCGATATTAGGTGTTGTGGCTTCAGTCGTCGTATCTTGTATCGTGACCTTTGTGGTTGCCGCTATCTTACTGAAAAGCTCAAAACACAGTGATAAAAACTTGGAAGATGCTAAAAATGATGTTTCAGCAATGAAGAGTCAATCAAAAGGTCAAATCAGCGCTGCTGACTTTGATTTAGCTAAGGTGAAAAAAATTATTGTCGCTTGTGATGCCGGTATGGGTTCAAGTGCGATGGGTGCTGGCGTGCTGCGTAAAAAAGTACAAGATGCCGGTCTGGATATCAACGTTACCAATATGGCGATTAATAATCTGCCATCTGATGTTGATATTGTGATTACGCATAAAGACTTGACGGCCCGAGCAAAAGAACAAGTGCCTAATGCGCATCATATTTCACTGAGTAACTTCTTAGATAGTGATCTCTATAATCAGCTAGTCAGTTCACTGGCATCAAAACAGCAAGCTCAAAGCCACAGTGAAGGAACTGTAGCGCAAGAAGCAGAGCCTGAAGCGCCCGCATTTAGTCTGGCTAAAGAGGATATCTTCTTGGGTTTAACCGCAACGTCAAAAGAAGAAGCGATTCGCTTTGCCGGTCAAAAACTGTTTGAACGTGGCTACGTTGAAGCGGATTATGTTGACGCGATGCTAGCCAGAGAGCAGCTCACCAGCACTTATTTGGGTGAATCGATCGCCGTGCCACATGGTACGATTGAAGCAAAAGATAAAGTGCTTAAAACCGGTATCGTGTTCTGCCAATACCCTGGCGGTGTGCAGTTTGGTGAAGATGCCGACGATATGGCGCGTTTAGTGGTAGCTATCGCTGCACGCAATAACGAACATCTACAAGTGATCGCTAAATTAACCAGCGCACTGGATGAAGAGGGTATTATTGATAAATTAGCCAATACCACCAACATCGATGATGTATTAGCGATATTAGGCTAAGTCATCCCCAAAGCGTAGCACGATATCAGTGCTACGCTTTTACATTTCGTGATACCTCATCGCATCATGATAGTCACAACGAAATAACTCATTAATTTAAGGTCGAACTTATGCAAGCGTTACATTTTGGTGCAGGTAATATTGGTCGTGGTTTTATTGGTAAATTATTGGCTGATGCAGGGGTTAAAGTGACCTTTGCTGATGTTAATCAAGCTGTCATTGAAGCACTGGCGAGCCGTCATGAATATCCTGTGAATGTGGTTGGTGAGCACTCAACGACGGAAATCGTTAAAAATGTTGATGCGATCAGCAGTTTATCTGATGACGTGTTAACAAAAATCAGTGAAGTTGATTTGATTACTACGGCGGTTGGTCCACAAATTTTACCGCGTATTGCTGGTAGTGTCGCAAAAGGTTTAACCGCGCGCTGTGATAAAAACAATACTCACCCACTCAACATTATTGCCTGCGAAAATATGGTCCGTGGCAGCTCACAATTTAAAACCCATGTGATGGCTGAATTACCGGTTCAATATCATGATTGGGTTAATGCCCATGTTGGTTTCGTCGACTCTGCCGTCGATCGTATCGTACCGCCAGCAACCTCAAAAACCGGTGATATTTTAGAAGTGACGGTGGAAACCTTTTCCGAATGGATTGTTGACCAAACCCAGTTTAAAGGTGATATTCCAGCCATCAAAGGGATGGAACCTACCGATAATTTAATGGCGTTCGTTGAACGTAAACTATTCACGCTCAATACCGGTCATGCTATCACCGCTTATCTTGGCGACTATTTTGGTTTAACCACCATCAGAGACGCTATCTTAGATGAACGTATTCGTTTAATCGTGCGTGGCGCAATGGGTGAAAGCGGACAAGTCTTAATCAAACGTTATGGTTTTGATGATGTTAAACATGCCGCTTATATTGAGAAGATTATTAGCCGTTTTGAAAATCCGCATCTCCATGATGACACGGCGCGTGTCGGCCGTCAGCCAATCCGTAAACTGAGTGCGAATGACCGTCTAATCAAACCGTTACTGGGTACCTTTGAATATCATGTGCCACATCAAAATCTGGTAATCGGAATTGCTGCGGCGCTCAATTATCGTAACGTAGAAGATGATCAGGCCCTTGAGCTGGAAAAAATGATCTCTCAGGATGGGATCACCCAAGCTTTAGCTACTGTATCAGGGATTGAAGCGAGTCATCCCGTCATTAAAGACGTCGCGGCAATCTATGCAACAATGCAAAACAAGACTTTTTAATCTCATTATTACAAAATGTCTAAAAAACGCTTACAAGAAGATATTATTCTTGAAACACTGAATCAAAAGCCTGATATCTACGGGCTTTTATCTAGTGCTATTGGGATAATCAGTAAAAGTATTAACAACCTGATGATGAAGGCTTTTTGTAAAGAGAAGCATGCTATCAAATTTGTTATTCCGTCTCTGGTCGGTCATAAAGGGCCGCTCAATGAGTTGTCTGTACGGTTAAAATTACTCTATGCTTTAGGCGTTATCTCGCGCGAAGATTATGAGGATGTTGAGCTGCTAATCGCGATACTCGATGAACTCAATATGGATAAAGAGACCACCTATACCTTCATTGATGATGAGATTTTAGGACCGATTAGTCTGTTGCAAGATATGATCATTCCGCCTAATTTACCGATAAAACAGAAAGGCACGCATGAAATTGGTATTGTCGATAGTATGAAATCGTCAATGTATCATCAGCGTTATCAGCAGATGATCCGAGCCTCGCTCATTATTGCGATTACAAACTTAGCCACCCGATTAAATCAGCAGCAGCACGTCAGACTATTCTCTTAATCATCCGGCCCTCATTATATCTATCTCTATCACGTATACAACTGGTTGTCGTGCCACCCTTATCGACATAAACCGCTATCAGTAATGCTATCATCGCCTCATCAAGCTGTAGCTTAACTTTTTGGTAAGCAAATTCATCCGTTTCACGCGATAAAAAAAACGCGCTCAAATGCACATTTTGTCTTAATCGATACGAGAGCGGTTATTTTGAATAGCGGGTCTCAAAGTCTGCCATAAAATCGATCAGATAATTGACACCGGCTAAATCCATCGCATTATAAATGGATGCGCGCATACCGCCGGCAACCCGATGACCTTTAATGCCGATAATGCCCTCTTTTTGAGCCTCGGCCACAAACTGTTTATCCAGCGCGGCATTGGGTGACAGGAACGGCACATTCATCAGTGATCGGTTAGCCTGAGCGACACGATTCTGATAAAAATCAGAGTGATCAATATATTGATAAAGTTGCTGGGCTTTCTCATGATTACGCTGCGCCATCGCCGTTAAGCCACCCAGCTGTTTTATCCACTTAAACACCAGTCCAGACAGATACCAGGCAAACGTCGGCGGCGTATTGTACATTGAATCATACTTAGCCAGAACTTGATAATCGAGTACTGAAGGCAAAAATGATTTTGCGTTTCCGATCAAATCTTCACGAACAATGACAATAGTGATGCCCGATGGACCAATATTTTTTTGTGCACCGGCATAAATAATCCCATACCGGCTGACATCGATTGGCGCCGATAAAATACAGGAAGAGAGATCCGCCACAACCACTTTATCGCCAAAATCAGGCTGTTCAAAAATGGCCACGCCCTCAATCGTCTCATTAGGACAATAGTGCACATAAGCGGCATCCTCAGATATTGGCCATTGAGACATCGGCTGAAGACCGAGCAAACCATCTTGCTCAGTTTTAATCATATGATGATTCACCTGGCAATACTTTTGTGCTTCCTGCAATGCACACAAACTCCAATAACCACTGTCGATATAGTCTGCGCGAGCTTTATCGCCCAAAATATTCATCGGTACAGCGGCAAACTGCGCCCTTGCCCCCCCCTGACAAAACAGAATCTTGTAGTTATCGGGGACGTTTAACAGGGATTTAAGATCTTGCGTGGCCTCAATCGCGCAAGCATCAAACTCTTTTCCTCGATGGCTTAACTCCATCACCGAAGCGCCAGTATCTTGCCAATTAAGTAACTCCTTCTGCACCTGAATTAAAACGTCGTGCGGTAAAATCGCTGGGCCAGCACTAAAATTGTAAATTTTTTTCATATTGTTACACTCATAGTTACGTTTAGAGAGGTGAATACACGGAGATAATTGTCCCCCCCAGTTCCGGTGAATCACCTGTTCTGCTGATGTTACAAGCTTAAATTTTATGCCGCCGATAAACAGGCGCGCAAAATAGCGCATAGTTACTCGCCAATGCTTTTCATCAATCGCGGCGTCACCATGTAAAAGATCATGGTATGCAATCAACCATCAAACGAGCACCTGTTTAAGAGTCATTAACTAATCAGATAATCTCGCCGCATTATGGCGCTATCTATTTTATACCGTGACTTTTATTTTTATCATTCAAGTCATTTTATAGCAACAAAAACCCTATAAATTATTTTTATATACAAGCTATTTTGATAATTAAGGTAGTTGCGTTATAATTGCGCCGAATTTTATCCATTATGACCGTATTATTTCGAGGTGAGTTATTTTTAAGCAAATTTCACGTTTCTATCAAAAATTGTTTCAATCTGCAGAACAACAACCAGAAAAAGTGGCGCCAGCGTCTCCTGCTAAAGATATGACAATTATCGCTAGAAACCAGCACAATATTTCTCGTCAATCAATCAGTGAAAATGCACTTAAAGTGCTTTATCGCCTAAATAAACAGGGTTATGAAGCTTATCTTGTCGGTGGATGTGTTCGTGATTTACTGCTAGGACTTAAACCGAAAGATTTTGATGTAACAACCAATGCCACACCAGAGCAGATTCAAAAAATATTTCGTAACTGTCGTCTGGTCGGACGCCGTTTTAAATTAGCCCATATTATCTTCGGCCGAGAGATTATTGAAGTAGCCACCTTTCGCGGTGAGCATAGCAATGAAGAAAACGCCAATATCTCAAAACAGTCGCAAAATGGGATGCTGCTAAGAGATAACGTTTATGGCTCGATTGAACAAGATGCCCAGCGTCGCGATTTTACCATTAACAGCCTTTATTATAATGTGAAAGATTTTACCGTTCGTGATTACTGTAACGGTCTTAATGATTTACAGCAAGGCATTATCCGACTGATTGGTGATCCAGAAACACGTTACCGAGAAGATCCGGTAAGAATGCTCAGAGCGATCCGTTTTGGCGCCAAGCTCAATATGCAAATCGAAGCGAATACCGCTGAACCGATCAAACGATTAGCAACACTATTAAATCATATTCCATCGCCACGCATCTTTGATGAATCGCTAAAACTGTTCCAATCTGGTTATGGTTTTAACACCTATAAATTGTTACGTGAATATCACTTATTTGGTCCACTTTTCCCAATCATTGAACCGCTGTTTGTACCATCAAACCAGCAACAACCGGTTTCTTATATGGAAAAAATGATTGAACAAGTCCTTAAAAATACCGATTATCGAATAGCTGAACAGCGAAAAGTCAATCCAGCTTTCCTGTTTGCCGCTTTTTTATGGTATCCATTAACCGAAACGACCCAAAACTTGATGCATGAAGGTGGTTTAACCTATCATGACGCTTTCGCTTTAGCCTGTAACGAGATACTCAGCCAGCAGTGTAAAACGATTGCCATACCGCGCCGTTTAACGACTATCATGAATGAGATTTGGCAGTTACAAATTCGTCTATCCAAACGATTTGGCAAACGTGCTTTCAGTGTTTTTGAACATCCTAGATTCCGCGCCGCTTATGACTTGCTTGAGCTCCGTTCATCAATCGAAAAAGGTGATTTGCTTGAGCAGGCCAAATGGTGGGATGAGTTTCAGCATGTGAGTGCCGAACAGCGCGAGACGATGATTAAAAATCTGCCTAATGATCAAAAAAGGCGCTGGCATAAAACACCTCGAGGACGTCGTCAATCAACAACAGCAAATAATGATTGATCTGATGAGTCATAAATAATCATCTTAAATTTAATCGGATTAATGATGATTATTCATTACTACTTTGCTGAAGACACGTTATAATGCATTAACATTTTATCATCTGGTATAGATTCGCTAAATATGAGAAAGTTTCTTCCTTCACTAATAACAGTAGCGGTATGGTCAAGTCTTTATAACGCAAATGTTAATGCTAATCAATCATCGTTTGTTGATAATACCAATCCGCGTTGTTTAGCGAATGTGCCTAGATATACAGGCCCGATCATCACAGAAGATCCTAAATCATTACCGGTTACCATTGAGGCTAATACGTTACAAGGCAATGCAATTGATCGCGTTATCTATCAAGGTGACGTTAGAGTACAGCAAGGCAATCGCGCATTAAAAGCCGATAAACTGACCATTCAAACCCAGGAAGATAATAGTCACTATATGACGGTATCCGGTCATGTGAATTATCTGGATAATTTTATCAAATTACAGGGTAATACGGTTGGCATGGAAATCGAAAAAAATGATGTGGAAATTACCGATAGTCAATATCATTTGGTCGATCGTCTTGGTCGGGGCGCTGCAACCAATATTTCGCTCACTGACGATTCGCGTTATGTCACGTTAAAAAACAGTACCTTTACTACCTGCCCTGTCGGTAACAATAGTTGGAATATATCAGGTTCAACGATTATTTACGATAAAGAAGAAGAGTTACTTGAAGCTTGGAATACGGTTTTTCGAATCGGATCCGTACCCATTTTTTATTCGCCTTATATTCAATATCCAACTGGCAATAAGCGCCGATCAGGTTTACTGATCCCAACGTTTAATTACAATAGTACTGATGGTGTGAATATTGCTGTTCCTTTCTATTGGAATATTGCGCCTAATTTTGATGCCACCATTACCCCAAGAATCATTCAACGACGAGGGTTACAGCTTCAAACTGAAGGTCGTTACCTGACTGAATTAGGTAAAGGTACCCTAGCATTTGACTGGCTCGAACACGATTCACTCTACGATAAAAATAAATCTCAAATCACCTCAGATATTGGTGATAACAAAAGTCGCTGGTTATTTCATTGGAATCATGATGGTACTATTGATGAAAACTGGTTTATTAAAACGGATGTGACGCGCGTTAGTGACCGGCAATATCTGGTTGACTTAAGTTCTCAATATGCCAATGTTACCGATGGTTATCTGACACAACAATATGCCGCCGGTTATGCCAATGATAACTGGAATATTGCGCTCAGCTCCAAGAATTTCCAGGTATTCCGAACCGCCTTAAAAGATGATATCTATCGAACCGAGCCACAGCTAGATATTAATTACTATAACGATAATCTAGGCCCATTCTACTTCACTACTTATGGCCAGATCGTTAACTTTACCAGTCCAGGGAAAAACAATCCACAAACGGTTCGACTCCATATAGAACCGACTTTAAGCTATACCCTTGCTAATAGTTGGGCGACACTCAATACCAAGGCCACCTTGTTTGCAACGCATTATGATCAAGATATTCCACAACCGGCGCTATATCCAGAATTAGAACAGCATGTCACCCGAATTCTGCCTCGACTCACTGTTGACGGACGTGTCATTTTTGAAAGAAATAATGCCTTTATTGATGGATATACACAGACATTAGAACCTCGTATTAAATATGAGTATATCCCTTATCGCGATCAATCTAATATAAAAAACTATGATTCGTCATTAATGCAATCTGATTATTCCGGTCTATTTAGAAACAAAATGTACAGTGGTCTGGACCGCATTGCTTCAGCAAATCAAATTGCAACGGGTGTCACGACACGCATTTATGACAATAACTTTATCGAACGTTTTAATTTTTCGATCGGTCAGATTTACTATTTTAATCAATCTCGCACCGGCGATACGGTTTCACCATTAGACAAAAATACCGATACTGGTAGTTTAACTTGGGCAACCGATGGCTTCTGGCTGATTCAACAAGATCTGCTATTCAGACTGGGCTTACAGTACGATACGCGTATTAATGAAGTTGCCTTAGCGAATGCTATTTTTGAATACAAACCTGCTGAAAATAAGCTATTACAGATCAGCTATCGTTATGCTAATCAAAACTATATCGATACAATGGGACTGAGCGCTGCCTCACCTTATCGTCAAGATATCTCGCAATTAGGCACTGTCGGCAGCTTTCCTTTAAATGATTTCTTCTCAGTCGTCGGCGCTTACTACTATGATGTCAATCTTAAACAATCATCAGATAGCTTTATGGGTTTGCAATACAATGATTGCTGCTGGGGCTTAAGCATTCTATATGGTAGAAAAATAGTCAACTGGGAGAGCGAATCTCGCCGCAGTGAGTACGATAATAAATTATCGATTAGCTTTGAACTAAGAGGATTTGGTCGAAATCGTAATACGACGGCTAAAATGTTGGATTTTGGTATTCTGCCTTATCGCTCAACGTTTGAATAATATCAACAAATCGATGAATCTTGATCTCCGTTTTGTGTAATTGCTAGTCAAACGGAGCGACAGTCTATAAATTATTGAACTAAAAGAAAAAATAGCAGTCCAATAACAATGAAAGCGATTTAGTTAAAAGGATGTAATGGAAATTTATAATATGAAAATAGAAAATTATATTAAGTTTTTTTGTTTAGCAATCAGTTTATGCTCAACAGCTCTGGTTTCAGCTTCCCCTAAAATCGTTGATAGAGTTGCTGCCGTTGTCAATAATGACGTGGTATTGGAAAGTAGTGTCAATGATATGATAAAAACGGTCAAAAGCGGCAATAGTGCGGAAAATCTGCCTGATAATGCCACATTACGTCAACAAATTCTCGATCGCTTAATTAATGACACGCTGATTTTACAACAAGCCAATAAAGCGCAAGTCAGCATCACCGATAGTGATGTAGATAATGCAATTAATGATATTGCTAAACAAAATAGAATTAGCCTTCAAGAGCTTAAAAGTCATTTAGCGCGTGCCGGGATTAACTTTGCCAGGTATCGTAATCGTATCCGTAGCGAAATGGCCATTGAAGATATCCGAATGAATGAAGTGAGACGCCGTATCGCTATCTCCCCATCCGAAGTCGATGCCTTAGCAAAAGTGATTGCTGAGAAACCGAATGAAAACATCGATGTGAATATCAGCCATATATTGATTTCTATTCCTGATTCGCCAACCAAACAACAACTCGCGGATGCACAAAATAAAGCCAATACCGTCATTCAAAAATTAAGAGCCGGTGAAAGCTTTTCTCGTTTAGCCGCCACCTATTCTAATGATGATCAAGCCTTTTCTGGCGGTAGTCTGGGTTGGAAAAAGATCAATGAGCTTCCATCTCTGTTTGAGGAACCGCTGATTCGGGCGCAAAAAGGCGATATTGTCGGGCCGATTCGTTCTGGGGTTGGGTTTCATATCTTAAAAGTGAATGATACACGCGCACAAGTGAAAAAATCACTTACCGTTACAGAGGTGAATGCGCGTCATATTTTATTAAAAACAAATTTAATTTTTGATGATCAGCAAGCCCAAGAGAAATTGAATCGTATTCGTGACGATATTCTCAGTAATAAAACGACTTTTGATGCCGCTGCCAAAGCTTACTCGGAAGATCCAGGTTCAAAAGATAAAGGCGGTGAACTGGGGTGGAGCATGCCAGATCGTTATGATGAGAGTTTCAAACGTGCTTTATTAAGCCTGAAAAAAGGGGAAATCAGTGTACCGATTAAATCGGCATTTGGTTGGCATATCATTCAGTTATTAGATACCCGTCAATCAGATAAAACTGACTTAGCTCAGAAAGATCAAGCTTACCGAATGATATTTAACCGTAAATTCGGTGAAGAGGCTCAAGTTTGGGTGCAGGAACTGCGCGCAGATGCTTATATTAATATTATAGATGACAACAAATAAATGAATAATCGTGTACACCAAGGCCATTTTGCCCGCAAACGTTTCGGACAGAACTTTTTAAATGATGATTTTGTCATCGAAAATATCGTTGCGGCTATCGCACCGAAAAAGACCCAAGCACTGGTTGAGATAGGTCCGGGACTCGCGGCATTAACCTTGCCAGTTGCCAGACGTGTTGATCAGATGACGGTTGTTGAAATTGACCGAGATTTAGCCGCACGCCTTGCTGTACATCCAGAACTGAAAGATAAAATTAGGATTATTCAACAAGATGCTATGACCGTTGATTTTGCGCAAATTGCCCAAGAGCGTCAGCAGCCACTGAGAATTTTTGGTAATCTACCTTACAATATCTCGACACCACTGATGTTTCATCTGTTTGAATTTACCACTTCGGTTGCTGACATGCACTTTATGTTACAAAAAGAGGTGGTAAACAGACTCGTTGCTGGGCCGAATAGCAAAACTTACGGCCGTTTAAGCGTGATGGCGCAATATTATTGTCAAATAATCCCGGTACTCGAAGTGCCACCAACCGCTTTTACACCAGCGCCTAAAGTGGATTCGGCAGTCGTAAGATTAACCCCACATCAGACGATTCCTCATCCGGTAAAAGATATCAAAGTATTAGGTCAAATTACCACACAGGCTTTCAATCAACGTAGAAAAACGATTCGCAATAGTTTAGGGCAACTCTTTACTCTAGCGCAATTTGAACAGATTGGTATCGATGCTAATTTAAGAGCAGAAAATCTGTCTGTTGAACAGTACTGTGCACTAGCCAATATTTACCAACCTCAACAGACGAATACACCAAGTCAGGCATAGGCATCAATAATGGCAAATATTTTAATCGGCGATGTACATGGCTGTTACGAAGAGTTAAGACGTGTACTGGAAAAAGCTGATTTTGAGCCTTGCCGCGATACCTTGTGGTTTACAGGAGATTTAGTAGCTCGTGGCCCTGACTCACTGAACGTTTTGCGTTTTATCCACTCTATCAAAGATCATGTTCGTTTGTGTTTAGGTAATCATGATCTCCATCTTTTAGCGATTTATGCCGGAATCAGTAAAAATAAGCGACGGGATAATCTTGAGCCACTATTAAATGCGCCAGATTATGACGAACTGATGAACTGGTTGCGCCGTCAACCCATCATGCAAATTGATGAGCAGCTGAAACTGATTATGGTACATGCTGGAATCAGTGCCCAGTGGGATCTAGACACAGCAAAACAGTGTGCACGCAATCTTGAGGCAATGCTATCGAGCGATAGCTACGCGTTTTTTCTCAATGCGATGTATGGTGACTTACCCGATTTTTGGCGTGAAGATTTACAAGGTATTGATCGTTTAAGATATAGTGCCAATGTCTTTACCCGAATGCGTTACTGCTATCTCGATGGGCGTTTGGATCTGAATTTTAAAGAAGCCCCTGAAGACGCACCGGCTAAATTAAAACCCTGGTTTATGTTGCCGCGAAAAATTCCTGATGAGTATAGCATTGCTTTCGGCCACTGGGCTTCGCTCAATGGCAAAGGAACCCCAGACAAGATCTATGCTTTGGATACCGGATGCTGCTGGGGAGGCAAATTAACCGCCCTACGCTGGGAAGATCAGCAATATTTTAAAAAACGTAAAATTAAGCAGAAAGACTAATTAGCACATCGGTTTGGTTTCTCAATCCGCTATGGTTAACTGATTATCTTTTTAATTAAACTGTTTTCATCAGCATAGTCGTTCATCTTTAAAGCGATTTTGATGCTATCCTACCCTATTTCCTACATCTCCATACCTCTCATGAAAGTATGATGAAGGTTATTTCATTCATGAACGAGTAAGATATCCATGATTTACGATACAAAAATAATCATAACAAACCAGAAGATGTCATGCTTGCTCAAAATAAAGTAAACCTGATGAAAAATATGCTTTTGATTGATTTATCCGCTATTATATGATGACGATCTATTTTAAGTTTATTGTGGGATAAGTGATGCATTTTTGGAAAATAATCGGGTCAATCATTAAATTTAGCTGGCGCGCGATTAATCTCGTCAGAGAGATCATCGCCAATCTACTATTTTTATTCATCATACTGGCGATTTGGGGACTTTGGGTTTCATTGAAAGATCAGGATAGCCAAAATAGTTATCCTCAAAAAGGCGTGCTTGAAGTCAATATTCAAGGTTCGATTGTCGATACAACCCCCTATGATGAAGATTATTATCGATTAAGAGCTAAGATCTATGGGGCTCAGATCGATAGATCAAGAGAAAATAGTCTGTTTGAGCTCACCGAAAAAATTGCCCAAGCCGCAAACGATCCGAATATTACCGGTATGATCTTAAAATTAGACGATTTCACCGGCGCAGACTTACCTTCATTACAATATATCGGTAAATATTTAAACCAGTTTAGCGAAAATAACAAACCCATCTATGCGGTTTCACCAAGTTATAATCAAAATCAGTACTATTTAGCCAGTTTTGCTGACCACATTTATTTAACGCCACAAGGCGCAGTGAGCCTGTATGGCTTTGGTACCAATACACTTTATTATAAATCCCTGTTAGATCACTTAAAAATTGATACCCACGTATTTCGGGTGGGGACCTATAAATCAGCCATCGAACCGCTCATTCGTAACGATATGTCATCAGAAGCCAGAGAAAACACCACACGCTGGTTAACTACGATGTGGCATAACTATCTTAATGATGTCTCACTCAACAGAGAACAACTACCAGCAGTTTTGGTGCCTGATGCAAACAGATTTATCACTGACCTAAAAGCGGTTAACGGCAGTTTAAGTGATTATGCACTCCAGCATAACTTAGCCGATAAAGCGGTACCTTATTATCAGTTTGAAGCAGATATGCAAGCGGCTTTTAAAGATGAGCCACAGCTTAGTATTTATAACTATACGCTGCTTAAACCAGCAAAAAATAGCCAGACCGAACCCAATATTGCCGTTGTCTTCGTCAATGGTACAATTATTGATGGCGATGCGAGTAATAATAACGCGAGTAGCTACTCAATCACTCAGCAATTAAAAGAGATTCGTCAAAACGATAACATTCGGGCAGTCATTATCCGAGTGAATAGCCCTGGCGGCAGTGTTACTGCATCTGAAGCTATTCGTAATGAAATAGCAGCGCTGCGTAAAAAAGGCGTACCCGTGGTTATCTCGATGGGCGGCATGGCAGCATCGGGGGGTTATTGGATTGCCACTGAGTCTGACTATATTGTTGCCTCACCCAATACTATCACGGGCTCAATTGGTATTTTTGGAGTGATCCCAACGTTTGAGCAATCTTTAGCGCAAATCGGGGTTTATACCGATGGCGTAAATACCTCGCCATTAGTTGATACCAGTTTAACGAAGGCGCTACCGACAGAATATAGTCAATTGATGCAGCTTAGCATTGAGAATGGTTACCAAACGTTTATCCATTTAGTGGCTAATGCTCGACACTTAACCGAAGCTGAAGTAGACAAGATTGCCCAAGGTCAAGTCTGGCTAGGTCAAGAGGCTTATCAACTCAAACTGGTCGATCAATTGGGGGATTTTGATGATGCGGTTGCTAAAGCGAGTGAATTAGCGCAGCTCTCTCATTATCAGCTTGATTGGCTAAAACCAACCGGCAACTGGTTCAGTTCATTACTCCTGAATTTCTCGGCTAGTTTGCCGCAAAGCATGGCTGATATGATTTATCAGGCGTTACCGATGTCCAAACAGTTACAACAGCAAGCAGCGCTTTGGTATCATCTCAATGATCCGCAGAACCGCTATATCTATTGTCTCAATTGTGCTGATGTTCGCTAGACCGACATGCGTTAAATAGCGGCACATTAAATAGAGATTCATCAAATAAAAAAAGGCGCTATCAGTAGCGCCTTTTAACGATGATATACTTAATATTTATAGCAAACCATCATATTTTTGATAAGTCACCTGATCCCAGACAGAGCTCTGTACTTGACCAATATGTTTTAATTGTAATAAAAGCATGGTTAAACGTGATTGGCCGATACCACCACCAATGGTTTGCACAAGCTCACCATTCATTAATGCCTTGTGCCAATCAAACATCAAACGACCTTCATCATGGGTTAACGATAATTGATGCTGTAATGCCTGAGCATTGACGCGAATCCCCATCGATGAGAGTTCAAAAGCACTATTTAACACCGGATTCCACACCAAAATATCACCATTGAGTCCCGCGTGCCCCTCTTCATTTAGCGTACTCCAGTCATCGTAATCAGGTGCTCGCACATCATGATAATCATTATTAGATAATTTACCGCCAATACCGATTAAAAATACGGCGCCGAGCTCTTGGGTAATCCGATTTTCACGCTCTTTTGCCGATAAATCTGGGTATCGTTTTAGCAGTGATTCACTATCAACAAAAGTAATATGATCGGGTAAAAATGGGGTTAATTGGTAAGCTTCTGCAACCGCTTTTTCAGTCGCTTTAATAGCTGAATAGATTTGCTGAACAGTTTTCTTTAAATAAGTTAAGGTGCGATCTTTTTCCGCGATCACTTTTTCCCAGTCCCACTGATCAACATAGACCGAATGAATCGGCGATAGTCCGTCTTCATCAGGACGCAACGCTTTCATATTAGTATAAATCCCTTCTTCTATCTGAAATTTATGCTGACTTAACACTTTTCGTTTCCATTTCGCTAATGAATGGACGACCTCAAATTGAGCATTAGGAATCGCTTTCACCGTCACCTGTACCGCTTTTTCATAGCCAGAAAGATTATCCTGTGTACCATCGCCCACTCGACTTAAAATCGGCGCCTGAACTTCGATTAATGAGAGTTTTTCAGCTAATTGAAATGAGAAAAATGATTTAACAAAAGAAATTCGTTGTTGTTGTTCGATGAATTGACGAACCATGGCATTACCTTGTCTGATTTTAGGAAAAATAAATCATATCATATCATTGCTACAAATAAAGGAGAATAAAGAATTATTCAAAGATGTTGCATTAAGAAGCAATAAACCTTAATATTTATCCAATTTTTTTGCATAAATAATTACAGAGGTAGTCTTTAACATGTTTAAATACTTATTTTCTTTCATTATTTTCATAATGACTATTTTCATTCAGCCAAGCGCTTTAGCCGTTCAAACCACTTATATTGTGGGCGCTGGAGGCACCTACCGACCATTTGAGTATGAAAATAGCAATAAAGAACTAGAAGGATTTGATATTGATCTCATCAAAGCGATTGCTCATGTCGAAGGGTTTCAGGTGCAATTAGTCAATACACCTTGGGAAGGTATTTTTGCCACGTTAGATAACGGCGATCGCGATATTATTATATCCGGCATTACCATTACCGAGAAAAGAAAACAGTCAGTCGATTTTTCATTGCCTTATTTTCCAGCCGAACAGGTAATTGTTGGTCAAAAAGGCACTGAGATTACCTCAATAGCAAGCTTAAAAGATAAAATTGTCGGTGTGGTCAACGGCAGTACCGGCGATATCGTTATCTCGACTGTTTTGGGTCGCAATAATACCGCCATCCGCCGATTTGATAATACCCCACTATTATTGCAAGAACTTTATGAAGAAGGTATTGACGCTGCGGTAGGCGATGTGGGTGTCGTCAAATTCTATATTAAAATGCATCCGGGCAAAGCGTTTGATTTAGTTTATGATAACGCGTTTGAACCACAATATTTTGGTATTGCGGTTGAAAAAGGCAATACAGACTTAAAAAATAAGATCGATGCGGGTTTAAAGAAAATTATTGTCGATGGTACTTATCATAAAATTTATGAGAAATGGTTCGATAGTAATACACCGAAATTACCGATTGATATCGAATAATCTCAGACAATCAAAGTGGGATAATGAAAAGAACCATCATTCTTCTCACACATTCGGTTAAATGGTATCACGCTAAGATAGCTTAATTTTTTAGTTTTTTTATAGGTTGAAATGATTATGGGGTTTAATTGGGCGATTATTCAGGATTATCTGCCTCTATTTATTGATGGTGCACTCATGACCCTGAAATGTACCGTCATTTGTGTCATTTTGGGGATTCTCTGGGGATTATTATTAGGTTTAGGTCGTATTGCCTCGGCTCCACATGGCTTACCAAAATATCTGTTATATTTTGGGGTGCAGTGGCCAGTACGTATTTATGTCAGTGCTTTTCGCGGCACGCCATTATTTGTACAAATTATGGTGGTCTATTTTGTCTTAATGCCCTATCTGGTGAGCCCTAAAGACGGTATTTTAGTGACCTCAAATATTATCTCGGTGGAAACTGCCAGAATAATGCGCTCACAGTATGGCGCGTTTATCGCCAGTGTTGTCGCCATCACCTTAAACTCGGGTGCCTATGTGTCGGAAATATTTCGAGCTGGTATTCAATCAATAGATAAAGGCCAAATGGAAGCTGCGCGCTCACTCGGGATGCCCTATGGCAAAACCATGCGTAAGGTTATCTTACCACAAGCTTTTCGCCGCATGTTACCACCATTAGGCAACAATGCGATTGCCATTTTGAAAGACTCCTCGCTCGGTGCGGCTATCGGCCTGGCCGATCTGGCTTTTGCGGCCAGAACCGCAGGTGCAGCTTATGCATCTTATGATGAGCCCTATCTCGTTATTTCGGTCATATATTGGTGTATGACATTTATACTTACAATGATTGTCCAACAGATGGAAAAAAGGTTAGGTAAAAGTGATTCACATTCATAATCTGCAAAAACAATTTGGTCAGGTACATGTTCTACGCGGTATTTCCTGTGATATTAATGAAAAAGAGGTCATCTCTATCATCGGTCCATCCGGGTCAGGAAAAAGCACCTTTTTACGCTGTATTAATGCACTTGAGCAGATAACATCAGGTGAGATTATTGTTAACGGCTTTGCCGTTCATGATCCTAAGACCAATCTCAATCAGATGAGAGAATCGGTTGGCATGGTGTTTCAACGCTTTAATCTTTTTCCACATATGTCGGTGCTGCAAAACTTAATTATGGCACCAATGGAGATAAAGAAGTTATCTAAAGCCGATGCGATCATAAGGGCCGAGCAGCTATTAAACAAAGTTGGCCTATTAGATAAAATTGATGCTTATCCAAGCCAGCTTTCGGGCGGTCAGCAGCAGCGTGTGGCGATTGCCAGAGCTTTAATGATGCAGCCTAAGGTCATGCTATTTGATGAACCAACCTCAGCATTAGATCCAGAGCTGGTGGGTGAGGTACTCAGTGTCATGAAATCACTGGCATACGAAGGCATGACCATGGTCGTGGTCACCCATGAAATGGGGTTTGCCAGAGAGATGTCTGATCGGGTCATCTTTATTGATCAAGGTATTATTCAAGAAGAAGGACCGCCAGAGCAGATTTTCGATAAGCCCAAAAATGAGCGTACTCAAGCCTTTTTAAGCAAAGTTTTATAAAAAAAAATCCCCTTAAATAAGGGGTTTTTTTTATATTTAATCAATGTTACGAATACTTACGCATCACCAGTGTTGCATTGGTGCCACCGAAACCAAAGCTATTTGACATGACCGTCGTTAACTTACGCAGCGTTGGCTGAGTGATAACATTCATACCTTGCGCTTTCTCATCTAACGCTTCAACATTAATGCTTGGTGCAATAAAATCGTTTTCTAACATTAATAATGAATAGATAGCTTCCTGCGCGCCTGCCGCGCCCAAAGAGTGACCAGTCATTGATTTAGTCGATGAGATCGCCGGCACTTTATCAGCAAATACTTCCGCAATCGCTCCAAGCTCTTTGACATCACCAACTGGTGTAGAGGTACCGTGCACGTTAATATAATCGATATCAGAATCAAGGCCATGCATCGCCATCTGCATACAACGGACCGCCCCTTCACCAGATGGTGCAACCATATCAGCACCATCAGAAGTTGCGCCATAACCGACAATTTCACCATAAATATGGGCACCACGGGCTAAAGCATGTTCAAGTTCTTCAACTACAACCATACCCGCACCGCCAGCAATGACGAATCCATCACGATTAGCATCATAAGCGCGTGATGCTTTATCTGGTGTTTCATTGTATTTGGTTGATAATGCACCCATCGCATCAAACTCACAAGCCATTTCCCAACATAACTCTTCACCGCCACCGGCAAAGACAATATCTTGTTTGCCAAGTTGAATCAATTCGGCAGCATGACCGATACAGTGGGCTGATGTTGCACAGGCTGAACTAATTGAATAGTTAACGCCTTTAATTTGAAATGGTGTCGCTAAGCAAGCAGAAACCCCTGATGCCATTGATTTAGTTACCGCATAAGGGCCAACGCCGCGCAATCCTTTGGTTTTCATACCTTCTACTGCCGCGTATTGACTACGTGGCGACGCGCCGCCTGAACCAACCACTAAACCTGAACGAATATTGGAGACTTGTTCCGGTGCTAAATTAGCATCTTTGATGGCTTCTTGTAGTGCCAAAAAAGCATAAATTGATGCATCACTCATAAAACGGGCTACTTTACGATCGATTAAACCAGTCGTATCTAATTTTACATTGCCCCAGACATGGCTACGCATACCCGCATCTTTCATTTCTTGTGAAAAGGTAATACCTGAACGGCCTTTTTTCAAAGATTCTAAAACTTCTTTCGCATTATTACCAATGCTTGAAAGAATACCTAGGCCTGTAATTACAACTCTTTTCATTAATAACCCCTAATCTGTGTGCCATTTTTTCATCTTGATGGAAAAAATCCATATATATGGCGTACACTTGTACGCTGGATTCGATTATAGCGTACAAGTGTACGCTGAACAACTAAATTTAGTGATGATAAATGAATTATTCCGGAATTAATGCTATGATATGGTATCGTTGATTAAAAGTTAATGAATAGAAAATTTATGATTTTGCAAGACAAACAGTTAGTTGAATTTATCGTTGATAAGTTAGATGATCTCAAAGCACAAGATATCACCACCCTAAATGTTGAAAATAAATCCAGTATCACCGATTATTTGGTGATTTGTACCGGTACATCAAATCGTCATACCACATCAATTGCTGATCATCTGATTGATGAGTGCAAAAAAGCAGGTCTGCTCGTATTAGGCAGCGAAGGCAAAGTTGACGCTGATTGGGTAGTCGTTGATTGTGATAGTGTTATCGTTCATGTTATGCAGCAAGAAAGCCGTCATCTCTATGAACTGGAAAAACTCTGGGGTTAACTTGCCATGAAACTGCAATTAATCGCTGTTGGTACAAAAATGCCTGACTGGGTCTCTACTGCCTATAACGATTATAGCAATCGTTTTCCCAAGGATATGCCGTTAGAATTAATTGAAATCCCTGCCGGGAAACGAACCAAAAACGCCGATATTGTGCGAATCCTTGAAAAAGAAGGCGAACAGATGTTAGCGGCATGCGGTAAAGGAAACTGTATTGTTACCCTTGATATTCCCGGTAAATCTTGGACAACCCAGGCATTAGCGAACCAATTAGAGAGCTGGAAATTAGATGGCCGCGATATCAGTTTACTGATTGGCGGGCCTGAAGGACTATCACCAGCCTGTAGACAAGCGGCCCATCAAAGTTGGTCGCTCTCTCCTTTAACGTTGCCTCATCCATTAGTGCGCGTGATTGTTGCCGAAAGTCTCTATCGCGCATGGAGTATCACGGCCAATCATCCTTATCATAGAGAATAATCAGATATGAAAAGCAACATTATCCTTGATTTACAAATTGCCAGCCAATCAGCAACCGATATTCCTGATGAGGGTAAAATACTGATTTGGCTAAATAAAATCTTATTCCCTTTTCAAAATGAGGCCGAATTAACCATTCGTATCGTGGATGAGCAGGAAAGCCAATCGCTCAACAACACCTATCGGCATAAAGATAAACCTACCAATGTATTATCATTTCCATTTGAATCGCCAGTTGAAATTGAGGTACCATTGCTGGGTGATTTAATTATCTGTAAAACAGTTGTCGAAGCGGAGGCTTTAGCGCAAAATAAAAGTTTAGAGTCTCACTGGGCGCATATGGTTGTGCATGGCTGTTTACATTTACTCGGTTATGATCATATTTCTGACGAAGAAGCAGAAGAGATGGAAAGCCTTGAGATAGAGATCATGCAAACGTTAGGGTTTAAAAATCCCTATCGTTTCGATCATCAATAAATCATTCACCAATAAATAATCAATAAAAGTTAATTAAACAAGGAAATAAAAGAGCATGAGTGACGATAATCACCGGAGATTATTCAAGAAAAAATTCAAACTAAAACTGGGACAACTATTCCAGAGTGCCCCGGAAACCATCGAAGATCTGGTTTCATTTATCGACGTTGTTCAGCAAAATGGGGTAATTGATACTGAAACGCGCGAAATGCTCGAAGGTGTGCTTGAAATTGCCGAACAAAGAGTCCGGGATGTGATGATTCCGCGTTCACAAATGGTCACCGTTGATAACGATCATAGCTTAGATGAATGTCTGAAGATTATCCAAAAATATGGCCACTCTCGCTATCCGGTTATCAGTGAAGATAGAGATCATATTCAAGGTATACTTTTAGCCAAAGACTTACTCAACTTCATGCTACCTGATGCTGGTGAATTCAATCTTCAACGTATATTACGTCCAGCGGTGGTCGTACCTGAAAGTAAACGCGTTGATCAAATGTTAAAAGAGTTTCGTTCACAGCGCTATCATATGGCGATTGTTGTCGATGAGTTTGGTGGCGTATCGGGCGTGGTCACTATCGAGGATATTCTCGAACTGATCGTCGGCAATATTGAAGATGAGTACGATGAAATTGAAGATCAAGATATCCGTCGTTTAAATACCCGGGTCTACAACGTTCGGGCATTAACCCCGATAGAAGATTTCAATGAGATTTTCCAAACGACATTCAGCGATGATGATGTTGATACCGTTGGCGGCTTAGTGATGCAATATATTGGTCGTCTACCAATCAAAGGCGAAATTGTCACTATCGATGCCTATCAATTTAAGGTTACCGTTGTCGATAAAAGACGCATTATTCAATTGAATGTTACTGTCCCAGAAGATATGCCGGTGCCATTATTAGAGACAGATGTAACATGAAACTAAAAGCCTTGCTTGCCCTATTTTTTGGTGTGATTGCCGTCTTTGCTTTTTCACCATTTAACTTATGGCCATTGGCTTTTTTCTCATTTATCGGTCTTGTTGCTTTAAGTATTAATGTAAACGCCAAAAAGTCAGCAATTATTGCATTTTTCTGGGGACTGGGCTTTTTTGGTGCGGGTGTACACTGGATTTATGTCAGTATTCAGCAATATGGCGAGCTGCCTATTCCGGTCGCATTACTGCTATTATCGCTGCTTATCGGTTATTTATCTTTATACCCTGCGCTGTTTGCCTTCCTGTTAAATAGATTGGCAAAACCTTACTCTTTTGTTCAGTTAGTCATTGCTGCACCAGCATTATGGCAACTCACCGAGTTTTTACGTGGCTGGATATTAAGTGGTTTTTCATGGCTCCAACTTGGCTATACCCAACTTAATTCACCCCTGAAGGCTTATTTACCTATTTTTGGCGTCAACTTTCTGAATCTGTTTGTGCCAATGCTATGTGGATTGTTACTCTATCTCTTCTCGATTCGCCATCGAATACATCGCTTAACCATCTATTTAGTTGTAGTGAGTATCCTTGTTTTTAGCGTGATTACCGGATATTTATCCCCTATCCATTGGACCAAAGTGGACACGTCCCGCAAAGTCGAACTGGCGTTAGTTCAAGGCAATATTCAGCAGTCATTGAAATGGAATAAAGATCAATTAGAAACAACATTATCAACTTATAAACAGTTAACACAGGCACATCTATCAAGTGCCGATATTATTATCTGGCCAGAAGCCGCCATTACCGATGCCGAGCTCAATCAACAAGACTACTTAACCGCATTAGATAAACAGGCACGTGAAAATAAGACTACGGTTGCAACAGGGATTATCGATGTTCGTTATCGCCATCATGATATTGACGTGTTTAACTCAATTATTGTCTTAGGTGATCGTGTTCCCTATGCCTATTTGAATGATAATCGCTACTCTAAGCACCATCTGGTGCCTTTTGGCGAGTATATTCCGTTAGCACAACTCTTTAAACCAATTGCCCAATTACTTAATGTCCCGGTTTCATCAATGACGGCAGGAGAACGCACTCAACCTCCACTGATGATGCAAGGATTTAAGTTTACAACTGTAATCTGTTATGAGATTATCCTACCTGAGTTGATTTTGGACAATTTTCAGCCAGACACTGACTTCTTACTGACAATATCAAATGATGCCTGGTTTGGTAATACTATCGGCCCTTGGCAGCATTTACAGATGGCACAAACTCGCGCAGTTGAATTTGGGCGGTCACTAATTCGTAGTACAAATAATGGTATAACCGCTGTCATCAATCCCCAAGGCGAGATTATTGATCAGTTACCTCAATTTGAACAAGCCGTATTGAGTGTAAGTGTCTCTCCATCAATCGGAGAAACGCCTTTTGCAATATGGGGAAACTGGCCATATTGGAGCCTCACTTTGTTATTATTTCTAATCACTTTCTGGTTCAAAATAAGAAAGTGATAATATCTGGCATATTTTTTGCTTTTTATAAACGGGTCACTGTTCTATTGTGTAGTTTGATATCACAAAAATAGTACAACACCAACATTTTTGCCCCATTATTGGGCTTTTGACTTATTATGGTGCAAAATAAGTACCTTAAAAGGAGTATGACGATGAAACAATTAAAAACAAAATATCTTAATAAAAATCTAGCGAAGTTAGCTTTATTATTATCCGCACTTGGCATGATGAGTTCTACGGTTGCCGCGGCTGAGCTAACCGGTACTTTGGCCAAAATTAAACAAGATGGCGTGATTGTTGTTGGGCATCGAGAATCATCAATTCCTTTCTCTTATTATGATAATCAACAAAATGTTGTCGGTTATTCACAAGACTACGCTAATCTGATTGTCGATGCGGTGAAAAAAGAGCTCAACCTGCCTAATTTAAAAGTCAAATATTTACCCGTCACATCGCAAAACCGAATCCCGCTACTCCAAAATGGTACCTATGATTTTGAATGTGGCTCAACCACGAATAATGCAGCAAGACAAAATCAAGTCGATTTTTCTGATACCATTTTTATTGTTGGTACTCGTTTTTTAGTTAAAAACAGCAGTGGTATTAAAGATATTGATGATCTGAAAGGCAAAAATGTTGTGGTGACTGCCGGTACGACCTCGGAAGTCAGACTTAATCAGATTAATGATGAGAAAAATTTAGGTATTCGTATCATTACCCCAAAAGATCATGGTGATGCTTTTAGAACACTGGAAAGTGGTCGTGCATCTGCATTCTTAATGGATGATGCGTTATTAGCGGGAGAACGCTCACGTGCGCGTAATTCAGATCAATGGGTGATTGTTGGTACGCCATTATCTTATGAAGCCTACGGCTGTATGCTACGTAAAGATGATGCCCAATTTAAAACACTGGTCGATAATACGATAGTACAAGCACAAACTTCTGGCGCTGCAGAAACCTCATTCAATCGTTGGTTTAAACAACCGATTCCACCAAGAGGACTCAATATGAATTTCGATATGTCCTCAGAAATGAAAGCGCTTTTTGCTGCACCAAATGATAAAGCTTTAGATTAAAGAGTAACGTAAATTAGTCATATATAATATAAGCTTATTATCAATTTAATAAGCTTATATCAATGGAGTATCTATGCACATACAATGGAATTGGGGCATCTTTTTTGAACAAGCCCCGTTCGGTGATACCACTTATTTAGGCTGGTTATGGCTTGGCTTTCAAATGACCGTCCTACTATCGATATGCGCAGGCATTATTGCTTTCGTTGTCGGTTCTTTTTTTGGCATTTTAAGAACTTTACCTAATCGATTTTTAGCGCGCTTAGGGGCAGGCTATGTACAGCTATTTAGAAATATTCCACTCATTATTCATCTTTTTATTTGGATCTATGTGGTGCCAGATTTAGTCCCTGAATCAATGAGAGATTGGCTATTTTCTCTTGATCCCTCAATCTTTATTTTTATGATGTCAACGATTGGTCTGGGCCTTTTTACCGGTGCACGTGTTTGTGAACAAGTGAGAACGGCTATTCAATCTTTACCATCAGGTCAAAAGAATGCGGGAACCGCATTAGGTTTTACCTTGAGGCAAACCTATTTATATATCTTATTACCGAATGCCTATCGTCGTGTATTACCGCCATTGACATCTGAAGCACTCAATATGTTTAAAAACTCTGCCGTAGCCTCTACCGTTGGTTTGGTGGAGCTCTCTAAACAAGCCAATCAACTGTTAGATCACGCTGGTGCCGCTTATGAGTCTTTCATTGCTGTCACTATCGGTTATGTCATCATCAATATCGTGGTGATGAAAGGAATGCACTATATAGAGAAAGTAACTCGCCTCCCTGGCGCTTTAGGAGGTAAATAAAATGAATTTTGACTGGCACGTGATTACCAATAATCTTCCATTTATTTTACAAAGCCTTAAAATTTCGCTACAAATAACGGTAACGGCGATTATTTTTGGTATTATTTGGGGAACGATATTAGCCGTGATGAGACTCTCCTCGGTTAAAGCAGTGCGCTGGATAGCCAAAGCTTATGTCAATACCTTTCGATCCATTCCCTTGGTGATGGTATTACTCTGGTTTTATCTATTAGTCCCACAACTTCTTAAGACGCTATTTGACTTACCCTCTAGTACTGATATTCGTTTAATTTCAGCAATGGTCGCTTTTGCGCTGTTTGAAGCCGCTTATTATTCAGAGATCATGCGCGCAGGTATTCAAAGTATCTCTAAAGGCCAGCTAAGCGCCGCTTTAGCGCTAGGCATGACCAGAATGCAAGGATTAAGACTTGTGGTTATTCCACAAGCCTTTAGAATTATGGCGCCGTTATTATTAACTCAAGGTATTGTCCTTTTCCAAGATACTACGCTAGTTTATGTGCTCAATTTAGCTGACTTCTTCTACCAAAGCGTTGAGATTATCGGTAATAATAATGGTGTCTATAATGAGATGATTTTATTCGCAGCAGTAGTTTATTTTGTAATCTGTTTTGCCGCGTCAAGTTTAGTTAATTATGTTAAAAATAGGATGGCTTAAGTGATTTCCTTAAAAAATATTTCAAAATGGTACGGTGACTTCCAAGTACTGAAAGACTGCACAACACAAGTCAGTAAAGGCGAAGTGGTGGTTGTTTGTGGGCCATCTGGTTCTGGTAAATCGACATTAATTAAAACGGTTAATGCCTTAGAGCCTATTCAACAAGGCACGATTATGGTTGATGGGGTTAATGTCACCAGTAAAGCGACTAATTTAGCTAAGTTGCGTTCTAAAGTTGGTATGGTGTTCCAACATTTTGAGCTTTTCCCGCATCTATCGATTATTAAAAATTTAACCTTAGCTCAAGTAAAAGTACTCAGCCGCTCTGAAGTTGAAGCCAAAGAAAAAGCGCTTTCGTTACTCGAACGCGTGGGTCTTCTTGCCCATGCAGAAAAATTCCCTGGGCAGTTATCTGGTGGCCAACAACAGCGTGTCGCTATAGCCCGTGCACTATGCATGGATCCCGTTGTTATGTTATTTGATGAACCCACTTCTGCACTTGATCCTGAGATGGTCAATGAGGTCTTAGATGTAATGGTCGAGCTGGCTTATGAAGGTATGACGATGATGGTTGTAACCCATGAAATGGGATTTGCCCGTAAAGTTGCCAATCGCATCCTATTTATGGATGAGGGCACGATTATTGAAGATACTTCAAAAGAAGAGTTCTTCTCTAATCCAAAATCCGACCGTGCGAAGGATTTTTTAGCAAAGATTATTCATTAGTGATAGGTTATCTTGAGTTGATACCTCAACAAGCGAATATTCAAAATATCATCAAAGCCACTCAACTGAGTGGCTTTTTTACTATTGGATTCGCTCAAATAGTCCCCTTCGCCCAAGGTTTTCCAAACAGCGATTAACTTCTACTGATAAGCAGATGACTGATACCAGCATTCTAACCTCATTTTTTAACCTGCTTGAGATTACGCTATCAGACAATACGAAATGAATGAGAATTTATCTATATCACAATATCAGATTAATCGAATAGGAATATAATCATATTAAAATCTATCATTTCAGAATAAATGCGAAAAGTGTAAATTGTAGATTCTACCATTCATGGCACGTCAAAACGCCTGTAAATTAAATTTAGCATGTCATTGAGATTTTATGAATAGAGTATAGCTGTAAAGATATTATTGCCTATTTAAGCGATTTACAGTGCGATATTGATGTGGATACTGTAAATACTAAAATCTGAGGATAATTTAAAAACTGTGCTATATGCAAATATACTATGCAGACTAACATTCATAAGAATATAGCAAAAAATAGCACTTACATGAAACAACAAACTAAATGACGAAGGATTTAGCATTGCTATATAAAATAAGAATTGATTAGTTGAAATCGGCAATTTATTGAGGAAGTGAAAAAAGAGAATACTGGTGCACCCGAAGGGATTCGAACCCCTGACCGCTCGGTTCGAAGCCGAGTGCTCTATCCAGCTGAGCTACGGATGCTTATGTAAATAAGATTCAGACTGGTGCACCCGAGAGGATTCGAACCTCTGACCGCCCGGTTCGTAGCCGGGTACTCTATCCAGCTGAGCTACGGGTGCATTAATAAAAAATGGTGCACCCGAGAGGATTCGAACCTCTGACCGCCCGGTTCGTAGCCGGGTACTCTATCCAGCTGAGCTACGGGTGCACTTACTACTTTTACAATAAAAATGGCGGTGAGAGAGGGATTCGAACCCTCGATAGAGCTTTTGACCCTATACTCCCTTAGCAGGGGAGCGCCTTCAGCCTCTCGGCCATCTCACCACTAACAACGTTTTTAACTAAACTTTAAAACCGTTGTGTGGCGCATATATTAAGGGCTACAGAAAATAAGTCAAACAATTTTTTAAACTATCCGGTTGTTTGAATATTTAACACCCAATTACGCATAAAATATTACAAATTTTCAGCGTTTTCGGCTGATTGGCACTCTTCGGACTGTGGTTCTTGGTCCTGTTCGCGATCCTGAAAAATACGATTATAAATCTCTTCTCGATGAATTGAGATCTCTTTTGGTGCATTGATACCGATACGAACCTGATTACCTTTTATACCTAAAACGGTAATGAAAACATCATCACCAACAATTAATGTTTCACCAACTCTTCTGGTTAAAATTAGCATTTGTTCTCCTTCTTGCTAAATTACATGAGTCTTTGTTTTATTATTTCATTGATATTCAATAGAGCTTGAGGTAATGCTTGAATATCTACACCGCCAGCCTGTGCAAAATCAGCGCGTCCACCGCCTTTTCCACCAACGCTTTGTGCTAAAATTGAAATAATGTCACCCGCTTTAACAATATCGACTAAATCTTTAGTCACGCCGCCAGCAAGATTAATTCTATCTTCGTTAATTGTCGCAAGAATAACCACTCCAGATTTGATCTGATTTTTAATATCATCAATCATGGTACGTAACAACTTAGCTTCAACCCCTTCTATTTTGGCAACTAACACCGCTTTACCATTAACATTTTCGATGTTATTGAGTAACTGTGAACTTGTCAGCCCCGCTTGTTGCTCTTTGAGTTGCTGAATGGTTTTCTCAAACTGTTTGGTTTGCTCCATCAACAAAGCGATTTTATCGACTACGCTGTAACGATCCGATTTAAACAGTTGTGCCGCTTGTGAAAGCTGGCTCACATCTCGATGCATCGCATTTATTGCGACCTGCCCAGTGATTGCTTCAATACGTCTAACACCCGCTGCAATACCTGATTCTGAAGCGATTTTGAATAAACCAATATCACCCGTTCTCGATACATGCGTACCACCACACAGCTCAATGGAAAAATCTCCCATGGTTAATACCCTAACCTGATCATCATACTTCTCACCAAAAAGTGCCATAGCGCCTTTTTGTTTAGCCTCATCAAGTGCCATCACCGCGACATCAACGGCAAGATTTCGACGAATCTGCTTATTCACTAGATTTTCAATTTGCATAAACTGTTCAGACGTCAAAGCTTCATGATGTGAAAAATCAAAACGGAGCGAATCTGCAGTCACTAATGAACCTTTTTGATGAACATGAGAACCTAATATTTTTTGCAACGCTGCTTGTAGTAAATGAGTTGCTGAATGATTCAGTTTTATTCTTTCCCTTATCTCAGCATCAACTAATGTCGATACCGAATCGCCGACTTTTAACGAGCCTTGTTGCAAAGTACCGATATGACCAATACTTTGACCATATTTTTGCGTATCAACAATATCGAAAACTACGCCTTGTGAAGATAACTGACCCTTATCGCCAACTTGTCCACCTGACTCACCATAAAATGGAGTTTTATTCAGGATAATAATGGCATTACTTGGTGAAGTGATTTGCTCAACAGCAACACCGTCTTCAAAAATAGCGACGACTTGACTCTCTGCGTTGATCTCATTGTAACCCGTGAATTCGGTCACTTCATCAAGCTTGATGACTTTACTATAGTCGACACTAAAATTATTGGCTTCTCGTGCTCGCTGACGCTGAGCATCCATCGCCTTTTCAAAACCAGTTTCATCAATTGAAATATTTCTCTCTCGACAAACATCAGCAGTAAGATCTAGCGGAAAACCATAAGTATCATAAAGTTTAAACGCGACTTCACCACTTAAGACGGTACCATCTAATTTCTCTAGCTCTTGATCTAATAGTGCCAGTCCGCGTTCCAAGGTTTTCAAGAATTGCTCTTCTTCAGTTTTAAGCGTATTTTCAACAAATGTTTTTTGTTTTGCTAAATCACTCGCAGCACTTTGCATGGCATCAATTAAAGGCTGTACGAGTTTGTAGAAGAAGATATCTTTCGCACCTAACATATGCCCATGGCGCACCGCACGACGAATAATACGACGTAATACATAACCACGACCTTCATTAGAAGGAATGACACCATCAGCAATTAAGTATGCGCAAGAACGAATATGATCAGCAATAACTCGTAATGATTTATTGGTTAAATCCTGAACCTGAATAATTTCAGCCGTTGCCTCAATCAGCTGTTTAAACAGATCTATATCATAGTTTGCGTTTACATGTTGTAACACAGCAGAAACACGTTCAAGTCCCATACCGGTATCGACTGACGGTTTTGGTAATGGTAGCATAGTACCATCTTGCTGACGATTGAACTGCATGAAAACGATATTCCAGATTTCAATAAACCGATCGCCATCTTCTTCTGCACTGCCTGGCGGTCCCCCCCAAATATGTGCACCATGATCATAAAAAATTTCAGTACAAGGACCACAAGGACCGGTATCTCCCATTTGCCAGAAGTTATCTGAAGCATAAGGTGCACCTTTATTGTCACCAATACGAACGATACGCTCACGAGGAATACCTATCTCATTTGCCCAGATATCATAAGCCTCATCATCAGTTGCATAAACGGTGACCAGTAATTTCTCTTTCGGCAAATTAAACCAACCTTCCCCCGTCAAAAGCTCCCAGGCAAAGCGAATCGCGTCATGCTTAAAATAATCACCGAAACTGAAATTACCTAACATTTCGAAGAAAGTATGATGACGAGCAGTATAACCGACATTATCTAAGTCGTTGTGTTTTCCACCTGCACGCACACAACGCTGTGACGTTGTTGCTCTGGTATAATTCCGTTTATCCTGACCTAAGAAGACATCTTTAAATTGATTCATACCAGCATTAGTAAATAGTAATGTGGGATCATTGTGCGGGACTAATGAACTACTTGGCACAACTTCATGACCTTTGGCATGAAAAAAATCAAGAAACATCTGGCGAATTTCAGCAGTACTCTTACTCATCATTAAATTCCGATTTTAACGTTAATTTATTAATCAATATTGATTGTTTTTTTATTCTGATCAAAAATATAAACAAATAACCTATTTCGCTCATCAATAAACGAAATTAAGATACTATTACACTATTTTAAGCAGTTTAATTAAAATAGTGAGTATACAAAAGGTAATTTTATTAACATAATACAAATACTAGTGCCATATCCTTTCTGCAGATACAACAAACTAAATAGCTATAATAAATTATGTATTTTGACAAACCAATAGTGGATTTTTGGTACAAAAACCGCGTTATAATATCAATCTTCAATTAAAGAATAAATACTATTTACATTTTGTTGCGAAAAACCTCTACTTAAAAGGAATCGATAGATTTTTTGACGTTGTTTTATATCAAATTTATCAATTTTTCCGTATTTCTTTTCAATTACTTCGCTCATTTTTTTCAACACTGTATCTGATTCATTCTGAGCAAAAAAAGTCATTGCAACGTCATTTGTTATACCACGTTGATTTAATTCCATGATAATCCGTTTATATCCAAACCCACGTTTGGATCGCATTTCAATATACACAGCAGCAAATGCATAATCATCTAGCCACTTACGTTCATGGCAATAATCAATGGCTTGATCAATCTGTTTTATTAAAGACATGTGCGAGGATAACAGGGTATCCTCATCAAGGAAGGGATCAGTTTTAGAAGAGAGTGGCCGATTTTTTTTGGTAAAAAATAGCGTTAATTTCTTTTTTAATTCTAACTTGCTGTGATTTCGCTGTGCAAGCAACTGCACAGCTTTATCCAAGATGTTCTTATTGGTGACGACGTGATTCACTGAAATTAAAACGCGTCTTCGCTTTCATTAACAGCACTGTCATCAGCAATAAATTCTGCTGGGCTGCTGAGTAATAGCTCGCGTAATTTCTGTTCAAGCTCATTAGCAATCCCTGTATGCTCTTGAAGATATTTCATCGAGTTTGCCTTACCCTGACCAATTTTTTCGCCGTTATAGCTATACCATGCACCGGCTTTATCAACTAATTTATGTTTAACACCTAAATCAATTAACTCACCCTCTTTAGAAATACCGCTGCCGTATAGAATCTGGAACTCAGCTTGACGGAATGGTGCAGCCACTTTATTTTTAACAACTTTAACGCGAGTATCACTACCAATCACCTCTTCGCCCTCTTTGACTGAACCAATTCGACGTATATCTAAACGAACTGAGGCATAGAATTTCAACGCATTACCACCGGTTGTCGTTTCTGGATTACCAAACATAACACCAATTTTCATACGAATTTGATTGATAAAGATCACTAAACAGTTAGCGTTTTTGATATTAGCCGTTAATTTACGCAGTGCTTGAGACATCAAACGCGCTTGTAGGCCCATATGAGAATCCCCCATTTCACCTTCAATTTCAGCTCTTGGGGTTAAGGCGGCAACAGAGTCAACAATCACGACATCAACAGCACCTGAACGGACTAAAGCATCACAAATTTCTAAAGCTTGTTCACCCGTATCCGGCTGAGAAACTAATAAATCATCGACTTGCACACCCAGTTTAGCTGCATAGATGGGATCAAGCGCATGTTCTGCATCAATAAATGCACAGGTTTTACCTTGTTTTTGTGCTTGGGCGATAACCGACAACGTTAGCGTTGTTTTACCTGAAGACTCTGGTCCAAAAATCTCCACGATTCGCCCCATCGGTAAACCACCAATGCCCAGTGCGACATCAAGTCCTAAAGAACCTGTTGAAATATAATCGACATCTAGCGTTTGTGTATCACCTAAACGCATAATGGAACCTTTACCAAATTGTTTCTCAATCTGGCTTAAAGCAGCTGACAGTGCGCGTTGTTTATTCTCATTCATTCTTGATATCCATTTTAAATTATTAGATAAGATGTAAACAATTATACTGTATTGTTATACAGTATCAAGCGTTTTTTTTATTATTTCTATTTTATGAATAACCACTAATAACAAATTCAGTAAACATAGATAATTAATAAAACTATTTTTTGTGAAAATCATCACAGGCTAATGATTGACAATTCAATTGGCGAGTTAGATTAAGTGTAGATTTGACAGAATAAGATAATGTAGATTAAAAAAACAAAAGCCACTCTAAAGTGGCTTCTGCTGACTAATGCAGAAGCATTAGTTATATATTTGGCTCCTCCAACTGGACTCGAACCAGTGACATACGGATTAACAGTCCGGCGTTCTACCAACTGAACTATGGAGGAAAAGATTTAACGCTGTGAATAGTATCTTTAAGAGAAGGAACTGTCAATCAATAAAAATAAAAACCGTTGTAATTGATTATTGAATAGTCATTTTTGACTACAATGTTGATTATTATGTGCTATCAGCCACTTTTTTTCTCAATACAGTAAATAAATATATCTATTTGGCACATGGGCAGAAAAGGATATACTGACAAAATAATTACGCTTTATGATGTGGAAAAATGATGAAACAGAATATTTGTGTCTATTGTGGAGCCAGCGATGGTCTGCGTCCTGAATATACAACCTATGCCCAACAACTAGGTAAAGCGATTGCATTGCAACATCGCCGTTTAGTCTACGGTGGCGGGAATAGAGGTTTAATGGGCGTGATTGCCAATGCCGTAATTTCACATGGTGGGGAAGTGATAGGTATCATTCCAGAACGCTTAGTCAAAGCCGAAACTGCGCATCAAGGTATTACTCACTTAGAGGTTGTGCAAGATATGCATCAACGTAAAGCGCGGATGGCCGAACTCGCTGATAGCTTTATTGCTATGCCTGGCGGCACAGGCACCTTAGAAGAGCTTTATGAAGTTTGGACTGCCGCGCAAATTGGTTATCATCAAAAACCCGTGTCACTGTTTAATATTGCAGGTTTTTATGACAAGATGCTGGCATTTTTAGAACATGCTGTTGCCGAGGGTTTTATTCGTCGTCAATTTTATGAAACCCTAATTGTGACGGATGATACTGATGAGTTGTTCCAAAAAATAGATCACTATTTTCCACAAAATCTCGAGCGCTGGATTAAAAAATAGCTGATTGCAACTTATCATAAAAAAGAGCGTCAGTCAGACGCTCTTTGTTCATTTGCAATATCCATAAAGATGCTTAGGCTTTCACTTCTTCAGGTCGTTTGATTATTGCATAAATAACACCGGCAACCACCGAACCGACAATAATTGATAAGAGGTAACCTAAAACCGGTTTTACCACACCTGGAATAGCTAGCGCAAACAATCCACCATGTGGCGTCATTAATTGTGAGCCAAAGGCTAAAGCCATACCGCCCGTAATCGCACCACCAATGATACAACTTGGTAACACTCTTAATGGATCTCGCGCAGCAAATGGAATGGCACCTTCCGAGATAAAGCACAAACCAAGCACAAATGCAGCTTTACCACTCTCTTGTTCACTTTTAGCGAATTTATTTTTAGCAATAAAAGTCGCCAGACTCATTGCTAACGGTGGTACCATACCGCCGGCCATCACAGCCGCCATTGGCGCGTACTGATGATCACTGAGTAAACCCACACCAAATGCATAGGCAACCTTATTAATCGGTCCGCCCATATCGGTACACATCATGCCACCAAGTACCATACCTAATATTATCGCATTAGAGGTATTCATCGTACTTAGCCACTCACTTAAATTCGTCATGAGCCAGGCGATCGGTGAACCGATAATAAACTGCATCGCTAAACCGGTTATCAATGTTGCAAACAAGGGAATGATAAGGATTGGCTTAAGCGCTTCTAAGCTTTGCGGTAACGGCACTCGACGCGTTAATAATAAGGCTAAGTAACCGGCTAAATAACCCGCAGCAATACCACCTAGAAAACCGGCACCAATCGACACGGCAATCATACCGCCTACCAAGCCAGGTGTTAAACCGGGTCTATCCGCTATCGAATAAGCAATATATCCCGCTAATAATGGCACCATTAATGAAAACGCTAATCCACCAATTTCAGCTAAATGCGGCTCACCAATTAAGGTTTGTACACCATTTGCATCGAGTGCAAAATGACCAAAAGCAAAAGCAAGGGCGATAATCAAACCACCTGCCACAACCATCGGTAGCATATAAGACACGCCAGTCAGAAGATGTTTATACACACCTTTTTTCTCCTGAGTGCCACTGTTTTGTGAACTACTTTTTGATTGCGGTTGATAAATGCTTGCCTGTGCAAATGCCTGATCAAACTCTTGCGCTGTTTTCTTTAACGCGGGTCCAGTCTTAGTACGATACATCAGCTTACCGGCGAATTTATTCAAATCGACATCGATATCTGCCGCTACAAAGACTAAATCAGCCGCAGCAATCTCTTCTGGTGTAATTTCGTTACCCACACCAACAGAGCCACGCGTTTCAACTTTACACCACCAGCCACGTTTTTTGGCTTCTTCTTCAATCGCTTCTGCGGCCATAAACGTATGAGCAACTCCCGTAGGGCAAGCCGTCACGGCAACAATACGTTTTATACCGGATACGGCTGGCACTGATGCAGTATCAGTGACTTTCTCATACACAACCGCATTCTTCTCAGCCAGACTTAATGCTGAGATTGGATCAGTAAAAACCTCAGCAACAGAGACCAAAGCCACTTTTCGTCCAACCAAAGCGGTATCAGCTGGAATATTATTTCCGGCAACGACAGCAAAATCTGACTCAACCAGTGTGTCAACAATTTGCCAATGTAGCTGGGTTGCAGCTAACTTTAATTCTGCTTGCGCTAATCGAGTATTAATTGGACCAACACTCGAATCTTCCACTAAAAATATTTTCATCTTCTCACCTAAACTTACTTAATCGCCGTTAATTCAATATTATCGATCATCGCTGACAATGCATTTTTATCTGGTACACCCACATTACTTTGACTAACCGATAATGCGGCTACTGCCGAGGCTAAACGGAAGGTTTCGTCAATCGTTTTTTGTCCTAACAGTCCATACATCAGACCTGCAACCATTGAATCGCCCGCACCAACAGTACTAACCACTTTACAAACAGGCGGTTTTGCTAACCAGACGTGATCTTTTGTCACCCATAATGCACCTTTACTACCTAAAGAAACGACAACATTTGCGATTCCTTGTGCAACCAGCTGTTGAGCCACATTAGTAATATCATCTAGTGTGGTTAATGACTTGCCTGACCACATTTCCAACTCTTTATCATTGGGCTTAATTAACCACGGTGATGCTTTTAAGCCTGCAATCAATGCATCGCGACTACTATCAAAAACAACCCGCGGACACTGTTTAGTCAGCTGGCTCATCCAGGCTGTAAAAGCATCGAGTTCGATACCTGCTGGTAAACTACCACTCACCGCAATCATATCAAAATCTTTCAGCCAAACCAGAGAATCCTTGGCAAATTGTTGCCAATTCTGCTCTGTGATAGAAAAACCAGAGAAATTCAAATCAGTCACATCACCGGTCTCTTCTGTGATTTTCACATTGATACGCGTTCGTCCTGCTACTGTTTGAAATTGATTATCAATCTTTAACTGTTCAAAAAGCTGAACGAAACCATCATCATTTTCTTTACCTAAAAAACCACTAACAGTAATGTCTAGCCCCAAATCCCTCAGAACTTTAGCGACATTGATACCTTTTCCCGCCGCATGTAAACCCGTGGTATTGACTAAATTAACATCACCCAAGGCCACTTTGGGGCAGAAACCAACCAGATCATAAGCAGGATTTAACGTAATTGTCGCAACTTTATAACGCATTTTATTCGACTCCTTCGCCCAATCCTTCAGCCATTGCTTTTTCAATCGCATCTAAAACTTGCTGAGCATCTGGACCTTCGGCGGTAAACAGCAAGCGATCGCCTTTTTTAGCGCCTAACGCTACTACTTTAATTAGACTTGCGGCATTCACGGGCTTATTTGAACCACTTAAATTAGTCACTTTAACCGTACTCTTAAATGCCTTAATTACCTTAATCAACACAGAACTTGGACGAGTATGTAAGCCGTGTGGATTGAGTACAGTCAGCTCTCGACTGAAACCCTCTTGCGTATCCTCAACTGACGCGACATCCGCTTCAACAGGTGTAGATGAAGGCGCTGATTCTAATGTTGACGGTGGTAAGGATACATTCACATCAAAAAACTGCGCTAACGTTTGCGCACCAGCATTTAATAAGGTTTTTGCCTGACGATTAAAAAGTAACTGTGCAAGCTTGTCGATAATCGGCGAAAATGCGTCATTGACTGACGAAATTGTCATTAACAGATTAACCGGTTTATCTTGTTCAGTTAGGGCATTTGTTGGACGACTAATAGCAACCGCATTTTTCAGATTGCCTTGTGCGCTGTCACTAAGCCAAATCCCCTCACCTAAATAGCTTGGCTGATGCTCAATCACTGAAGTTAAAAAAGCCGTGTTGACTGCAGCTATTTTCTGTAATCGCGAAGCATTAAGTGCCTGTAAAGTCTGTAAGCTATCGGCGGGAATATCAAGCATCATCAGTGAAGTGTCAACAATAATCTCATCAGAGGCTGCCTCTGATTTACCGGTTAAAATAGCCACGATATCATCGGCTGATTTGACCTGTTTTAATCTGTCTTCAACATCATCATCGCCCAATACGCGAGTGAGCTGACGTAATAGTTCAAGATGCTCATCCGAACTTGCCGCAATACCGATCGCAACATAAGCTAATTGATCTTCATCGCCCCATTTCACGCCCTGAGGAAAGTGAAAGACTTGCACACCGGTCTTTTTCACTAAATAACGCGTCGTGGTGGTTCCGTGAGGAATTGCAATACCGTTATCCAAATAGGTTGCCGCCTGCTGTTCACGCTGCAACATACCTTCGCCATATCCCTCTTCCACAAAACCTGCTTCAACCAAAGCTTGAGCAATACTTTTAATTGCCTGAGTTTTATCCTGCGCGCTTTGATTCATATGAACATCTTTTGCGACTAATTCAAACATTTTAACCTCTTCTTCTCATGAGCTACTTCAATTCAGCTAAATAATAATAAACAAACCAGATTTAGATATTTTCAGCCTATATTATCAAAGTTGAATCGTTTCAGCAAAATAATGACAATAAATTTTCAGATAGGCAAATTTCTTTTCAAAAAAGCTCAGAATATTGGGATATAACTCACATTTTGCTGATTATTGACCGAGTGTATTACACCAGAAATATTATCTCAGCCGTTCACGGCGCAGACCACCACGATAAATCAATGTTCGATTAATAATGGTCAGATTTGCTTGGTATTGATGACTTTCCAGACAGTTGAGTACCCTGCTTAATGTTTGATGGGCAATCTCTTTATGTTGTTGTGTCACACTAATAATGGGGCACGGTAAAAAATCCAGTAATTCATTATCACCGAAAGTGGCAATCAATAGATCATTGGGTAAATAGCCGAGCCGTTTTAGAATCGCATCTATAATCCCTTGTAATAAGGTAAACGACGTCACAAAAATCGCATTCGGTATTGGATTGGGTAATGGACTTCGATTCAACCAATCGGTAAACGTCTTTTCCGCATCTTGACGGGTAAAGCTGTCCGCATATAAGAGATGAATATCTCGGTTATCCTCACTCATCACGGTTTTAAACCCATGTTCTCGCAATCCACTGATGGGTAATTCAGATAAAGCGCCCATATAGACCACTTTGCTACCAGCATGTTGTTCGAAAGCTTCCGCGAGCATTTTTGCGTCATAAAAATCAGAACCGGTTATCGTACAAAAACGGGCCGGATCAATAGAACGGTCGAGGGCAAAAATGGGTAACGCTCGATTATCCCAGTTAAGATAGAACTCATCAGCCTCAGAAAACGAAGAAGAGACAATAACCGCATCAACCCGGCGCTGCTGTAAATGACGTATGCATTGAATTTCAAGTTCTGGTTGATCTTCTGAACAAGAGATCAGTAACTGATAGCCCTGTTCGCGAGCAAATCTCTCAAGATAATTGGCAATGCGGGTATAACTCAAATTTTCGAGATCGGGGATCACCAATCCCAGTGATGATGTACGTCCCGCTCTTAAACCTGCTGCGATAGCATTAGGCTGAAACTGATGTTGTTTCACAACGGCTAAAACCTTCTCAATAGTCTTATCGCTCACCCGATACTGTTTGGCTTTACCATTAATTACATAGCTGGCAGTCGTTCTTGAAACCCCGGCTAAACGAGCTATTTCCTCAAGTTTCATATTATTAATTCCGTACTCAATTAGGCATTTTCATCGATAAAATCAGACCATATTAGTATAAATAATAAAAAACAATCAATATTGTTTTTATTCGGGACTACCCGCATAATGTTGGGATGAATAAATTGATATCTGCAATATAAATACTTATGCTAACGAAGTCGCAAATTATCAAGCATTTGCAAACCCAAAATAATAGACCTGATTTTCATCCATTACGCCAAGCTGCGGTATTCATCCCGTTAGTTGAAACAGAGGCCGGAATAAGCTTTCTTTTTGAAGTCAGAGCAGCACATTTAAAATGGCAACCTGGCGATATCTGTTTTCCTGGTGGTAAAGTTGAATTGACAGATACCTCAACCCATTTTACGGCCCTACGAGAGACGCAAGAAGAGTTAGGCTTAGGCGCGCAAGATATTAAAATATATTATGAGCTACCGCCATTTTTTACCGTACTAGGTTTAGAGATTTATCCGGTCATTGGTGAAATCGTGCATCCGGAACATATAAAGATCAATCAGCAAGAGGTAGAATCTATTTTTACTGTCCCAATTAGCTGGTTTATGGCAAACCCACCCATTAAGGCAGATATGTTGGTTGCAACAAAGCCCGCCGGGAATTTTCCATTAGAACTATTAAAAAATCGTGATACCGAGTGGCAACAAAGGTCATCACATGAAGTCTATCTTTACCCATATCAACATCATGTGATATGGGGACTGACGGCACAAATTATCGTATCTTGTTTAAGTTTATTCAATGCAATATAAAATCAAAAAGGATTGAACATGTTAAATAACCCAAAGCCCCTTAATGTCGATCAATCTGAGATCGATAAATTCTCGGCAATGGCGTCTGAGTGGTGGGATCCTAATGGTAAATTCAAGCCATTACACACAATTAATCCCCTGCGGGTTGAATATATTTTAAGTCAAACTGGTGATTTAATGGGTAAATCGGTATTAGATGTCGGTTGTGGTGGCGGTATTCTTACTGAAAGTTTAGCCAAATTAGGTGCAACAACTACAGCCATCGATATGGCCGAACTCTCTTTGAATATAGCCAAAACACACGCACAAGCGCAGCATCTGACGATTGATTATCGACTCGAATCGATTGAGCAGCACCTAGCCCAAACATCACAGCGTTATGATGTGATTACTTGTATGGAGATGTTAGAACACGTGCCAGATCCACACTCTATCATTGATAGCTGCGCTAAATTACTCAAACCGCAGGGTAAGCTCTTCTTATCGACCATCAATCGTAATCATAAATCCCGTTTAATGCTGATTATTGGGGCAGAATATATTGCGCGAATTGTCCCCAAAGGCACCCATGATTTTAATAAGTTTATCCGACCGTCCGAATTAATGGGCTGGATAGAGCAAGCCGGACTAGCGACACAAGCCTTTATTGGTATGGAGTATCATCTACTTGGCAATAAGTTTACCTTAGGGCGCAACATCGATGTGAACTATATTGCTCTGGCGACAAAAAAGTAGTCCGACAGAAAAAAACAGCTGTTTTGTCTTAAAATAATCAAGCTAGCTGAAACAGATGAAAAGAGCCTAGTCCAGTGCCGGGCTCTCTGTTCATTCAGAGCAAAAGATCTTTTTAGTCTCTTAATGCACCGCCAGTTTATAATCTAACACCAACTGTTTCTTCTTAAGATCCACTTTAACCAAACCACCATGCCGTAAAGCGCCAAATAGCAGTTCATGCGCAATCGGTTTTTTAATATTTTCATGAATGACTCGCGCCATCGGCCTTGCGCCCATGGCTTTATCATAGCCCTTCTCAGCAAGCCAAGCCCGTGCCGATTTACTTACCTCAAGCTGAACCTGCTTAGCATTAAGTTGCTCTGCGAGCTCATGAATGAATTTATTGACGATATTCGCGGTAATTTCTGGTGTTAAATGCGCAAACCAAACAATATTATCCAGTCGATTACGAAATTCCGGACTAAATAAACGGTTAATCTCCTGCATTGCATCAGTACTATTGTCTTGCTGATTAAAACCAATACTCTTACGCACCGTCTCCTGAACCCCGGCATTGGTTGTCATCACCACAATCACATTTCGAAAGTCTGCTTTACGACCATTGCTATCGGTCAATGAACCATTATCCATAATCTGTAATAATAAGTTGAAGATATCGGGATGAGCCTTCTCTATCTCATCCAATAGTAATACCGAATAAGGATGTTTAATCACCGCATCAGTTAATAGTCCGCCCTGCTCAAAACCGACATAACCGGGTGGTGAACCAATTAAACGACTCACGGTATGAGCCTCTTTATATTCAGACATATCAAAGCGTAATAATTTGATACCCAGCATTTTGGCGAGTTGCTGGGTAATTTCAGTTTTACCGACACCAGTCGGCCCGGCAAATAAAAATGAACCTACCGGTTTATGTTCACGGCCAAGTCCAGCGCGATTTAAAATAATGGCATCACTTAATACATCAATCGCTTTATCTTGCCCAAAAACCACCGATTTTAATTCAGTATGCAGATGTTGTAAGCGTGTTTTATCATTAGTCGAGACGTTATTTTCAGGCACTCGGGCAATTTTGGCGACAATCGTTTCAATATCACTCTCATGAATGATCTTTTTTCGACTTCGTTTCGGTAAAAGTGCATTTTTTGCGCCAGCTTCATCAATTAAATCGATGGCTTTATCGGGTAAAAACCGATCATTGATATATTTAACCGACAGCTCAACGGCACTACGTAGCGCTTTATCGGTATAATGGATCTGATGATACTTTTCATAATAACTTTTTAAACCCGCTAAAATCTTAATCGTATCTTCAACCGAGGGTTCAAGGATATCAATTTTTTGGAATCGTCGGGCTAACGCATGATCCTTTTCAAAGATTCGGCTAAACTCCTGATAAGTGGTTGAACCTATTACTCGAATTCGTCCTGAAGAGAGTAACGGCTTAAACAAATTAGCCGTATCCACTTTACTCTCACCCGTTGCGCCAGCACCAATAATCATATGAATTTCATCGATAAACAAAATACTATTGGGCTGCTGCTCTAATTCTGTCACTAATTCATTAAATCGTTTTTCAAAATCGCCCCGATAAGTTGTCCCTGCGATTAAGGCGCTCATATCAAATGAGTAAATGACCGCATCTTTTAAAATATGCGGTACTTTATTTCGCTCAATCAGCCAGGCTAATCCTTCAACAATGGCCGTTTTACCGACGCCGGCTTCACCGACTAAAATTGAATTATTCTTACGCCGGCGACACAAAACTTGCATCACTCTTTCAATATCCAGCTCTCGTCCAATTAACGGATCAATCCCACCTTGTTTAGCGATCGCATTCAAATTGGTCGTATAACGTTCTAAAGCGGTCAATTCAGCTTGTTGTGATGCATCGTGTTGCGGCTGCCTATTTTCTGTCGACATATAATGATGAGAAATAAAGTCGATCACCTCAAGCCTGTCAATATTATGTTGATTAAGGATATAGCAGGCATAAGATTCATTTTGGCTTAAAATTGAAACCAAGACATCCAAACTGGTTATCTCTTCTTTTTGGACGGACTCAATATGAAGGGCGGCGCGCTGAATCACCTGCTGAAAAGCCATCGTTGGCTCAGTCATAGATTCGTTATCACTGAGGTAGGTAATATTTTGTTCAATATAAACGATCAAATCATCGATAATCGCTTCAAAATCCAGATGTAAAGCCGATAACACATTAATGACGGTTTTATCTTTTAATAGGGCCATTAATAGCTGTTCGATAGTTAAATACTCATAACCAAAGGATTGAGCATCACTAAAGGCTTGATTAATCACTAACTGTAAATCTTTATTTATAATCATTCCAAAACTTTCTCCATGGTACAGCGTAATGGAAACTGGTGTTCCCGAGCATATTGGGTGACCTTAATCACTTTCATTTCAGCTATTTCAGCTGTATAAAAACCACAAACTCCAATACCATGATGATGTATTGCCAGCATAATTTCGGTTGCTTTTGCCTCATCATGACTAAAAAATCGTTGTAAAACCTCAATCACAAAATCCATTGTTGTATAATCATCATTATGCATAATGACAAGATATTTTGATGGGGGCGTTAACTGTTTTTGTTTCTTTTCATTAACACAGTGATCTTTTATGTTATAATATGACATTATTGCAAATCTTTTCTTCTATCAAGCCAATTTTGTTGTTTATTATATACTCGAGTCGATATTGGTTACAGTGATTTACACTAGCTTTTTGATCAAAGAAACAATAATTAATCTTAGTTTAATAACATATGAGGGCTATCGTTTGTTCGCTGGTAATCAAAACGATAAAAACGCAGAACCCTACTGTAAAACAGTTTCCTATTTAATTCAAATATATGAAAATGCCAAATCAAACCAAATCACTTTTAGTTCAACTTGTCTCAGGTCAATTACCGCTCAATCCTTTATGGCAAAAAACCAGCTACAGAATGAAGTTTTTATTCCGTTCTTATTTGGCTTATCCTGAAACCTTGCCTTGGCTAAAAAAGTTGGCTCTATATCCTTTACTTCAAACCTTTTTAAGTCAGCAAACGAATTTACCCGCCAAGCTACAAAGACCTTACTTGGCGAGCAATATGTCACGTAAAGCACGCTACAACGCGTTATGTGCACATTATGATTTTATATCGTCTTTACCAACAACATTAGTTGAGCATCTTTATGCCGCAAATCCGATCGTATTGGCCGAGATTATTGGTAAAGATGAACAGCCGTTTACTATCACATTGGAAAGTAATGATAAATATAGCCGTGAAGGTGAATTAACCCTTTCGGTGTTTAATCATGAACAGGTTAATTTAGCCACACTAACTTTCGCTATCATCAAGCATCAGCAAAAATTGACGCTTTTCATTGGTGGTTTGCAAGGTAGTAATCAAGAAAATGCTCGCGAACAGATTCAAAAGGCGACGAAAGCTTGCTACGGTATTTTTCCTAAAACGATGGCCATTGAAGCTATTTTGGTTATCGCACGCTTTTTGCAGGTAGAGCAGATTCTGGCTGTGAGCAATCGAACGCATATTTATAATAACTTTCGTTATCGTCGCCAAAATAAGTTGCGTATGGCCGATTATGATAGTTATTGGGAGACGTTACAAGCAACAATCAGCGATGATGATTTCTACTCACTGCCTGCCAAGCTGGTTCGTAAAGCGATGGAAGATATTCCAAGTAAAAAGAGATCCGAATATCGAAATCGCTATTTGCTATTAGATAAGCTTATCGATGACACCCATCAACATTTAGTGAATTTAACAAAATAATAAAAAGGAATTGAGCCTATATGTACTCGGGATTGCTGATCGTTTTGTTACCTTTTTTTCTCGGTTATCTTTTCAGACTGAAAGATAAAAAGTGGTTAGATAGAATTAATTTTTTATTGAGTCTATGTGTTTATCTCATCCTCTTTGTCATGGGGATTAGCTTGGCACAACTGGATAATCTGGGTAATCATTTTCAAACGATCATCTACTCGACATCGATTGTATTTATTTGTACCTTCGGGATGAATTTTTTTGCTTTAGCCTGTATCGATATCTTTTTACCTTGGCGTTCACACAATACCAATCAGCAGCTCCCGTCAAGATGGAAAATGATCTTAGAGTCGTTACAGATTTGTCTTGCACTCATTAGCGGATTTTTAATTGGCTTAATACCAATTAACATCTTTCATTATGCGAGCCATGTCAGCGAAATTGTATTAATTATCTTACTGTTTATTGTGGGTATTCAATTACGTAGCAATGGCATGACCTTAAAACAGATCCTGATTAACAAGATTGGCTTAATGACCACTGCCGTTGTGTGTAGTAGTGCTTTATTAGGTGGCATACTTTCCGCTTTGATACTTGATATGCCCTTAAAAAATGGTTTAGCCCTATCATCGAGTTTCGGCTGGTACTCGTTGTCGGGTATTTTAATGACTGAGACTCACGGGCCGCTTATCGGTAGTATCGCCTTTTTTAACGATTTATTGCGCGAACTGATAGCGGTGTTACTGATCCCCTCGCTGATTCATCGTTATCGCATCACCGCTTTGGGCCTTTGCGGCGCAACATCAATGGATTTTACCCTGCCTATTCTACAAAAAGGCGGTGGCCCCTCTATGGTACCGGCAGCAATTGTGCAAGGTTTTATATTGAGCCTGCTGGTGCCTATTTTATTAACGCTATTTAACTACTAATTATCATGACCAAATCGATACAAAAAAATACCGACTGTCCATGTGGCATACAACAATCTTATGCCCAGTGCTGCCAGCCTTACCATTTATGGCAAAAAAATGCACCCGATGCTGAAACCTTAATGCGTTCTCGCTATAGCGCTTATGCTTTAAAAAATGCCAAATATCTGATTGCCACCTGGCATCCTAAAACACTGCCAAACCAATTGGCTGAATATCTCAATGAGGCTAAATGGATTGAACTTAAGATAGAAAAAAGCTGGCCAGGCGATAAAGCTGATGAAGCTTATGTTGAATTCACCGCGCGCTATCGAAATAGCTCGGGCCGCGCAGAAAAGATGCATGAAATTAGCCGCTTTATCAAACAGGGTGATCACTGGTTCTATGTCGATGGACAGGTCAGCTAAGGGATTAACACCAAACGTGCTGACCATACGTTTTATCAAATTAGCCAGTCAGATTAAATCAGGTTAACCACGGTATTTCAGCAGTTAACCTCTCTACTCAATCTCCATAATAACATCATCAATCAATCGGCAACCATAAATCGTCGATACTCATCATAAGCAAAGTGATCGGTCATACCACTGATATAATCCTGAATTAGCCGGCAGCGATAATAGAATTCCCAAATAGCAAAGTCAGCACTTTGCTGATATTCATCAATCGATTGACGGTAAGCGACACAATGTTTGGCCGATAGCTTATGAAAAAGCCGCGTTTCGATAGGGTAACGTTTATGGCTATTCTCATCGACTAACTGGATAAAGTCAGCGGTCGACATATCCAGCAGTGGGCTATAGATATCGAGCAAGCCACAAATAATACGATAACCTTGTAGCTCAATATTCTCAACCGACTCGTGATTAAAGACATACTTAAAGCCGACCGTTTTAAACATATTTAATAGCTGATATTCACTCCCCCGATCTTCAAGGAGTGCCTGATTAAAACTGCCGTGATAGATATCGTCGATATTTTCTAAAAAACGTTCTGCGGCATGCGGCACTAACTGCCCGATGGTATTGACTCTCAGTAGCATAAAAAACTGATCAATACCGGTCGGTAATAGCTCATTTCTCTTTAGCTCATTATAAACTTTATAGGCTTTATTCACCGTCTGCTCAAACAGATCACCTGACGTTTGTTGACCCCATGCTTCCTGTAAATATTGATAAAGCTGTTCAACGGATAGAATGCGTTTCTCAACCGCATCTTCAAGATCAGCAATACAGTAAGAGATATCATCTGCCGCTTCCATAATATAGGTCAATGGGAAACGATGAAAAGGTTGCATCTCTAACTGCTGATAAAGCTCAGTAACAAAAGCTTCTTCTGACAGATAGTAACCCGGTTTCTTCATCAAATAGTGATAACTGTCTGGAATGGCTTCATACCAGTAAGCGGGTCGGGTATACTTTAAAATACAGGCGGTTTGTGAATAAGTCAGATTTAATTTCAACAATGAATGTACTAAACGGATCGCTTGCGCATTACCTTCAAAATGACAGAGATCATGGCGAATCTTTTTACGTAACGCATCTTGTGCTGGTGAGCCATCTTGATCAGCAAAAGCCAGCACGGCATAATGACTCGCTTTATCAATGGAAAAACGCGCCATAAACCATTGATTAATCGCCGACTCACCAAAATGTCCAAAAGGTGGATTACCAATATCATGCATTAAACAGGCCATTTCAATCACACTTTCAATCGGTGTCATCCAGGCGGTTAATCCATACTGTTCAAGCTTGTGATCATTAGCTAAGCGGTGAAACACCTCTTTCACAATATGGCGACCCACTTGTTGTACTTCTAAAGAGTGCGTTAACCGCGTTCTGACCACCGCATTACGCTCGAGCGGAAAGACTTGTGTTTTTTGTTGCAAACGACGAATAGCCGCCGAATTTAAAATGCGCCCACGATCACTTTCAAAACAGCGGATAATGGCATATTCATCTTTCGGTTCAGTGGAAGACTGTTTATGATTATGACGGTGATAGCTCATTTTAGTGTTGAAATTGATCATGCTGACAATCTAATCCTTTTATTTAAACCAGTCGACGGTTTGCCCACTGTATCACATCTTGACTCAGTGAGGGTAATAGCGGCAGGAGTGTGATTAATACCTGACTAAGCTGGTTGGGATCAGGATGACATAAATTGAGATGTCCGACTTTGCGACCCGCTCTCACCGCTTTATCATACCAGTGCAAATGCACCAAGGGTTGCTGTAGCCACTGATAATTTAATGGTATACCGATCAAATTTATCATCAATGAGGAAGAAGAGACAACTGGTTTAGGTAACGGCATATCTAAAATAGCCCGAAGATGCAGTTCAAACTGGCTGATAGATGCACCGTTTTGTGTCCAGTGGCCACTATTGTGTACTCTGGGTGCGAGTTCATTAATCAGTAACGATTCGCCAACAATAAAACACTCCATCGCCATAACACCGACATAATTCAGGCGATCCATAATCGTTGTTAATCTCTTTTCGGCCTGTAACTGAAAACGATCGGCCAGATAAGGATGGGCGATGCTCGCCTTTAATATCCCCTCTTGGTGGTAATTGTGGGTTATCGGATAAAAAACCGTTTGCCCTTGTCGGTTACGTGCCCCCACTAAAGAGATTTCACCCTCAAAAGCAATCGCTTGTTCAACAATCGCCTGAGTGTATATCTCTAACGGTAAATCAATTGCCTTATCTTTACCTAAACGCCACTGTCCGCGACCATCATATCCCCCTACTCGGCGCTTGATAATGAGTAAATCGCCCAACGATTGAAATAGTGCTGGCCACTGCGCATCATCATTGAGTGCAGACCATTTTGCCGTAGGCAGTGACAGTTCATCTAATAACGCTTTTTGGGTTAATCTGTCGGCAATAATTGGAAAGACATCGCGATTCACAAACAGGGGATGAGTCGCTAACATTTGCGTAAAAGGGGTATCAGGCCATCGTTCAATTTCAGCGGTGATCACCGATTGTTGATAAGATATCTGATCGGGTAAAGCATCAACACCAATCGGATAGACCGCGATACCGAGCGGTTCGCCAGCTTGACGTAACATTCGTCCTAATTGACCATTACCTAATATATAAACTGACTTCATGATATCAATATCCCTTTTGGAATTAGACAAATAAGTGACTTATAGCTCACGTGGATCAGGATGCGCTAACACTTCCTCGGTCTGTGTTTGGCGCCAGTGCAGTAAAGCAGTAAAAATTCGTTGGTCATGTAAAGCTAAAATTTGCGCAGCTAACAGAGCCGCATTTGCAGCACCAGCCTTACCTATCGCTAAAGTACCGACCGGAATGCCTTTAGGCATCTGCACGATAGAATATAAACTATCCACACCACTTAAAGCCGCACTTTGTATCGGCACCCCTAAAACAGGGACTAAGGTTTTAGCCGCTAACATGCCCGGTAAATGAGCGGCGCCGCCAGCACCGGCAATAATAATCTCAATACCATGATGCTTGGCTTGTTCAGCAAATGAAAATAATTTATCCGGTGTTCGATGGGCAGAAACGATCTCAATATGATAATCAATTGATAAGGCGGTAAGCACGTCGGCAGCATGTTGCATGGTTGACCAATCACTTTGCGATCCCATCACTATCGCGACTTTGGGGCGAATATTGCACATAAAATAGACTCAGCTTAAGCGTAGAGGCTTATCATTATAAAGAATAATCAGCTTGAAATGAATAAAAAAGGGGACATAACTTTCCCCTTTAATTTATAGACCTAAATTTAGACAGAGAGACGACTATTGTTTATTCGTTTTTGCTAATTGCGCTGCAGTGTGTTGCTCAATCGCAAATTGACGACGGCCCCCCGGACGAGGAACCAAGTCACCTAACATCACTTCATAGCCACCATCAACCACCAGCTCACTACCATTTGTATAATCAGCACGTTTACTAGCAAGATAGAGAACGGCATTGGCGATATCCTTTGTTTCACCAATCCGGCGACTGGCGATCATCCGTGTTCGACCCTGCTCTACCGCTTTATCTTCATAGAATTTTTTGGATAAGGGCGTTTTCACAAAGCAGGGACAGATCGCATTACTACGAATACCAAATTGTCCCCATTCAGCGGCGATTTGTTTAGATAGCATCGCGATGGCGGCTTTGGTTGCACTATAAGCACCACTATAAGTTTCTGGGGTATGAGCGGCAACGGTGGCAATATGTACCATGCGCCCTGATTGTTGGGTTATCATTAAACGACCAAAACGTTGCGACATTAAAAAATAGCCTGTCATATTAACATTAATGGTTTGATTCCACTCTTCAAGCGGCAAATCTTCTAATGGACAAAAACGTAAAATAGCGGCGGTATTGACTAAAACATCACAGCGCCCAAACGTCTCTTTTACCTTTGCAACAGCCGCATCGACCTCTATTTCCAAAGTCGTATTGCAACCGATACCAATAGCCTGAATACCAAATTCGTCGTTTAATGCTTGGGCAAATTGTTGGCATTTTTCTTTATCAAGATCGATCAAGACTAAGCGGGCTTTTTGCTTGGCAAATTCACGTGCAATCTCGGTGCCCATTCCCCCCACGGCACCAGTAATAACACAAACATCAGACTCGAGTGCTAACCAATTATTATGCATATAAACCTCAATAAATTAAATGAGTTAATGAAAATGATATCCTCTTTTTACCATAAAAAACCCGACGATGACTAATGCTATTTTTATTCATGTTAACATTTTGATAATCAACAAAAATGCGCAAAAATTGTTAAAAAGCATGCTTTCACCATGATTTCCAGCCAAAATTCAACATAATTCATTAACATAAATCATTAATATTTATAACGATTAAGATAAAATATGCTAAACTTAGCCTATTAATTGTAAAAAACCATACTAGATCATTATGTTTCAGAATAATTCACTACTTGCCCAACTCAAACAGCAGTTACAAAAAGAGACGCCTCGTATTCAAGGGATGGTAAAAGCACATGAAAAAGGCTACGGCTTTTTAGTGTTAGATAATAAGAAAAGCTACTTTATACCGGTCGCACAGATGCGAAAATTGTTGAATGGCGATATTGTTGAAGGCACAATTCAAATTAATGGCGATAAAGAACAATTTGAACCTGAAAAAGTGATTGAAAGTGCGGTTAATCAATTTGTTGGCCGTGTCGAGTGCCAGACCAAACAGCTGGTTGTGTATGCCAAATATCATCATATAATCCATCCGATAAAATGTCAGGTAAGTCCGCATATTCAAGAAACACTGGCAACCGGTGATTGGGTCAGTGCCAAACTGGTTGCACGGCCATTACAAAATGGACAAACCGCTTTTCTGGCCGAGATTACTGATTTTATTGCCACCGCCAATGATCCGCTGGCTCCTTGGTTAACCACCTTAAGTCACTACCAGCTTGAGGTGAGTGCACCTATCTTAGACATTGATCTACAGCTGAGTGAACAGGAACAGTATCTGCGTCAAGATCTTTGTAATTTACCCTTCTTCTCTATTGATAATAAAGAGACACAGGATATTGATGATGCTATCTGCGTCGAACAAAATGAAGCAGGGCAATTTGTCCTAACCGTAGCGATAGCGGATCCGACCGCTTATCTCTCTCAGCAACAAGATCTTGATAAAGTGGCTAGCCAGAGATTATTTACCACCTACTTACCTGAATTTAATGTACCCATGTTACCGCCCGAAATGAGTGATGATCACTGCTCATTAAAATTAAATGAGAAGCGCGCTGCGGTTATCTGCCGTGTGACAATTGATGAGCAAGGTAATCCGGTTTCGCAAGCCGATTTCTCAACCGCCTGGATTAGTTCAAAAGCCAAACTAGATTATACCGCTGTGTCTGATTATCTCGAGGGTAATCAATCCTGCCAACCGGATAATCAGATCATCGACAAGCAGCTTCATTTACTGCATCAACTGTGTTTGTGTCGAATCGAGTGGCGAAAAATAAACTCACTGCTATTTAAAGACAGAGAAGAGTACCGATTTATACTTGATAGCCAACGTCAGGTCATCGATATTGTGCAAGACAATCGTCGCATCGGTCATCAAATGATTGAAGAAGCGATGATTTTAGTCAATCAGGCACTGGCCTATTACTTGCAGCAGCATATTGGTATGGCTGTCTTTAATGTTCATGCTGGTTTTGATAGCAAACATTTAGACATGATCGTCAAATTATTGAATAAATATGATATCACTGAGTTTGATAAAATCCGCTTAGCCACTTTTGAAGGCTACAAAGCGCTACGTAAACAGATCGCCGATAAACCCTATATTGAATCGCGGATTTTACGTTATCAGACGGCGGCCGATTTTGTCTTAGAAGCAGCGCCGCACTATGGCTTAGGTCTGGCGCTTTATACGACCTGGACTTCGCCATTAAGAAAATATAGTGATATGCTGAACCATCGTTTATTAAAGGGTATTATCTATAAACAACCCGTCATTAAGCCTTGCGAATCAGTACTCAAAGGTATCAATGAACGCAGAAAACGCTTACGTTTAGCTGAAAGAGAACTGGCTAAATATCTCTACAGTCAATATCTCAAAGATCGTTTAGGCCAAGGCTTTACTGCCGAGGTATTTGATATCAATAAAGGTGGCGCAAAAGTCCGATTATGTGAAATAGGCGCGGTAGCCTTTTTGCCAATGTCACTGATTCATCAAGAACGTAGCGCGGTTGAAAGCATCCCTGAAGATGGGCTGATGAAAATTAATCAGCTAGAAGCCTTTCGTATCGCAGATAAAATCAATGTCACGCTGCATGAAGTTAAAATGGACAACAATGCGATTATTGTCAAATATCAGGCAGCCGCACCAATGCCAGTGATACCAGAATAGCCCCAGTATCTGTCATATCTATCTGTTAAAATACAGTGAACGGTCTTAGCCGTTCACTGCTATCTGGATATCTTATTCAGCTTAACAATAACATTGAGTCACTTATTCGCAAAACTGATGCCTATTCTACTTAACCTTGGCTTACCTAAACGCATCGCTCATCTGAATAATTAGCATAACCTAAAATAAGTCTTCTAGCGATCATACCCAGAAGTTAATATTATTTTTAATCTACTCTTTCTCTTTATTTAACAATAAATTATTATCTAGATCTCGCTCATCAAAAATGGACTAAAATATGGACCATACAATAAATAAACCGCGCGGATTTCTCAATCGAATCGAGCGTATTGGTAATGCAATGCCCAATATTACGATATTATTTTTATATGCATTAATCATTTGTTGGCTACTCTCTTTTTTACTCTCTTTTATTGAGTTTGATTATATCAATCCAAGAACCTCACAGCGTATTGAAGTCATCAATATGTTTGGTTATCAGCAAATTATTCAGTTTTTAACCATGATGGTACATAATTTTATTAACTTTCCGCCGTTAGGCATCACATTGGTCGCCACTTTAGGGATAGGTATTGCTGAAGGTAGTGGTTTTATTAAAACCGCACTGAAGAAGATGCTTAAATTAATTTCCCCGAAAATGTTGACGCCAACTGTTGCCTTTGTCGGGATATTTGCCCATGTGGTCTCCGATTCGGCTTACGTCATCATTATGCCGGTTTCAGCACTTATCTTCTATCTTAACGGTCGTCATCCTTTAGCGGGCATCGCTACCGCATTTGCTGGGCTTGCCGGTGGCTTTTCCGCCAGTTATACTCCTTCAAAAATTGATCCGATCATGCAAAGTTTTACGCAAAATGCTGCCCAGATTATCGATTCGAATTATACGGTCAATGTACTCTGTAACTATTTTCTCAGCTTTGGTAGTACATTTCTGGTGATTGGGGTATGTTGGTTTATCACCGAAAAAATTGTCGAACCCTGGCTCAATAAAACTTGTCCGATCGATACCCATCGTACCATCGATATCGCTGAAAATATGCAGACAATCAGCCCAGCAGAGGCCAAAGGTTTTACCTGGGCCGGTTTTTCTATCATTGGGTTGATTGTTTTATTGATTGTATTACTTTATCCCGACAGCTCCCCCTTTCGTGCGCCAAATGGCAGTCTGACCAGTTCAGAGGCACCCATAATGAAAGCGATTGTACCACTACTGTTCATCTTTTTTGCTGTCCCGGGACTGGTCTACGGTATACTTTCTGGCACCTTTAAATCATCAAAAGATGTTACTCGCTCGATGGAAAAAGTCCTCACCGCATTAATCTCTTTTTTAGTCTTCAGTTTCTTTGCCGCACAGTTTTTATACTCTTTTGATAAATCAAACTTAGGCGCCCTGCTCTCACTCTCAGGAGCCGAACTACTAAAAACCTTACATATGCCTTCGGGATTGACCATTCTTGGCGTCATTTTACTCACAGCTGTCATCAATTTAATTATCACCTCTGCCACCTCTAAATGGGCTATTATGGCACCGGTCTTAATACCGATGTTAATGTCAGTCGGTATCTCACCAGAGCTAACACAGGCCGCTTTTAGGATTAGTGATTCAGCAGTGAATGTCTGTACACCGATGTTTGCGTTCTATCCACTGATTTTATCTTATTGTAATAAATACTGTGAAAAAGCCGGTATCGGCACCTTATGCTCGATGATGATTCCCTATACAATCGGTCTGTTAATCGCCCTGTCAGCGATGCTCTATTTTTATTGGTGGTTCGATATTCCATTGGGTTTTGATAGTCGTTATAGCTATATTCCTGGCATGATAAAATAGAAGAGGAGCCGAAAAATGATCAGTAAACAGTTAACCGAGCGTTTCTTTCGATACGTGAGTATCGCCTCACAAAGTGATGCGGCAGCGACACAGGTGCCAAGTACTACAGGGCAACGAAAATTAGCCACACAACTCGCCAGTGAGCTCACTGAAATCGGCTTAAACGATATTTATATCGATGAGCATAGTGTGCTGACCGCCCATTTTAAAGGTCAAAAAACACAAGCGCCCACAATCGGCTTTGTAGCTCATCTTGATACGGTTGATGTCGGATTATCTGCCAGCATCAAACCACAAGTATTGCACTTTACCGGCCAAGATCTCTGTTTAAATCCCGCACAAGATATCTGGCTTAAGGTTTCCGAACATCCTGAAATTTTCCCCTATCAAGGTGATGAGATTATTGTTAGTGATGGTACCAGTGTGCTTGGCGCAGACAATAAAGCCGCGATTAGTGTCATCATGACATTGATGGCAAGATTAATAGCAAATCCCACTGAATTTGGCGATATCTATATCGCTTTTGTCCCTGATGAAGAGATCGGTTTACGTGGTGCCAAATTGATGGATTTAAATCGATTCCCAGTTGATTTTGCTTACACGATTGATTGCTGCCAGTTAGGTGAAATAGTGTATGAAACATTTAATGCCGCTTCCGCCGCTATTCATATTAAAGGGGTAACCGCGCATCCGATGTCAGCAAAAAATGTTTTAGTCAACCCAATCCAGGTGATGCATGATTTTATCAGTTGTTTTGATAAACACGATACGCCGGAACATACTGAACTTCGTGAGGGCTATTTCTACTTTACCCAGCTACAAGCTAATGCCGATAGTGCTAATATCAAGATGTCAATCCGAGACTTTGATAAAAATAGTTATCTCGCTCGCAAACAGGCCATTGGTGAAGCGGTAAAAAAAGTACAGGAACAATATCCAAAGGCAAAAATCAGTTATCAAATTGTCGATGTTTACAGCAATATCCATGATGCATTAAGTGAAGATAAAACCGCCATAGAACTGATTTTCAGCGCCATGAAAACCTTAGCGATTGAACCTAAAGTCATCGCAATGCGAGGCGGGACTGATGGCTCAGCACTATCAACTCGTGGTATTTTCACGCCAAACTACTTTACCGGCGCGCATAATTTTCACTCCTGTTTTGAGTTTTTACCGATGCAATCTTTTCTCAAAAGCTATCTTGTGACCGAAAAAATCTGCCAGCTGGCTGGTCGTTTAGTCATAAAATAGACCTTCTCATGGGCAATAAAAAACCGTGATAGATTATTCGCTATCACGGTTTCACAAAGACGAACATCAAACTTAATGTTTCAACATAAAATAACCAATTGAAACGGCAATTAATCCTAATACGACATTTAACAATAGATATAATCCTGCTTTAAGATATTGCGCCTGGATTAATAGATTTAACGTATCTAAAGAGAATGAAGAAAAAGTGGTAAAACCGCCTAAGATACCGACCATAATTAGCGGCCTCCAATGAGGTGAAACCAGTATATTGGTTTCTAACATAGCTAGCACTAAACCAATAAAAAATGAGCCGATAACATTGACGATCAACGTGCCATAGGGAAAAGCACTGCCAAGGTACTGCACTGCCCAAACTGAGGTGAGGTAGCGTAAAATAGAGCCGACGGCGCCACCCAAAGCAACCATAATCAATATCATTTTTATTTTTACTCCAACATCATCCATGCAAAACTTTTTTATCGATTATCACGACCTATTTCACGACCCTAAATGTTGGGCCAGCGGTCTTCTCAGTCTTTTTCTTTTCTGCGGGTAACGATTCCGCTGATGCAGCCGATGGGGTATTCGACTGGGTTTCATATTGCGGCTCTGGCGCAAAACCTAATCCTGCGCTATTTTCTCGCGCATAGATAGCTTCAATAGCGGCCATCGGCACATTAATTTGCCGCAAAACCCCATTAAATCTCGCGCTAAAAGTGATACCATCATTATTCATCAAATATTGACCCACTGAGTGAGGAGCAATATTCAGAACGATTTTATCATCCGCAATGTATTCAGCCGGGACATCAACCCCCTCTTTTGTCGCATCAACCACGACCAAAGGTGTTAATTCATTATCTAAAATCCAGTCATAAAAAGCACGAAATAAGTAAGGTCGTCTTGGTAATAACTTTTCTTCAGAAAATTCCATCTACTATGCCCTTATTTTTTTCTCATCATCAGTTAACGATTCAATAAATGAATGACGTTCAAATAAACGCGCCATATAAGGCAGTAGATTTTTCTCAGCCACTTTAGGTAAAGTCAAATCAAGCAATGGTAAACGCCATAAAAGCGGTGCCATATAACAATCATTTAGGCTAAAATCCTCGCTCATAAAATAAGGTTTCTCTTTAAACAGCGCAGAGATAGCGGTTAAATCGTCCTGTAATGTTTTGCGTGCATTGGCAGCTTCAGGTGAGTTGGGTGCTTTAATAATCGTTTCATAAGCTGTGTACCATTCACGACGAACACGAAACATCACTAAACGAGCCTGCGCTCTGGCAATGGGATAAACAGGCATAAGTGGGGGATGAGGAAAACGTTCATCTAGATATTCTAATGCGATATGTGGCTCAAACAAAGTTAAGTCGCGATCAATCAACGTTGGAATGGTTCCATATGGATTTAGATCAAGTAACTCTTGTGGTAAGTTATTGGGTTCGACTAGCTCGACCTCAACTGTGACACCTTTTTCTGCTAGCACTAAGCGAATCTGGTGACTATATATACTACTCGTATCTGAAAAAAGCGTCATAACAGAACGTTTATTAACAGCAACAGCCATACCTACTCCAATATAATATCAACTAGATAATTAACGATACTGGCTATTTTAGCAAATTGATAAACAAATTTGTAAAAAATCTCGCCTAAATGAAATAACTTTTACTTAAAAAGAAAAAACCCAGCAAAAAGCTGGGTTTTTTGACGCATAAAATACGATTAACGTTTAGAGAATTGTGGACGACGACGTGCTTTACGTAGACCCACTTTCTTACGTTCAACTTTACGTGCATCTCGAGTAACAAACCCGGCTTGACGTAATGTTGGGCGCAATGTTTCATCATATTCCATCAACGCACGAGTAATACCGTGGCGAATCGCACCTGCTTGACCTGAAATACCACCACCCGTTACGGTAATATATAAATCAAGTTTACCTGTCATTTCAACTAACTCAAGCGGTTGCATAACAACCATACGTGCCGTATCTCGGCCGAAGTATTGCTCTAAGCTACGTTGATTGATAACGATACTACCACTACCCGGTTTAATAAATACACGAGCAGATGAACTTTTTCGGCGACCTGTACCGTAATATTGATTCTCAGCCATCTTTTATCCCCTTAAATATCCAATACTTGCGGTTGTTGCGCCGCGTGATTGTGTTCGCTACCTGCGTAAACTTTTAATTTACGATACATTGCACGACCAAGAGGACCTTTTGGCAACATGCCTTTTACAGCAATCTCAATAACTTGTTCAGGATGACGTTCGATCATCTCGTTAAAAGTTGCCTCTTTAAGACCACCAATATATCCAGTATAACGGTAATACATTTTATCAGTACGCTTTCTGCCTGTTACAGCTACTTTCTCTGCGTTAAGAACGATAATGTAATCACCGGTATCAACATGTGGAGTATATTCTGGTTTATGCTTACCGCGTAAACGGCTTGCGATTTCAGTTGCTAAACGACCTAAAGTTTTACCTGTCGCATCAACAACATACCAGTCACGTTTTACAGTTTCTGGTTTAGCTGAAAAAGTTTTCATTCTAGGATTATCCAATTTCAATAATTAATCTCACGTTAATGAAAAAAGCAATTGCTTGATTCATTTACACTTTTATCTAAGCCATCCACCCCTTCGAGCGATGAATTAAATATTAACACAATGTTGGGAAAAACATTGTCGTAACGTGGGTGCGCGTTATTATACCGAAAATTATTTAAAGTGCTAGTCCGAAATAGAAAGAATTTATTTTTCTTATTAAAAAGTGGCGGAAGTCTATTAATGTCATCAGAAGGCAAGTGATAAGAGATGTGAACACATCGGCTTATCGCTTGCCTCCCTCGTGGTGCTTTTTACGTGTTTAGCTTTGCGTTGATAGCTTCCTTTGCCTTTGCGATTTTTTTCTATACGCTGCCGAAATAGCAGATCATGTAGTAATGCCTCAATAGCATTCTCTTTTATGATCCCTTTTTTATGTTGATATTGACCCATTTTCTCTCCAAAATTAGTTGAATTTCTGTTGAATAAACGCTCTTTTAATATGACGATGTCGTGCAATAATATCAGTAACAGGTATGATTTTTTTCAGGCTATAACGCACAAAGCTTGATCATATCAATCACGATAAGATTAAACATAATCAAAATAAATCGTTGCACTTGCTGACAAATTATAACCATTTGTTAACAAATGATCATTATAATATAGTTAAATGAAACAACTTGCTTGCTAACCTCTCAGGTTTCTTTTAACCTATCCAGCCTCTTCCATCTCTTGGTTATCACTTTATGGATAAAAGATTTATACAAGCCAATAAAGAAGCAAAGCTCTCACTCATTCTGACCCTCATCTACCTGACTGCTTGGTTGGTTTCAGCCTATTTACTGGGGAATACATCTGGACTGTTTGGTCTCCCGCTCTGGTTTGAAGTCTCGTGTCTGTTTTTACCTATTGGCTTTATTTTACTCTGTTGGCTGGTGGTAAAATATAAGTTTATTAACATGTTACTCGACGCTCCGACTAAAAACAAATAACAATATGACTATGCATACTGAAATTATTATACCACTGGTACTCTATTTATTATTCGTCTTCGCCTTATCAGGCTACGCTTATTTTAAGCGTCAATCCGTCAACCAGTTTACCGAATATTTTATTGGTAATCGCACAATGGGTGGCTTTTTATTAGCGATGACCTTAGCCGCGACTTATATTAGTGCTAGTTCCTTTATCGGTGGCCCTGGCGCCGCTTATAAATTTGGCTTAGGTTGGGTATTACTCGCCATGATACAGGTGCCAACTATTTTATTATCACTGGGTATCTTAGGTAAAAAATTTGCGATTCTGGCACGTCAATATAATGCGATCACCCTCAGCGATATGCTCTATGCGCATTATAAAAGTCATCTGATTGTCTGGTTTTCCAGTATTGCGATTATTGTCGCCTTTGTCGGTGCGATGACAGTTCAATTTGTGGGTGGCGCTTATTTACTTGAAACCGCTGCCGGTATTCCCTATAAAATCGGTCTCTTTGTTTTCGGTATTGGCACAGTACTCTATACCGCATTTGGTGGTTTTAAAGCCAGTATTCTCAATGACGCCTTTCAAGGCATTGTCATGTTAGTCGGCGCCATTCTACTCTTAACGGCGATTATTTACGCCGGTGGTGGAGTGACTCAAACCGTACAAACATTAAAAGCGATAGATCCCGCCTTACTTACGCCAACCGGTCCCAATAATTTTATGGATTTTCCATTCATGATCTCATTTTGGGTGTTAGTCTGTTTTGGTGTCGTCGGACTACCGCATACAGCTATTCGGTGTATGGCATATAAAGATAGTAAAGCGCTACACCGCGCAATTATTATTGGTACGATCGTTATCGCAGTGATTATGCTCACCATGCACTTAGCCGGTGCGCTTGGGCGCGTGATTTTACCCGAACTAACCGTGCCAGATCAAGTGGTTCCCCAGTTAATTATCAAAGTATTACCGCCCTTTGCCGCAGGCATTTTTTTAGCCGCGCCCCTGGCGGCAATTATGTCAACCATTAATGCGCAACTACTACAAGTGTCATCGGTGATGATTAAAGATCTGCTGTTAAGAGCGGTGCCCGAAAATAAAATGAGCGATAAGACCTTAACCCGATTATCAGTAACGATTACCTTTCTCTTTGGTGCACTGTTGATTCTTACCGCATGGCATCCACCTGAGATGATTATCTGGTTAAATCTGCTGGCATTTGGTGGACTAGAAGCCGTCTTCTTATGGCCACTGGTACTTGGCTTATACTGGAAAAAAGCCAACGCTTGCGGTGCGCTAAGTTCCATGATCTGTGGCGCACTAAGTTATACACTTTTAGCCAGCTTTGATATAAAATTGCTCAATTTGCACCCAATAATCCCCGCCTTGATTATTGGACTTATCACCTTTTGGATTGGTAACCAATTCAGTAAAACAGCGAGATAAATGACATCATGCCTTGGATTCAAATCAAGATAAATACCACCGATCAATCAGCTGAAGCGTTAAGTGACTGCTTAACTGAATTAGGCGCATTATCGGTCACCTTTCAAGATACCTATGATACGCCGATTTTTGAACCATTACCGGGTGAAACCAGATTATGGGGCAATACCGATGTGATCGGTTTATTTGATGCGCAGACAGATACCGATATGGTAATCGCTGCTTTACACAATACCCCATTATTTCATTCGCAAACCCATTATAAAATCGAGCAATTGGAAGATAAAGATTGGGAACGTGAGTGGATGGATAACTTTCATCCCCTTAAATTTGGCCAACGTTTATGGATTTGTCCTAGCTGGCGTGAAATTCCTGAGCCTGATGCGGTAAATGTCATGCTTGATCCTGGACTTGCCTTTGGTACTGGCACCCATCCAACTACCGCGATGTGTTTAAGCTGGTTAGACAGTTTAGATTTGACAGGAAAAACGATTATCGATTACGGATGCGGCTCAGGTATTTTAGCGATTGCGGCATTAAAATTAGGAGCTATAAGTGCAATTGGTGTTGATATTGATCCACAGGCACTACAAGCAAGTCAGGCAAATGCTGAACGTAATCATGTTGATGATAGACTCACGCTACTGTTAGCCAAAGATTTAACCGATGATATTCAGGCTGATATCGTCGTGGCCAATATCTTAGCCGGACCATTAAAAGAGCTGGCTCCACAAATAATCCAACGCGTCAATCCTCACGGTCTATTAGGACTATCGGGTATCTTAGCCACACAAGCCAGCAGTGTCAGTGCTGCCTATCAAGACGATTTTACGATTGATGAGGTTGTTGAGCTAGAAGAGTGGTGCAGAATTACCGGTAAAAAATTAAGCTGAGCCTTCCCTCTCGCTCAATTAATTGGTAAAACAAATCGTTATTAAGCATTTTGATAGCTTAAGTAAAATATTAAACAATTTGTGCAAAATTTAACATTTTTTTTATATTTGCCTCTTTTATCTGAAACAAAAAGTGCGTAATATACGCGACCCTAAAGGGGAAATAAGCATGTCAGCCGTTAATATCAAGATTGGTAATTTAGAATTAAAGAGCCGATTAATTGCGGCGCCGATGGCTGGAATTAGTGACAGAGCATTTCGCAGTTTATGCTGCCAAATGGGCGCAGCAATGGCAGTATCAGAAATGCTGTTGGCTAATCCAGATCTCTGGCATACCGATAAATCTGCGCTTAGAATGGCGTCAAAAGACGAAAACCATATTCGGGCCGTACAGATTGTTGGTGCTGACCCACAGGAGATGGCGAACGCAGCGCAGCTGTGCGCTGCAAGTGGCGCACAACTCATTGATATTAATATGGGATGTCCCGCAAAAAAAGTGAATAAAAAACTAGCAGGTTCTGCATTACTGCAATATCCTATACTAGTGGAACAAATTTTGAGCACTGTGGTAAAATCTGTTGATATACCTGTGACATTAAAAATTCGTACGGGATGGAATAAAGACAATATTAATTGTCTTGAAATTGCTAAGATTGCCGAAGGTTCAGGTATCTCAGCATTAACTATCCATGGACGCACACGCGCCTGTTTATTTAATGGTGAGGCGGAATATGATTCGATCCGAAGCGTGAAGCAGCACATCAATATACCGGTCATTGCTAATGGTGATATTACTTCGCCAGAAAAAGCCAAAGCAGTGCTTGAGTATACGGGTGCGGATGGTCTGATGATAGGCCGTTGCGCTCAAGGTAATCCTTGGATCTTTGAGCAAATCGAGTATTACCTGCGACATGGGAAGTTGCTACAAAAAAAATCGCTAATAGAGAAAGCTCCACTAATCAACGATCATGTGCGAGCTTTACATAATCTGTACGGTGAATATAAAGGATTAAGAATTGCTCGCAAGCATGTTAGTTGGTATTTACAGGACTATGCCCAGAGCGAACAATTTAGGCGCTTATTTAATGCTATTGATAATGCCGAGCAGCAATTTATAGCATTAGAAGCATTTTTTAGTACAACACATTTATCACAAAAGAGTTAATAATACTATGTCAGAAATACGCGTTACAGCAGATGCTTTGAAATTCACTACTGTAAACTCTCAGGATCAAATTACTCAAAAGCCATTAAGAGATTCAGTTAAACAAGCTTTAAGAAACTATTTGTCACAACTAAATGGTCAAGATCCAACTGATCTTTACGAATTAGTTTTAGCTGAAGTTGAGCACCCTTTCCTTGATATGGTCATGCAATATACTCGTGGTAACCAAACACGTGCAGCAAACATGTTAGGTATCAACCGTGGTACGTTACGTAAAAAACTTAAACAGTATGGCATGAGCTAATCGAGCAGATTATCTCGTCCCTTCAAATAAGGCATCGTTTTCACGATGCCTTATTTTTTTACTTAGTCAATTTCTTCAGTAAAATATTCAGTAGAACCCCATAAAGCGGCAAGAAAAACAGCGCACATATTAATATCTTAAAACTATAATCAATCGTGGCAATTTCAATCCAATGATTTGCCATAAACGGATCATCACTGCGATAAAAAGCAATGCTAAAAAATACTATGGTATCGATCATATTACCAAAAATAGCCGCCGCAGAAGGCGCAATCCACCAACGCATATTCTGACGTAAATAGTTAAAGATGGTAATATCCATTAACTGGCCAATAGCATAAGCAGCAAAGCTCGCCAGTGCAATTCTGGCCACAAACAGATTAAATACGACGACAGCACCGAACCCAGTCCAGACACCTTCAAAAAAGAGTACTGAGATCAAATAAGAGAGTAATAAAGCAGGCATCATGACGACAAAAATAATTTTTCGCGCCAAACTAGCACCAAAAATACGAATCGTCAAATCGGTAGTTAAAAAGATAAACGGGAATGTGAATGCTCCCCAAGTGGTATTAAATCCCAATATCGTAAAGGGAATCTGCACTAAATAATTACTGGAAGCAATAATCACAATATGAAAAAAAGCTAATAAATATAAAGCGTGATGGCGTTGCTGGGTAGTAAAAGTATACATGTAATCTGACCTTTTTATCATTTTATGGGGTTAGGGAACCCATTTTATTGGCTAAATAAATGGCTAAACTAGTTTGGCGTAACTGGCAACTTGGACATTCACCACAGCCCCCCGCAACACCTTGATAACAGGTATGCGTGTTTTGGTTGATATAATCTAAATAACCGAGCTGATCGGCCAGCTGCCAAGTCTGCACTTTAGTTAAATACATTAAGGGCGTTTTAATATTGAATGAATAGTCCATCGCTAAATTCAACGTCACATTCATGGATTTAATAAAGATATCACGACAATCGGGATAACCGCTAAAATCGGTTTCACAGACGCCAATAATCATATCGTGAATCTGCTGGGTTTTCGCATAAGAGGCGGCCAGTAACAGAAATAAGGCATTACGTCCATCGACAAAAGTATTTGGATAAGCCTGATCTTGCGAATGAAGGATTGGCATCGACGCATCGAGCAAAGCATTATGCGTTGTCTGCGCAATGACCGAGGTATTAATCACCCTTTGTGAGACGCCAAGATCCCGGGCAATATAGGCCGCTTTTTCTAGTTCGATATGGTGCCGCTGGCCATAATCAAAGGTAATGGTCTGAACATTCTCGCGCTGATAATCAGCGATTGCCTGAATTAAACAGGTCGTTGAATCTTGGCCTCCAGAAAAAATCACCAAGGCTTTATTTTTTTGCATTAATCTATCCTTAAGCTTAACGATTATCAATTTTCTCAGGATAGAGATCATGATTAGCCAGACGATTGAAAGCGATCTCTTGCCACCTTGTGCCAGCTTGACCATAATTCACATAAGGATCGATTGAGATCCCCCCTCTTGGGGTAAATTTACCCCATACCTCGATATACTTAGGATCCATCAACGCAATTAAATCTTTCATGATTTTATTGATACAATCCTCATGAAAATCACCTTGATTGCGAAAACTAAATAAATAGAGTTTTAGCGATTTGCTTTCAACCATATAGATGTTTGGAACATAAGAGATATAAATCGCCGCAAAATCAGGTTGTCCGGTAATCGGGCAAAGACTGGAAAATTCTGGACAGTTGAATTTAACAAAGTAATCATTATCACCATGTTTATTCTCAAATGTTTCCAGTATATCCGGCGAATAGTGGGTAGGATAGTGTACAGATTGATTACCCAATAAAGTAATCGGAGATTTGTTGGTCATTGATTTGCCTTAGTTTTTTTACGTGGGAGGATTGCGAACCACGGTATAAATAAAAAGAACACAAAATAGTGCTATTTTGTGTTCTATCGTGTCTCTTAAAAACCGAAATTAATCAAGTTTAGCAATACCTTGTTCAATTCGTTCTTTAAACTTAATACCAGGTCTGAATGTCACGACGCGACGCGCGCAAATTGACACGCTTTCACCAGTTTTTGGATTACGGCCTGGACGCGCATTTTTATCACGAACAGTGAAGTTACCGAAACCAGACAGTTTTACCGGTTCACCTTTTTCAAGCGCAACTCTTATTTCTTCAAAAAATAGCTCGACAAGTACTTTTGATTCTTGTTTATCCAGATTGAGTTTATTTGTTAAGCTTTCTGCAATATCAGCTTTTGTTAATGTCATATTATTATTCTCTTAGTAATGCATCGAAACGATTTTGCAACGCAACAACACATTTGTCAACAATATTTGTTATATCAGTGTCTTCAAGCGTCCGATAATTATCCTGTAATATCAAACTGATAGCTAAGCTCTTTTGACCTTTAGCAATATTATCACCTTGATATACATCAAATAAATTGACGCTAATCAAATTTTCACCGCCAACACGCTGACATTCAGCCACTATCTGTGCTGCTGGCACATTATCGGCGACTAAGATAGCAATATCTCGACGATTGGCCGGGAAACGAGAAATATCTTTAAACTCAGGCACGCTTCGAGTACTGATTTTATCCCAAAATAGTTCAAATAAGACCACGCGACCTTTTAAATCCAATGTCTTCTCTAATTGTGGATGAAGTACACCAATAACACCAACCTGATGATTATTGATGAATAATCCGGCACTTTGTCCTGGATGTAAGGCGGGATGCGCAATCGTTTTAAATTGAATCTTATCCTGAAAATGGGTCAGCGCTAAAATAGCCTCGACATCACCTTTAAGATCATAAAAGTTAACCGATTGTTTTGGTAAACTCCAATGTTCATCGTACAAATTACCCGTAATCACACCGGATAATACCACTTCCTGACGAACACCAAATTCAGCATGTTCATCTGGCACAAACCGTAAACCAGACTCAAATAAGCGGATCCGATTTTGCTGACGATTTTGATTATATTGCACCACATCCAAGAGCCCAGCCCATAAGGATAAGCGCATCGTCGACATTTCACTTGAAATCGGATTTGATAACACTAATGCGGATTGACCCGGATGCAGCAGTGCTTGTAATTTAGGATCGACAAAACTATAAGTAATCGCTTCCTGGAAACCACGATCGACCAGCAGCTGTTTTGCTCCGACTAGCGATAGATTTCTTTCTGGTAGATTTGAGATAACTGGCTCAATCTTCATTAAACTATTAGGAATATTGTTATAGCCATAAATACGGGCAATTTCTTCAACCAAATCTTCTTCAATCTGTAAATCAAAACGCCAGCTTGGTGCGGTTACTTGCCATACTTTATCTTGATAAATAACCTGACAGCCTAGTCGAACTAAGATATCCATAATGCGCTGTGCATCAATTTTATAACCAATCAGTGCATCAACTTTTTCAGCGCGCAGCGAGATTTGTGCCGATTTAGGTAAAGCACCTTCATCAATTGCTTCAATAATCGGTCCGGCATGACCACCACAAATACTGAGTAGCAATGTGGTTGCTCTCTCCATCGCGCCATGCTGCATTTGTGGATCAACGCCACGCTCATATCGATGTGAAGCATCGGTATGTAAACCATATTCACGTGCTTTACCGGCGATGGTCAGCGGCGCAAAGAAAGCAGCTTCGAGTAAGATATCTTGGGTCTCATCACTCACACCTGATGCTTTACCACCAAAAATCCCTGCTAATGCTAAGACCTTATGATCATCAGCAATCACTAAAGTTTTCGGTTTAATCTCAATCTCATTGCCATCTAATAAGACTAATTTCTCATTTGGCTGACCATAACGAACCTGGATCTCCCCCTCGATTTTTTGTAAATCAAAGGCGTGCATCGGATGGCCTAACTCAAGCAAGACAAAATTAGTAATATCAACGACCGCATCAATAGAACGGATCCCACCACGACGTAATTTCTCTTTCATCCATAATGGGGTCTGCGCTTTAACATTAATACCTTTGATGATTCGCGCTAAATATTTCGGTGCCGCTTGAGGCTCTGCAATGCTAACGGTAATCTTATCAGCAATCGTGACAGCCGCGGTTTTGAACTCAGCTTTTGCCATCGGAACATTATTCACAGCAGAGATATCTCGCGCAATCCCAATAATGCCAAAGCAATCAGCACGATTAGGGGTCACACTAATATCGATAATATGATCATCGAGTTTTAAATAGGTTCTGAGATCTTGCCCGAGTGGCGCATCATCCGGTAACTCAATAATACCAGACTGCTCGTCTGAAATACCTAATTCAGAATAGGAACATAGCATCCCTTCAGAAGGTTCACCGCGTAGTTTAGCTGGCTTTATTTTAAAGTCACCCGGTAATACGGCACCTACAGTGGCACAAGCAACGGTCAATCCTTCACGACAATTTGGCGCACCGCAAACAATATTTAAGAGTTCACTTTGACCGATATCGACTTTGGTCACACGCAATTTATCCGCATTAGGATGTTGTCCACACTCGACAACGCGTCCAACCACAACGCCGCTAAAATCACCGGCAACGGCCCCAATATCATCCACTTCCAGTCCCGCCATGGTTAACTGATTGGACAATATTTCGCTACTTATCTCTGGGTTTACCCACTCACGTAGCCAACTTTCACTAAATTTCATGTATGGTTCTCCCAGAATTAATTAAACTGCTTTAAAAAACGTAAATCATTTTCAAAGAATGAGCGTAAATCCGTCACGCCATAACGTAGCATCGTTAAACGCTCAATCCCCATACCAAAGGCAAAACCAGAATAAACCTCTGGATCTATCCCCACATTGCGCAGTACATTGGGATGAACCATACCACAACCTAAGACTTCTAACCATTTGCCATTTTTACCTTTAATATCGACTTCCGCCGAAGGCTCAGTAAACGGGAAGTAACCCGGACGGAAACGAATCTCCATATCTTCTTCAAAGAAATAGTGCAGAAAATCATGCAATAACCCTTTCAGATGAGTAAAACTAATATCTTTATCGACCAGTAAACCTTCGATTTGATGAAACATTGGCGTATGCGTTTGGTCATAATCATTTCGGTAAGTGCGACCTGGGGCAATCATGCGAATAGGTGGCTGGGTATTTTGCATTGTACGAATTTGTACACTTGAGGTTTGTGTACGCAGTAATCGGTCAGCATCGAACCAAAACGTATCATGATCAGCACGCGCAGGATGATGAGCAGGAATATTTAAAGCATCAAAATTATGATAAGCATCTTCGATTTCAGGTCCGGTTTTCACCGCAAATCCGAGCTGACCAAAAAAGGTCTCTAAACGAATAATGGTACGGGTAATTGGATGTAAGCCACCTGCAGGCATTTTTTTACCCGGCAGCGTCACATCAATCCGCTCACCTTCAAGTTTGGCATTGAGTGCTTGTGTATCAAAATAATTTTTTCTTTCATTTAACAGATCAACAACTTGCTGTTTAGCATCATTAATTGTCTGCCCAACTGCGGGGCGCTCTTCTGCGGGTACATCTCGAAGTGAAGCCATCTGTAAAGTAAAATAGCCCTTCTTACCTAAATATTCGACACGTATCTGTTCGATTGCATTGCTATCGGCTGCATTTTCAATCGCCGCTTTCGCATTTTTAACTAATTCTGCTAATTGAGACATAGCATCCTCTTTTTTGTGATCATCCGATATAGAAATTACTGGTATAAAAAAAGCCTCTTTAAGAGGCTTTTCAATTATTTTCCATTTTTCATTTCGCCCCAAAATGAACTAGATTCTAAAGCTAAAAAAGAAACGGAAAATAACTGTGTTCATTTAGACTATCCTAAATTTTTTAATACCAAATCAATGATTATTTTAATAAAATAAAGGCTGAATAAATCAGCCTTTACCAAACGATTATAATGCAGCTTTCGCTTTTTCAACTAATGCAGCAAAGGCATTTTTGTCGAATACAGCAATATCAGCAAGGATCTTACGATCGATCTCAATTGAAGCTTTCTTTAAACCGTTGATGAAACGGCTGTAAGATAAACCACATTGACGAGCTGCAGCATTAATACGCACAATCCATAATTGACGGAATTGACGTTTACGCTGACGACGGTCACGATAGGCGTATTGACCAGCTTTGATAACTGCTTGGAAAGCAACACGATACACACGTGAACGTGCACCATAATAACCTTTTGCTTGTTTTAGAACTTTCTTGTGACGTGCACGAGCAATAACACCGCGTTTAACACGAGCCATAAATCATATCCTCTATCTATAATAATTATGAATAATTAAATTTTAAGCGTATGGAACACACGCTGAAACTAAACCTAAATCCCCTTTTGACACCATGGTCAAACCACGTAAATGACGCTTACGCTTAGTTGATTTTTTAGTCAGGATATGACTTTTGTTGGCTTGCTTGTGTTTAAAACCACCAGAAGCTGTTTTTTTAAAGCGCTTAGCTGCGCCACGAACTGTTTTAATTTTTGGCATAATAGTTAATTTCCACTTCGCATTGTTAATAACATAAAATAATAGGTGTAACTATCTGACGATAATCAGCTTGCAAACCTATTATTTCTTCTTCGGAGCTAACACCATAATCATCTGTCGTCCTTCAATCTTACTTGGGTAAGATTCAACCACAGCTAATTCAGAAAGATCTTGTTTGATGCGTTCAAGCATCTCCATACCAATCTGTTGATGTGCCATTTCACGACCACGAAAACGTAATGTGACTTTGGCTTTATCTCCATCTTCAAGAAAGCGAACCAGGCTGCGGAGTTTTACCTGATAATCACCTTCGTCTGTACCAGGTCGGAATTTAATTTCCTTAACCTGAACAACTTTTTGCTTCTTCTTCTGCTCTTTAGTCGCCTTACTCTTTTCATAGATGAACTTACCGTAATCCATAATTCGACAAACAGGCGGTTCTGCATTTGGACTAATCTCGACTAAATCCATTCCTGTTTCTACGGCTTGTCTAAGCGCCTCATTTAGACTAACGATGCCTAGTTGTTCACCATCGACACCTGTTAATCTGAGCTCACGTGCAGTAATTTCATCATTAATCTTGTGTGCACGCGTTGTTTGAATACGTTTTCCGGCTTTAATACTCTATTCCTCCAGTTGATTTAAACGGCGAGTCCGAATTTCTGCTAACAGTAATTCTATAACATGATCGATATCAAAGCTACCAAGATCTTTACCACGACGGGTTCTGACCGAAACTTTTCCAGTTTCTACTTCTTTATCACCACATACAAACATATATGGAACACGTTTTAAGGTGTGTTCGCGGACTTTGAAACCGACTTTTTCATTTCTTAGGTCTGCTCGTGCACGAATGCCGGCATCCTGTAATTTATCTGCCAGCGCCTGAACATAATCAGCCTGACCATCAGTGATGTTCATCACAATCACTTGCAATGGTGCAAGCCAGGTTGGGAAGAATCCTGCGCAATCTTCAATTAAAATACCAATGAATCGCTCTAGTGAACCTAAAATCGCACGATGGATCATCACTGGAATATGACGTTCATTATCTTCACCGACGTAAGAGGCATCTAAACGTTCAGGTAACATAAAGTCTAACTGTACTGTACCACACTGCCAGGCACGATCTAAGCAGTCATGTAAAGTAAATTCAATTTTCGGACCGTAGAAAGCACCTTCACCCGGTAAATACTGGAATTCGATACCATTTTCAGTTAAACATTCAGCCAAATCTTTTTCAGCCATGTCCCAAACTTCATCTCGGCCGATACGTTTTTCTGGACGTGTCGATAATTTTACCGAAATATTTTTGAAACCAAAAGTGCTATAAATGTCATAAACCATTTTAATACAGCTATTCACTTCGCTACGAATTTGTGATTCTGTACAAAATATATGCGCATCATCTTGGGTAAAGCCACGTACGCGCATCAAACCATGCAGTGAACCTGATGGTTCGTTACGATGACAACTACCAAACTCAGCCATACGCAGCGGTAAATCACGATAAGATTTTAATCCCTGATTAAAAATCTGCACATGACCAGGACAGTTCATCGGCTTAATGCAATATTCACGATTTTCAGATGAGGTCGTAAACATTAAATCTTTATAGTTTTGCCAGTGACCGGTTTTTTCCCATAATACGCGATCCATCATAAATGGACCTTTCACTTCTTGATATTGGTACTCTTTTAATTTAGTCCGTACAAATGTCTCTAATTCACGAAAAATCGTCCAGCCATCATTGTGCCAAAAGACCATACCAGGTGCTTCTTCTTGCATATGATATAAATCGAGTTGTTTACCAATACGACGATGATCGCGTTTAGCGGCCTCTTCCAGACGGAGTAAATACGCATCTAACTGCTTTTTATCCGCCCAAGCTGTACCGTAAATACGTTGCAGCATTTTATTCTTGCTATCACCGCGCCAGTAGGCACCTGCCACTTTTTGTAATTTAAAGTGCTGACAAAAGCGCATATTCGGTACATGGGGTCCACGACACATATCAACATACTCTTGATGATGATAAAGTGCAGGCGTCTCGTCTTGTGCAATATTTTCATCAAGAATCGCCACTTTATAAGGTTCGTGACGCGCAGTAAAAGTATCACGCGCAGTTTGCCAGCTACCCACTTTTTTGATCACATCATAGTTAGTCTTAGCTAACGCTAACATGCGTTTTTCAAGCGCGTCGAGATCTTCCTGAGTTAACGTACGATCAAGATCCACATCGTAATAGAAACCATTATCAATCGTTGGACCAATTGCCATTTTTGTATCTGGCCATAGCTGTTTAATGGCATGTCCAAGCAAATGCGCGCAAGAGTGACGGATAATCTCTAAACCATCTTCATCTTTAGCGGTAATAATCGCTAAGGTGGTATCTGTTTCAATTAAATCACAAGCATCTTTACGCTCACCATTGACACGGCCAGCAATACAAGCTTTCGCAAGGCCGCTACCAATACTTTGTGCAACTTCTAATATAGTCACTGGTCGATCAAAATGACGTTGACTCCCGTCAGGAAGAGTAATAACTGGCATGGTATTCCTTTTATACACAGTGGTGCGCCACACGACAGCGCACTTGAGTTCTCATTATATGAATAATAACGTTAAAATATGACGCAATATGATAGCACCATTCAATTTATTTGGAAATAGTTCTCGCGCTGACAAGGCGAATATTTACGATTTTAAGCATTCAAAACAAATCGATTAATCACATCAGCAATCGCCGATTGGGTATGATCTCGACTACAGATATAATCTGCAGCTGCTTTGGCATCTGCCGTGGCGTTTAAAACTGCAATCCCTAAACCGGCCATACTCAGCATGGAAATATCATTATTGTTATCGCCAATCGTAATGATTTCTGTCGGTTTGATATTCAGTTTTTCCGCCAAAAAGCGCAGTGCGTTACCTTTACTCACCCCTTTTTGGTTAAACTCAAGATAACGATTGCCAGAAAATGAGAGACTTAACTGCGCGACAATCTCAGCCGGCATATGCTGCTTAATCTGTTCTAAATAGTGACGTTCATTGTTATGAAACAAAATTTTTATCAGCTGATGATCTTTGAGAAAATCAATATCAGGCGAGGTCAATTCGATATAACCATCTAATCGACCTTCAACATAAGTCCGCTCTTCTTGATTAATTCGATACATAAATACCGATTCAGTCGTATAAATATGAAAACCCACATCATAAGCTAAACCGATCTGGAAAAGTGTTTTTACTTGCTCAAATGTAAGCGCTTGTAACGCGATGATCCGATTGCCCCTATTTTCGGTTATGGCGCCACCATTAAATGAAATCATATACTCATCTGTCTGATTGGCCATCCCTAAAATTTGTGCGGTTGTCTGCATAGCAGGAAACCCTCGACCACTAGCCAACACAAAGCGCACACCTGCGGCTCTGGCTTTTGCGATAGCATCACGATTTTGCTGTGACACTTGCGCCTGTTCATCTAATAATGTTTCATCCATATCGCAAGCGATGAGCTTATACATAGTTGCCTCAACTTAGCTTAACTTAACGAGAAAAACATTCATGTTCAGCGAAAAAATACATAATCTCTCTTTGCGCTGATTCAACCGAATCAGAACCATGCACGGCATTTTCGGTCACGTTGTCGGCAAAATCATAACGTAAGGTGCCAGCAGCCGCTTTGGATAGATCGGTCGCGCCCATTATTTCACGATAACGGACGATCGCCTGCTCAGCCTCAAGTACCTGTACAACAACCGGGCCACTAGTCATAAAACGAATCAAGTTATCGAAAAAAGGTTTACCTGCATGCTCTGCATAAAAACCAGCTGCTTGTTCGTGGTTTAACTGCACCATTTTCATGGCAATAATCTTAAATCGAGCCTGTTCTAAACGTAAATTAATCGTACCGATCAGGTTTTTTTTTACCGCATTGGGTTTAATAATTGATAATGTTCTTTGCATGGCTATATTCTCCATCGTGAATATAAAATAAGTTTGTTATGGCATCACACTGCTCGACTAAGCTATCGATAATCTAAATATCACAGATAACTATTCAATTCATTTACTCCAACCTAAACGAAAGCCGATCAATTTGGCCGCTTTCATCTAATAACAGTAAATTATGTGCACCTTTGTCTGATAACGTAAATTCGAATCGTTGTCCTTCCGGCAAGGATTGCTGTAGTTTGCCATCAACAAACCACCAACGCTGCCCAAATCCGCCCAAACTGTTTAAGGTGATCGTCACACTGTTTTTTTGCGGAAGTGGTTTTAATACTTGTTGATCAATCATACCATTAATTAATAATGGACCAAAACTGGTGTCCGTTAATATCGGGCAATTTTTATCAATCTTTGGCAGTAACTCGGCTCGTCGTTCTTCTGGACGCAGCCAATTTTCAAGTGCGATTGGCCAAATCGCTAACTGTTTCTTATGGGCATCAGGACAATCAGATGCTACGCGATAGCCCTGCTGATTGACCCAAACGGTGATTTGACCCGCACGCATCGCCTGATGATTGGCCGACTCAAAACTACTTAATGTTGGTGGAATGACGTCATTGACAATCCAGGTGCGCATTTGACGATGACAATTAGGATCACTACTGGCTAAGGCTTCGCCAGTTGGCCAACAAATCATCGTTGATGTCACCGTATCTGGCTGAGGATCTTCGGGCAGCACCTGATTTATCGCCCGTAGTCGATTCAATAAAATCGTATTTACCTGCTGCAAAATGGGTACCGCAGAAGCATTGCCATACTGCCCGGCAACCGGTGTACCATCAGGCCGGCCAACCCATACGCCAATCAGGTAACGCGCATTGATACCCACAGCCCAGGCATCTCGATACCCATAACTAGTACCGGTTTTAAAGGCTAAAGGCACCACACTTGAGCCTACTAAAGCATCACTTTGCGGGCTTTCACCAGCTAAAATCTGTCGAACCACCCAGCCAGCGGCATGAGAAAACAGCGATTTTTCGACTAGTGGCTGATCGAGGGTAAAACGTAATTGAGCCACCTTACCCTGCCGCGCAAAAGCACTATAGGCAGCGAGCAACTGATCCATACGCGTGGAAGCCCCACCTAAAATATAAGACAGATTGGGCTCATTCCCGGCTGAATGAAGCTTTAAGCCGGTTTGATAGAGTTTAGTCGCAAATCGTTTCGGCCCATAGATCTCAAGCAGCTGCACCGCTGGTAAATTTAAGGATCGCTGTAATGCCTGAGATACACTAACTGGTCCGCTAAAACCCGTGTCAAAATTAAGTGGTCGATAATCACTGGTAATGCGTGGCACATCCTGAAGTAACGACTCAGAATGGATGAGACCATCCTCTAAGGCAAAAGCATATAAAAAGGGTTTTAAGGTTGAACCTGGCGAACGTAAGGCGGCAATCATATCAACCTGACCGAAACGGGCTTTATCATTAAAATCGACTGAACCAACATAAGCTTTTACCGACATGTCGGTATGATCAACTACTAAAATAGCCAGTGAACCTTTCGGCAGCAGCTTATTTTTCCAATTGATGGCCAGATCTTCCAGGGTATACTGCAAAGCGGTATCGATCGTTGTATGAATAATCGGGCGATCTGGATAACGTACACTAAGACGTCTGGCAAGTAATGGGGCTAACTGAGGCGGTTTACGCGGATAAACCCAGACCTCTTCCTGACGAATATCATCAATCATACTCTCAGGCCAGACGCTAAACGCTTGCAAACGATCAAGCACTTTATCACGCGCCTGTTGAGCTTGCTGTGGATATCGGTCCGGCCTTAAGCGACTGGGGGCTTGAGGTAAAACCGCTAATAAGGCAGATTCTGCCGGTGTTATTGCCGAGGGAGCTTTACCCAAATAGGCCCAACTTGCCGCACCAATACCGGCTAATGTGCCACCAAAAGGGGCTCGATTGACATACAAGGTCAGAATTTCATCTTTGGAATAGTGCCACTCCAATTGTGCTGCGCGGAAAACCTGCCTTAGCTTACCTAACAATGTTTTATCATGCGGATCAATAATTCTCGCAACCTGCATGGTCAAGGTGCTACCACCAGAAATAATACGTCCGTTAATCAGATATTGCCAGCAGGCTCGAAAAATAGCGGCGGGATTGATGCCCCAGTGATAATAAAACCAACGATCTTCATAGGTTAATAGTGCTTGTAAATAGTGTTTCGGTAATTCATTTAAGGTGACGGGATAACGCCAAATACCCTGTTCGTCAGCAAATCGCCATAAAGGCTGACCATCTTCGGCTAAGATAGTTTGGGTTGGCTTTAACGATTGTATTGGCAGTGGAAACAGTTTATCGGCAGCCAAAAATAGCGCAAACAAAAACAGCGGTAAACCGAGCAGCCACCACCAGCGTTTTTTGATTTGGATTAATTTCATGCGTTTTCACTGCCCCAACAGAATTCAGTTGTTACTGTCGAATCGGTCACTCATTATTTTTATCATAAAAATAGGGTTGGCATGGACAAGTCAACCCTTTATAACAAACCGCTGATAACATCTCAACAGATACGGTAATGAGCCAGATAGCTATCCTCAACAAAAGAGAGATTTCATCGTTATTGACTCGCTTTAATGGTCATCCCATTGGCACTGGTTTCACCAATGGCAAACCAACTCGGATTGTACATTGACTCGACATAAGATGCCGGCACATGATACCAACCCGGCGTCACGGCTCTGGCTAAATAAGCAACCCGCGTGCGGTAAAGCGAGCGACGATAATATTGCCGAACATTAACAGCCGCAACATAGCGATCATCCCGGTACTCTTGATATTGAATATCGGCACTATTCTCATCTTTTAATAAGCTGGCAATATTTGGCATAGCGCTTAAACTTACGCTGCTGTTCTCAAGATGCTGATTTTCCAGTTCAAGTCCTGCCGGTAGCAGATCAACGACTAAGGCATCCGCCAGTTCTCTGTCTGCATACACATCCAATATCACCACAACTAAATCACCCGAACTTAATGACTCAGGATTAATCTTATTACCATCAATATCATAATAGGTACGTTCAATGCGTAATACCTGATTATCAGAAGTTGCCGCCGGCGCTTGCTGCGCATAGCCAGTGATATCAATTCGGCCATATAATTTATGCTGTTTAGCCGGATTTTGAATCATTAAGCCAGCATTTAAATCATCATCATCTAAGGCTAATGTGAATGGTTTGGTCGCACTGCTCTGCACACCATTGAGTTCAACTTGCCAGTTGTCAGTGACTTTTTGCTGATTAATCTGCCAGCCAGCCAGAAATACCGCATTGAGTTCTTGGGTTGATAGGTAATGTTTTGCATTTAAACTACTGGCTAGTTCCGGCAGAAGATCATAAGCCTTATCGGTCTTAAGGTCATTATCCAGCAACAAGAACAGCATCATACCATCATCACGCAGTTGGCTGCCAAAATCGCCATACCACTCGGTTTTGCGCTGCAGTGTTGAGTGATATTCAAACGCCATATCTAATAAATTATCCATTGCTTTCACATAGCCGGCATTTTTTGCCGCAATGGCTAAATGCACTAACGATAGACTAGATTTAATAAGCTGCTTTCCATTATCTCGGGCGGATAAATAGAGTCGGTTAATTTCATTTCTGACTACCGGGGTAATTTTACCATGCTGTGTCAGTACCATCACGGCATAAGATTTCACCATAAATTGTAATGAATCAGCCCGATTTTTAACATCCAGCAGATCACCATTGTAAAAATTACTCTCACTCATATTATAAAAAGCACTGCTGTCATAAATATAAGCATTAATTCGTTCAATCGCTTTATCCAATGCTTTGCTATTGACTGGATAGCCACGTTGCTGAGCTTGCAGTAAAAAATCCGTCGCATAAACCGTCAACCAATACTCTTCCGGACTCTCTTTCGACCACAGACCAAAACTACCATTACTGCGCTGCATGCCGAGAATATGCTCAATACCTTGCTCAATTTTATCGCGACGAACATCATCCGTATCGCTCTCAATCCCTAAGCTCTTAAGCTCAGCATGATTGCTAAATAGTGAAGGATATAATCCACTGCTCGTCTGCTCTAAACAACCATATGGATAGGCAAACAGCGCCTTAATGTATTGAGCGACATTAATCACGGGTTTATTAGAGATGGCCAGTTTTCCCTCTACCGTGTTAGGGATTAAACTACTTAAAGCCTGCTTGGGTATCTGCCAGAGATCCCCTTTGTCGAGCACAAAAGAGTAAGAAAGAGTATCTGCGGCATAGGCCGGGCGAACCGCTATTGACCAAGCTCGTCGCATCTTATTACCTGATACACCATCGATTTTAATGCCATCAACCGTCATATTGACTCTGCCTGAACCAAAACCGGCATTCGCATTAATCAGCACAGGAAGAATCGTACGCTGGCCTGCAGCCAGTTCAACAGACTGCGATCTTGCCATCTGCTTGTCTAAACTCAGCAAGCCTTCAGCCGAGAAACTAAGAATTAAAGATTGCGGTTTATCGGTCAAATTACGTAAATCTATCGCTAACGTCGCTTTATCCCCTCCGGAAAGAAAACGGGGGGCTGACAGTTCAGCAATAATCGGCGCAGCCACTTTCATCGTTTGTTCTGCTTTACCAAAACGGGTCTCATCCCAAGCTTGCGCCATCAAACGTAACTCACCATTAAAATCCGGTAATGTGAGCTCAACGGTCGCCTCACCATTGTCATCAAGCGTAACAGTTTGCAGTTGTTGAGCAATAATCTGTACAGTCGATTCATTACGCTTACCGCCTGCCGTCAGGCTCGCGGCATCACTATCACCACCAAAACTAAGACCAACAGCGCGGCCTTTGCCCTCAATTAATTTGCCGTAAACATCGAATTGATCAACCTCGTAACGTTTACGTCCCAAAAATCCACTGAAGGGATCGGGGGTCACAAAATTGGTAATATTCAAGACGCCAGAATCAACCGCAGAAACCAACACAGTCACTGATTTACCGGCAACTTGTTGCGCCGCCGATAATTTGATTTTAACTGGCACAGTCTGATTGGGTTCCACTTTTGCAGGGGCATCAATTTTTAAGGATAATTGACGATCATCGACGTTAAAGGGTAAATAGAGTAAGCCAACCGCCCTTTTGATCGTTTGATTTTTCTGATTCGTCAAATCAGTGGAGCGGATAATGGCAGACGAAATATAGAGATCATGGCGCTGCCAGTTCGCAATAGGAATATCGATATCGATTCCCTCTTCAGGAACTTCAATCATTTTTGACCATAAAATGCCACTATTGGATTCAACCGCAATATAGCCTTTACCCGCATTAGGGGCCTGAACATGAACGCGAGCTTTATCACCCGGATTGTAAGCCAACTTATCCAGACTTAACTTAACCTGATCAGGTCTCACAGAGCCGGTACCATTGGTATTATCAGCCCACGAATACCCCGACCAAAAACGGCTACTGGTGGTAATATGAGTTTGGTTATCGGTCACTTCAAGACGATAAGAACCCCAATCATCAGGCACAAAGTTAACCTGCGCGATACCGCTACTATCAAAATTCAGTTGTTCATCAGAAACCACAAACTCTTTTTGATTATAATTCATATGCCAGCCGTCATTCGCCGACCAGGTCCAGTAGTAATCTCGGCGTTCTTTAATAATACGGGCTTGCATATCGGGATTGAGCTGACGTTGCCCCTGACTATCAACCGAAATCACTTCAAACTGAGCCATACTGCCTTCATCAACCGTAGGCCGAGTCACATAGCGATCGACAGACCAATCATAGTACTCATCAGAACCAAACAGCGCTCTCACCGCAGGCATTTTGTCTGCCGGCCAAACGGTTTGTGAAACTTGTCGATTAATCGGTCGGCCACCGGCATCCAGCAAGCTGGCTTGATACATGATTTGCACCGGTGATTTGATATAACGCCAATTACTGTTACTCGCGCTGACCTCAGTTTCGCCCGACTCATCGAGCGTGGTATCTACTTCGCTCAAATAACGGCTTAGCTTTGCCTCATCCACTAAACCGATTTCAAAATCATTTAATCCAGCTATTTTACGCTGGGTTTTTAAGTAAATTTGACCCTGTAGTTTATTGCCATTAGCCGGGGCGCCATAAAGATACCAACCTTTAACATGAAAAGAGACATCTTGTTGATTGTCGATCGCCTGAGTTGGTAATTGCGACGTAAGTTCTAGCCCCATTCGTTCGGGTAAAAACTCTTCAACCATAAAATCGTGATAGCGATAATTATCATCACCCACATTGAAACGGAAGGTCCATTTACCAACAGAGGCATTAAGTGGAACGGCGTATTCCATCTGATAAAAACCGGGCTGATTGTCCGCGGGTAACCAGACCGACTCAAAGGCAACCTGACCATCCGGTTTTAACACTTCGACTTTTACCGGTTGTGATTGTAGTGGTTTACCATCGGCATCACGCAAAAGCGCATTCATAAAGACCTTCTCACCCGGGCGATATAAATCACGCGGACCAAAAGTAAACAGCTGCTTATCGTAATAGCGATTGCCGGTGATGTTAAATTCACTTAAATCCAGCGCATTTCGCTCTAATTCGATCAGCGAATTTTGTTGATTCTTATGCGCAATCAATAATGGCGGATCTTCGGCTAAAGTCAGATTAGCCAGACTTAAAAAACCATTTTTATCCGTTTTACCCACCACATCAATATCACCATTTTTATACACCAGTTCGATATCAACATCACTCAGCGGTGCACCAGTTGAAAGCGACTGGGTTAGCAAAGACAGGCTTTTATTGGGATAAACATGTACCGAAACACCAATATCACTGATCGAAAAAGTCGTTGCCGGATTATTATAAGCATAGTTACCCGCTTTATTCATGATAGCTAAATAAAAGCCCTCTTGTTGTAGCGGGGTAATACTCGACAGATTCAGTAACAGATTTTCCTGAACATTGCTTTTTAAATTGAGATCAAATCGTCCAGAATAAACTAAATCAACATAAGACATAATCTCTTCAGCATCCCAGACAGAAACTTGCTTTAGATCACGATAATATTTCAAAAACTTATAGAGATAGGCAGGTTTAATCTTATAGAAATTGACATCAACTCGGTTCACATTAAACGCCATAATCGGCAATCCGGTAATATTATTCGCCGGTAAGAGTGAACCATTACCAGTAAAACCGACCACAGGCGAACGCGAGCGTGTGGTTATCTCATTTTGATAGGGTTTAGCCAAGGCAACATTATTAATACTCTTGAGATTTTGATCAATATTAACAATCAATGATCGCCCAGGTTCTAAGTAACGCAAGTGTAATTCGCGTTGATTATCTGATAGCTCCCATTCACCATCGACGAGACCTTTTTCTTTATCGACTAAGCGTAATAGTTGGCTGAAATGCTGATGAGGATCGATCGGAATGGAAAAAGTCACCACCATGGTACTAGCACCATCAATGATCATTTCACTGGCATCAAGCACAGTCAGTGATTTATCGCGAAATTGATTTTTATCGATAGGGGTCGCTACATGAGAGGGATTGGCGTTGACATGATTCAATGTTTCAGTAGTAAATTGGCTTTCGATTGGCTCTTCATCGTCGCTTTGCTGGGTGGCAGAAAGTGTACTCTGCCCAGCATTACTCTCCGTTTGAGTGGCATTAACGGAAGGTAACATAATAAAATAACCGATAACAAAAAAGAGAAAAACAACGGCTGTTCGCCAATATTTACACTGTGATAATAGATTAAATCGCATCCACGACCTCATTATCCATGATTATTTGATCCCCTAAATTGTCTTGGATACGATGTTATCGCTAACTCAGTCAATTTAGACCCATTTTATTTTCTTTTTCTACGAACTCTTTGTTATACTCTATTTTATTTACTGGCTATATTTTCAATATGACTCGATATTTACTTGCTGTTTTTGTTATGCTCTTTCCCCATTTCAGTTTTGCCGGTGAGCTCAATGGTGCCACATTATCTCTTTATTGGGGCATTCCTTTTGTGGGCATATTACTCTCTATCGCACTGTGTCCACTATGTTTACCTAATCTCTGGCACCACCATTTTGGTAAGATTATCTGGGTCTGGGTGCTGCTTTTTGTTATTCCATTTGCCCATCATTTTGGCCTGTTGCTGTTAGTTTACACAATTTCACATTCAATTCTAGAAGAATTTATTCCTTTTATCTTATTACTGCTCGCACTGTTTACTGTTTCTGGCGGCATATTGATTAAAGGCAATCTACAAGGCACACCTAAACTCAATGTCACTCTGTTAGCTATCGGTACGCTGCTTGCCTCTATCATGGGCACCACTGGTGCAGCCATGCTACTGATAAGACCACTTATTCGCGCCAATGATCAACGTCGACACCAAGTTCACGTTGTGATCTTCTTTATTTTCTTAGTGGCGAATATTGGCGGTGGCTTAACCCCCCTTGGCGATCCTCCGCTATTTATCGGTTTTTTAAAAGGGGTGGATTTCTTTTGGACCGTTGGCCATATGTTGCTACCGGTTTTTATTAGCTCAGCCATACTGCTTATACTGTTTTATGCTATTGATAGCTATTATTATCGTAGAGAGGATAATATCAGTGTCGAAGATCCCACACCGACGGATAATCGTCTCCAGCTTAAGGGCAAAATAAATCTCTTATTACTAGTGGCAATTATCGGCTGCGTGCTGCTCTCAGGGTTTTGGCAATCCAGTCTCGAACTGAAAGTACTCGGTGCGACGCTCTCGTTATCGAATCTGGTGCGCGATCTGCTATTATTCGCGATTACGCTGATTTCACTCTGCGTGACTTCTAAATCGATCAGAGTCGAGAATCAATTTAATTGGGAACCTATTCTCGAAGTGGCTAAGCTATTCGTCGGTATTTTTATTACGATTGTGCCGGTACTAGCTATCTTAAGAGCAGGTCAGCAAGGTGATCTGGCCAGTATTACCGAACTCGTTACCGATCATCATGGCGAGCCGATTAATCTGATGTATTTCTGGCTAACTGGCCTGCTATCTGGTTTTCTGGATAATGCTCCCACTTATCTGGTATTTTTTAATCTGGCCGCTGGTGATGCTGGTTTGTTAATGACAGAGCTCGCTAAAACATTGCTGGCCATCTCGATGGGATCGGTATTTATGGGCGCTTTAACCTATATTGGAAATGCACCTAACTTTATGATCAAAAGTATTGCCACACAGCACCATATTGTGATGCCCGGTTTCTTTGGTTATATGAAATGGTCGTTCAGTATCTTGTTGCCGGTATTTATTCTGTTAGCACTGATTTTTTTCTAAGCGCTCAAGCTGCATATGCTCGAGGCTAGTGAGAAATAGAGATGTGTATGAGCAACACACATCTCGAGCGTATTGCAATATGCTATCGCTTAAGAGGTGTATATCGAACAAAAACGGCAGCTGTAGCGCGGTGGATTGGCGAAAAATATCAATGAAATGAACGATAAAGACGCAATCTGAAGGTCAAGCGTGATGATGAAGGGCTTTTTCTTGCTCTCTGCGATAGAGATAGTAAGCGCCGCGCGATACCATTCTTAATTGAAAGATTAACTTATCGATGAGTTTTTGTCGCTTGTTGGCATCAAACTCCAACGCTTCTGCACCACTATTAAAGGCTATTGTCACCATCGCTTCGGCTTGAGACTCATTAACCCGGCGCGGCATATTATTGGCACTATCCAGATAATCCGCCAATTCGGCAATAAAATGCTGAATTTCACGATCGATGGCATTACGAAAAGCCGCTGAAGTCCCGGCTTTTTCACGTAACAGTAATAAAAATATCTTCGGATTTTTATCGATAAACTCAATAAATGTGGTGATGGAGGTTTGAATCACACTGCCCCCTTTCTCTATCCGTTTACGCGCCTGACGCATTAACTGTCTTAAGGTTAATCCGCTCTCATCAACCATGGCTAATCCCAGCTCATCCATATCCCGAAAATGGCGATAAAATGAGGTCGGCGCAATTCCCGCTTCTCTGGCCACTTCACGTAGACTTAAACTGGCAAAACCTTGCTCGGCATTGAGCTGGTTGAAAGCGGCATCAATCAATGAACGGCGGGTACGCTCTTTTTGTAACGCTCGAATCCCGGTGGTTGATACCGCTGATTTAGCGACTAGGTTTTTCATGCATTGATATTTCGTTTTGCCAATACCGCCGGCATGGTCTCTTTCACTTTCTTGGCGATCTGTTCGTAACGTGAACGCAGTGGTGAGCCAGGACGGTAAATCAACTCAATTGAACGCATCGGTACCGGATCAGTACAAGGGATATACACCACATTATCACGCACACGGTCAATCGGTGCCGCTAATTCTGGAAACAGGGTAATACCGCGGCCAGCTGAAATCATACTGCGTAATGTTTCAAGGCTGGTTGCCCGAAAACGTTTATCTTCATCGATGCCGGCCTGGAAACAGTATCCCATCGCATGATCACGTAAACAGTGGCCATCTTCTAACATCAAGAATTTTTCACCTCTGAGTTCGGAAAGTTTGACCACTTTTTCTTTAGCTAAGCGATTATCAACATGCGCGGCTAAACACATCGGCTCATCAAACAACGGAATTTTAATAAACGGATCGGTCTCTTTAACCGCGGCTAAAATCGCACAATCCAGTTTACCTTGTTCCAGTTGCGATACGATGACATTGGTTTGTGCTTCATGTAAATAGAGTTCAAGTTGCGGGAACGCATCATGTAGTAAGGTAATGATATAAGGCAGTAAATAGGGGGCTACCGTTGGAATCAAACCGATATGCATCGGTCCTGACATATCCTCGCCCTGCTTACTGGCCATTTCTCGAAAAATTTGTACATTACGCAGCACTTCACGTGCTTGCTCAACCAGCATTAAACCGGTCTGGGTAAAAAGGACTTTTCGACTCGTACGCTCAAGCAGCATCACACCCAGTTCATCTTCTAATTTACGAACCTGGCCACTTAATGTGGGTTGGCTGACATTACAAGCATCAGCAGCTTTTCTAAAATGGCGATATTCGGCAAGCGCAACAAAGTATTCTAAATCACGAATGTTCATAATCTGTCCTCAAAAACGGTAGCAATGTATTTCCTAACGATGGATTATATAGTTTTTTCCAATCGATATCATTAGAAATATCACAAAATTATTTTTGTGATACGTTTATTATCTGATATTAATCGGGTTAATACTCCTCCATGCAACATCGATACCAGACCTAACAATAACTTTATCGATGACCCGTTGCTAGTTTTGTTTATCCCTAGTCAGACGGTTTTATTTTGGCTAAAAACCCACTGTTCATATCCCATTATTCCTGTACAATAAAAGAATAATAAAGGATAGATTGATATCATGATACGATAATAAAACTTATAAAAGGTTGAATAATATGTTTGAAAACTTAGCCAAAGCGGGTAAATATTTAGGACAAGCAGCTAAATTAATGGTCGGTATTCCAGACTATGATACCTATGTTCAACATATCAAACTTAACCATCCCGAGCAAACACCCATGACTTATGAAGCGTTTTTCAGAGAGCGTCAGGATGCGCGTTATAGTGGTAAAGATGGTACGCGTTGCTGTTAATTTGCTGGACTTCAATGTGCTGAATATTTCGATACTGAACATGAGTCGACTGATATCGTCTGTTGGTTTGTGCTGCTAGTTATATACCGATAGTTATACTGAGATAGTTATCTGCCATCATAAACAACGACCCAATGATCAATCCGACAACAATAACCATTAATCATCACAACAATCCATATTAGGTGAGCCTATGACGACTCAAGCCCTATTACCTGTCACCATTTTAACCGGCTTTTTAGGTGCCGGCAAAACCACCTTGATTAACTACTTGCTAACACAAGATAAAACAGAAAAAATTCTGATTATTGAAAATGAGTTTGGTCCAACCAATATCGACAGCCAACTGTTCCCTTCGGCTCAAAATATTGAAGTGCTGGAGATGACTAATGGCTGTATCTGCTGTAGTGTTCAGGGCGAATTAACCACGGCACTTCACCAGCTCAATCAACGTAGGTTAGCCGGCACACTGCACTTTGATCGTCTGATTATCGAAACAACCGGACTGGCCGATCCGGCGCCCATCCTGCAAACCTTTTTTATTGATACCTTAATCCGCGAGACCTTTGAGATCGATGGCATTATTACCCTGGTTGATAGTGAACATATTCTCAAACAACTGGATGAACATCGTGTTGCGCATTCGCAAATTGGCTTTGCCGACAGACTGATACTCACCAAAACTGATCGTATTAGCACCGCCCAAAAAGAGACTGTCCTCCACCGGCTCGCGACAATTAATCGTAAAGCAACGCTGTTTGTCGCGGTAAAAGGTGAAATCCCCAAAGCGGCCTGGCTGGATATTCATGCCTTTGAACTGACCGATGAGCTTGAGATGAATAAAGGTTTTTTTGTTATCGATGCTCAGCGTCCGCAATCAACCCATTATCAACCATTGATCCAACAGCCCACGAGTCAGCATTTATCCTATAATGATGACATCCGCTCTTATCTTTTTGAAGCTGGAGAACTTGATATCAAAACAATTGGCGCCTTTGTCGAGACGCTGATTGAACAATACGGTAATGATATGTTGCGTTATAAAGGCGTACTGGCGATTAAAGATAATCCGGCCAAGCTTATCGTACAGGGCGTACATAAAGTGGTAGGATTTGATTATGCTGCATTATGGCAAGCAGATGAAGTGCCGCAATCGCGTTTCGTTGTCATCAGCCGCAAGCTCCCTTTTGAGCGGCTCTATCAACAGTTTTTAGACACTGAGGCTTAAGCACAAAAACATAGATACTCAACTAGTTGGGTACAAAAAAGCCTATCCATCGGTACACCGTTGCGGGATAGGCCTTTTAATCTAGAGGTAGAACCAAACTTAAATTACATGGTGCTCAATGCTTTTTTGGCATCCTCTATCGCGAGTTTTACTTGCGAAGCGGCAACGCCGCCTTTCGCATTGCGTTTTGCCAAACAAGACTCAAGCGATAGAATTGGATAAACATCTTCCTCAATCACCGGTGAAAAAACCTTTAATTCGGTGAGCGTTAATGCTTCTAATGCTCTCTGTTTCGCGATAGCTCCCACCACAGCGGCGCCAACAATATGATGCGCTTCGCGGAAAGGCACACCTTTGGCCACCAAATAATCAGCCAACTCAGTCGCATTAGCATAACCTTGCTGAGCGGCCTCACAGCATCGGGCATAATTGATCTCAAGACCTTCAAGCACTAAAGCAGCCATATCTAAACAGTCATGCCAAGTATCAAGAGCATCAAATAACGACTCTTTATCCTCTTGCATATCTTTATTATAGGCTAATGGCAAGCTCTTAAAGGTCATCATTGCTCCACTGAGCGCACCAAAAACACGGCCAGTTTTGCCGCGAATCAGCTCGAGTGCATCAGGATTTTTCTTTTGTGGCATTAAAGATGAGCCCGAGGTGACTTTGTCAGAGAGTTCAACAAAGTTGGCTTCACCACTGTTAAAAATAATCAGATCTTCGGCAAAGCGTGATAAGTGATTCATGCCAATCGCCGCCGCCGCCAGCAGCTCCATTACATGATCGCGATCGGAAACCGTATCTAGACTATTATTGGTTGCACGGGCAAAACCAAGCCAATCGGCTAACTGTTCACGATCAATCGGATAAGCAGTACCGGCTAAGGCGCCACAACCTAGCGGGCTCACATCTAAGCGGGCAAGCGCATCTTGTAAACGCGTGATATCACGGCTAAGCATTTCAAAATAAGCCAAGCACCAATGAGCAAAAGTGACAGGCTGGGCACGTTGCAAATGGGTATAACCCGGCATCACCGCATCTTGATATTTTTCTGCGGTGACCACCAGTTGCTGCCGTAGCGTATTAAGTGTATGGAGTAATACCGGCACCTGATGTTTGCACCAGAGTTTTAAATCGGTGGCGACCTGATCATTACGGCTGCGTCCAGTATGCAGTTTTTTACCCAGATCACCGACTTGCTCAATTAACTGCTGCTCAACCCAACTATGAATATCTTCCGCGTCGCTCGCTAAGATCTGCTGAGGATCCGCCGTCACTTTTTTAAGTAAGGTTTCCAGCGCCAGCGCTAATGTCTGCTGTTCTTGCTGCGTTAAGACATTAACCGTTACCAGCGCTTTAGACCAGGCAATCGAACCGATAATATCTTGCTGAGCTAAGCGGTAATCAAAACGTAATGAGTCATTAAACTGTTTAAAACGTTGGTCTGCTGCTTGAGTAAAACGCCCGCCCCATAATGCCATATTTAACCCCAAAAATAGTTATTTCAATATCAATTAGTCATAAACAAATCAGGGCGGAAAACCGCCCCGATACAATCTCAATTTTTAGATTATAATCAGCCAACGCTATTTAGCCAATCATTTTTTCTTTTCTTCATTGATTGCGCGAATACGGGACGACAACGAAAATAACCGAATAAAACCACCCGCATGGCTATGATCATACACTTCATCTTCACCGAAGGTGGCAAACGCTTCGCTATATAAGCTATTTTCTGAGCGTTTTTGAATAGCTGTGGCATTGCCTTTATAGAGTTTGATGATAACTTCACCATTCACTGACTCGGCGAGAACGTCAGCGGCAGCCTGTAGAGAAAGGCGGTAAGGCGCAAACCAACGCCCATCATACACCACATAGGACATCTCTAAACCGAGCTGCTCGCGCCACTTGAAGCTATCGCGATCTAAAATTAGCTGCTCTAAACCGCGCAACGCTTCCATGATAATCGTCCCGCCTGGCGTTTCATAACAGCCACGCGATTTTATGCCGACTAAACGGTTCTCAATGATATCAACCCGGCCAATGCCATGTTTAGCGCCAATTTTATTTAAAGTTGTAACACAATGATAAGGTGATAGTTGTTGGCCATTAACCGCAACCACCTCACCTTTTTCAATACCAATCGTCACCAGTTCCGCTTGTTCTGGTGCGGCTTCCGGCGCCACTGTCCATGCCCAACAGTCATCATTAGCCGAATTCCAGGTGCTCTCTAAAACCCCCCCTTCAGTCGAAATATGCCAGGCATTCTCATCACGACTATAAATTTTCTCCAGCGTCGCCGTGGTCGGGATATTTCGCTCCTTGAGATAGTTAAGTAACGCCTCACGTGATCTTAAATTCCATTCACGCCATGGTGCGATCACTTTGAGCTGCGGGGCTAAAGCGGTATAAGTTGTTTCAAAGCGGACTTGGTCGTTACCTTTACCGGTTGCGCCATGACATAACGCATCGGCCCCGACTTTCAGCGCCAGCTCAACCTGTGCTTTAGCGATAATCGGACGCGCCATGGAAGTCCCTAACAGATACTTGCCTTCATATAGCGCGCCGGTTTTGAGCACAGGATAGACATAATCTTTAACAAACTCTTCTCGAAGATCAGCGATATAACAAGCACTGGCGCCAGAAGCCAGCGCTTTTTTCTCGACATCAATCAGCTCATTAGCATCTTGTCCAACGTTAGCGACAAAAGCAATCACCTCACAACCGGCATAATTCTCTTTAAGCCAAGGAATAATCGCCGACGTATCTAATCCACCTGAATATGCCAGTACTACTTTCTTAATACCACTCTGTTTCATATGATGTCCTTCTGATTCACACTGAGAAAATTAATAACCCTAATTTGATCACGCCGCTAATCTAACGGCGAAGCCCACAAGATGATATGACGAATATCAATCGATTATGCGCGTACCAATAGATTGCCCCTTGAACAGTTCATCAAACTGTTCGGTTTGCTGCCAGCTGGCTATCTCGACTGGTCGTTTTAATAGGCTTGCAGCTGCTAAAGCCGTTTTCACTTTCACCACCATGCCGTCAGTAATCACGCCTTCAGCGATCAGCTGTGCTGCCTGCTCAGCGGTCAATAGTGCAATTTTCTGCTTTTGCGCATCAAGCACACCAGCCACATCAGATAATAAGACTAAATCAGCCGACAGCGTGTTAGCCAAGGCTGCCGCCGCATGATCGGCATTGACGTTCATCATCTCACCGGTATCGGTAATACCAATCGAGCTCATAATTGGTAAATAGCCATCCTGCCACAATTGCCGGATAAAAGTAGGATTGCCCGGCAGAGCCTGACCAACATGACCTAACGCTTCACTCATCTGCTTAACCTCAACACTATCGCCATCAGCCAGACATAAACCAATCGCCAGCAGCTGATGTTTTTTAGCTTCGGCTAATAAGGTTTTATTGGCACTACCGGCTAAAGCACCAACAATAATATCGAGCTGCGCTTTGGGGGTGACCCGTAAACCATTACGCCGAACAATCGGTAACGCTAATTTTTGTAGCAGCTCATCGACCAGACAGCCGCCGCCGTGCACAATAACAAGTGGACGGTACATTGTCTGCTGATGAATAGCTATCGCACTGAAGAGTTGATTTAGCGCAACCGTATTATCGAGTAATACACCACCCAGCTTAAGCACTAATGGGGTCATATCAGTTTCCTTATATCAGGGATAATGTTTCCGTAAAATTAAAACGAATATTCATACACTGCACCGCCTGTGCTGCCGCCCCTTTTAATAAATTATCCTCAACGGCAATCACAATAAGGTGCTGATCTTTAAGCGCAAAACCAATATCACAGAAGGGTAAACCGATGACCGATTTGAGTGCCGGCCAGCCTTGTTGGTAGATGCGTACTAATGGTTTAGCGTGATAGCATTGATTAAAGGCCGACAAAATATCCCTTTCAGTTGTACCCGACTTGACCTGACAAGTAATCGTTTCATGAATGCCGCGCGGAAAACTACCAAGATGGGGGGAGAAGATCACCTCTTGTCCTAAATGCGCGACAATTTCCGGCTGATGACGATGGTTAAACAGACCATAAGCATTCAGGCTGACCTCACAAAAACTGCTATTTAAACTGGCTTTTCGGCCTGCGCCACTCACACCACTGACCGCATTAATCACCGGCCAATAGGCAGGATTGAGCAGTTGTCTGGCAATTAACGGTTTCAATGCCAACTGTGCCGCAGTCGGATAACAGCCCGGCACAGCAATAAGCTGCGCCGTTTTAATGGCCTCGGCCTGCCATTCTGCCAGTCCATAAACCGCTTTGGCTAGCCATTGCGGATGCTGATGGTCAAAGCCATAATAATCAGTATAAAACGGCGATTGATTCACGCGAAATGCCGCTGAAAGATCAAAGACCACGCAGCCTTGCTTTAAAAAATGGGGGGCAATATCATGACTGACACGATGCTCTGTAGCTAAAAAGACCATATCAATTGACTGAGAAAAAGCGGCATAATCTGACGTACCTTGCAGCGGTAAATCAACCACGCCTTTCAGCTGAGGATACAAATCACGGTCAGATAATAATTTACCTTTATCGGTACTCTGCTCAGAAACCAGTAAACCGGCAATCTCAACGTCAGGATGCTGACTTAAATAACGAGCGATTTCTGCGCCGGCATAACCACTCGCGCCAATGATCAACGCTTTTAACATGATAAAGTCCTGTTTTATCTGTCATGATGATTTCACTGCCAGTTAGCATAGGTTATTTTTATCTGACTTTCAATTGCAAAATGCATTTTTATTCATTTAAATTGAATTTAAACTCAAAAATAGCCATCGAACAATCTCAATTTTTAGACAAAATAACCGTCTCCATTAAATAATAATACCAGATTAATTTTATATAATTAATTAGTTAATAAACACTCATTTCAATAACCCGCAAAAACAGAAAAATGAAAAAATATTCACTCATCATACAAATCGTCTTACTATTTTTAACACTATGCTTTCAGCCGGTTTTGTTGTTTAATATCTGCCATTATTTGTTCTTTTGGTAAGGTTAAGATGACTATTCCCTCTTTTTTAAAAATTTATAATGAAATCATCAGTATTCCATCAATTAGTGCGGCAGATGCGACGATTGATCAAAGTAACCAGGCACTGATTAACCAATTAGCTGAATGGTTCGAAGCACTTGGTTTTCGTATCACTATCACCCCTGTGCCCAATACACGCAATAAATTTAACTTATTAGCCAGTTATGGCGAAGGTCGCGGTGGCTTATTACTGAGTGGTCATAGCGATACGGTTCCTTTTGATGAGGGGCAATGGCAAAAAAATCCTTTTCAGTTAACCGAAATCGACAATAAATTATATGGCCTAGGTACCGCTGATATGAAAGGATTCTTCGCCTTTATTTTAGAAGCACTACGGGATATTGATTTAACTCAGCTTAAAAAGCCCATTCATATCTTGGCCACTGCCGACGAAGAGACGACCATGTCTGGCGCGATCTATTTTGCCAAAACAGCCAGCCTGGCGCCTGACTGTGCCATTATTGGTGAACCGACCGGACTGGTACCGATTCGCGCCCATAAAGGCCATATTGCTAATGTGATCAAAGTGATCGGTAAATCGGGACATTCAAGCGATCCGGACAAAGGGGTGAATGCGATTGAAATCATGCATCAGGTGATCGCCCGGTTATTAACGCTACGGGATAAATTGAAACAGCAATATCATAATGTAAGCTTTGCTGTGCCCTATCCAACCATGAATTTAGGCCGTATTCATGGTGGCGATTCAGCAAATCGGATTTGTGGCTGTTGTGAACTGGTGATGGATATTCGTCCTTTACCTGAAATGTCGATCGAAAATCTCTATGACTTATTGTGCCAAGAGCTGGCGCCGGTGATAGCCCAGTGGCCTGGTCGCTTATCGGTGAGTTATCAAAATGATCCGATTCCAGGTTACGAATGCCAACCCGATACACCGGCACTCAAAGCGATTGAAGCGTTAGTGGGACAGCCAGCTGAAACAGTCAACTATTGTACTGAGGCGCCTTATCTGAATCAATTGACTCCAACTATTGTTATCGGCCCAGGTTCGATTGAACAAGCCCATCAACCCGATGAGTTTCTTGATATGGACTTTATCAAGCCGACTGACTTACT